>NZ_VOBC01000001.1:2266750-2590572 GCF_008369195.1 Sporosarcina sp. ANT_H38 | reverse complement strand
AAAAGTATAATAACGTAAAGCAACAAGTCGGGTCCCACCTCAACTCAAATTACAATGCAACTATGTACGAGGCAAAACCAAACCAAACCAAACCAAACCAAACCAAACCAAACCAAACCAAACCAAACCAAACCAAACCAATATTGGTTAAGGAAAGAATGCCTCGATAAAGCGGTTTTTTTACGGTTAAAAAGCTTTTATCCACTTTGCAATTGACTAAGGAATGGATTGGTTTTGTAGGGGAATATCACGCTGGATATTCCGCGTCTGTTGATTAACCCTTTGCTTGTATTAGATCCCGATTAGTTAGGTGCAAAAGTCTTCATTGGGACTAGTACGTTTCCGGCTCGCTTTTGGCTAAAATAATCACGACAGGTTTAAGGGGGAATTGTAGTTCATTCCTCCCTCCCTTGAGGGGCAAGTGTGACTAGAAGTGACTCTTTTCGAAAATATTCATAGGAGTGATAAATATATGGAGCCACTTGTTTAAAGAGGTTTTTCATTTGTTACAGAAACGGAAGCTGATGGTTTTATTTATGGTGATATTACTGACCATTTTTATTTTGATATTGAGGAAGCCGATGGTTGCCTATCAGGGGACGGATTTGTTCAAGCTCTGATGGGAGTAGAGCAGGGATTGTAACGTAGGCTTTGTTAAACCAATAAAAACAATGGATGACTTAGTATTCAATTTTAGAACAGTATTACGATTGTTAAACGAGGCATACCACAATGCAAACACAGCCAAAAGTTAATTCAAAGGAGTTTATTATATGATATGTGAAATTCAACAAATGTTTAAAAAGGATTGGGAAAATTATATTCGTTTTGATTTAAATAGTAATAATCCATACGTCTATGATTGCTATTTCCCCGAATCGAATGAAATGCCGTTCGAAACATTAAGTGTATGGATGGAGAATATCAAAGCATTTCCCATCTACTTTTGTGTTCAAGTTACTGAAGGATTTCTTGAAGTTTTCGATGAAAAAGTTACTCAACATCAAATACGAAAATGTTTTACCCAACGATTTGAAGGTGATTGTAATGTAGTCATTTTAGAAGTTCAAAACAGCAAAGAATTTTCCGGGATATTTCCGTTGTTACAAGTAATTAGTGGTATGGATGATATAGTGTTGTGGTCAACGAAAAAGAATTGTTTTTTTATTGGCGATACAATGAAGGGAAAAGGCTGGTTTTCGGACATTCCTGGACTCGTAAATCTTGAAGATGGCATTACTGTATATTCTTTACCACACGCTGGAACTATATTGAGAATTTTTTCAGAGGATATAAATTTCTCGACATTTGAAAAAGTGTGTAGTTTATTACCTCTAAATATAAGACCTATTCAAGATAATGAGTAGTAAATGAGAAGCATTAGCAAGGATTTAAAAAATAATTAATTATACAAAATGCAACCTAATAACGTTCCGAAATGAAAGTTATGGAACATTTCGAAAAGCCACAAACGTTGTTATTTCAATGTTTGAACTGCACCCCGATGGTTAGAGACAATCTAACAATTGGAGGTGCATTTTTTTATGTATAAATGATAAAAGTCAATTGTCGCATCGGTTGAGTAGTATTTTGAGCAATGCTGCACAAATGGAGTTTTTGGAAATTATCGTGCATACAGAGCCTTAAAATAAATAGGATATAATCCTAGAGAAAGCATCAGCCGCCAAAATTGCATCTTTGGCGGCTTTTCTCCAGGTGTGAGGCCAGCTATTCTTTCGTCCCAAAAAACTTCAGCACTCTGTGTACTTATGCATTTGGAGCGCGAAGGATGAAGGACAATCATACGATTACCGAAAAAAATGTGTAGGGATGCGACAAAGTCGCATCCCTACACATCCAGACAACTCGGTAATCGTACTAGAAGTCATTCAATCTAAAGAAATCCAGAAGCGCAACTATACAAGCGGCGGCCAAGGGGTGATCAAGAAATCTCGGTACTGGTATAGAAGTCATTCAATCCAAAGAAATCTAAATGAACCTGTACTCGGGAAACTAACAAACTAAGACAATTATATTACTAATCTCCTTTTTTTATATTCTTTGGTGTACTTGTACCAGTAATACCATTTTCTAAAATAGACCCATAAGTCTATTAATCCCACATTAACTGCCTGTAAAAGCCCAAATCGTTAAACTAACAATCCGTGGGGGATGAAGAACACCTCTCTGATTGAAGATTAACTTTATTAGTGTTGTGGATTAAAAAGATAAAGGAAGGAAGTTTTTTTATGATGAAAAAACAATTTTTTAAAGTTGCATTATCAGTAGCTACGACACTCGTTCTACTACTATCAATACTTCCTTTACAAGTTAAAGGTGCGAGCGTGACGCCTCCTAAGAATGAGATGCGTGCAGCTTGGATTGCAACCGTTCAAAATGTGGATATGAAACCTGGGATGAATGTAGCTCAATATACAGCTTGGGTACAGAAAACATTGGATCAATTGAAAGCTAATAAATTCAATGCAGTCATTTATCAAGTAAAACCAACAAATGATGCTTTATATCCTTCGAAGTTGGCGCCATGGTCATCCTATATAACAGGGGGGAAACAAGGGAAAAACCCTGGTTATGATCCTTTATTAATAATGATTAATGAAGCGCATAAACGTGGTATGGAGCTACATGCGTGGATCAACCCTTATCGAGTAACGATGCCGGGGCAAACATTAGCAAGTCTCGCGCCCAATAATGTAGCTCGCACAAACCCAAAGTGGGTAGTTAAATACGGGAAGCAGTATTATTTGAATCCTGGTCTTCCGGAAGTGCAAAATTATTTAATTTCTACAGTTGAAGAATTAGTAGCTAAATATGATATTGATGCTGTTCATATGGATGATTATTTTTATCCTTATAAAATTAAAAATGAAGTTTTCCCTGATCAAGCTGCATTCAAGAAGTATGGGGCTTCATTCAAAAAAAATAGTGATTGGCGTCGAGATAACGTAAACCGACTTGTCAAAAGAGTCTATTCATCTATTAAAACGATTAAACCACATGTGCAATTTGGAATTTCGCCATTTGGGGTTTGGCGTAATCGGTCACAGGACCCTACTGGAAGTAATACACGAGCGGGTGTAACTAATTATGATGACCTATATGCAGACACAAGACAGTGGATTAAAGATGGTAGTATCGATTATATTACGCCGCAAATTTACTGGTCTAATACGTTTTCAGTAGCTAGGTATTCGACTCTATTAGACTGGTGGAGCGCTGAGGTACAAACGTATGCCGATGTGCATCCCGTTAATTTATATATTGGTCTAGCTGATTATAAAGTCGGCAATGACGCCGATAAAGCATGGAAAAATAAAATGGAGTTGCCAAGCCAAGTATTCGCTAACAGAGTTAACCAAATAGTGGCGGGTCAAATGCACTTTTCCTTGAGAAGTATACAAAAAAATCCGCTTGGTTATGCAACAGTCCTTAAACAGCAACTATATAATTATACGGCTTTAACTCCTGCAACTCCTTGGGATAATATGGCTATTCCGGTAGAGCCCACATCAGTACAAGCAAACAGGGATGCAGCTGGAATGAAGCTCATCATCAGGGATGAAAATAGTAACCCTCCAAGGAAGTATGTAATTTATCGTTTTGAAGGAAACGAAGTAGGTTCGTATCAAGATCCAAGAAATATCGTGGATGTTGTCTATAATACGAAAGGAATTACAGTGTTCTTAGATAAGACAGCAAAACGCAATAAACAATATACCTATGGGATCACTTCTGTGTCAGCAACTGGTGTTGAAAGTGAGAATGCATATGTTGTAAAATGATTATCATGTATATAGTTGTGGAATGTGTAGATTGAATGATTCCATTTAATAACGCTTCAGCTGATCCTTGTAAGACGCTGGATCTCGGTTGATAAGTCGTCTTCAATACTTCGATATAAATTCACGGCAATTTCATAATACTAAAGTGAAGATCAGACATATAAGGGGATGTCTGATTTTTTTTTTTGTGTTTATCTCGCAAAGATGTCAGATATAAAATTCGGATTGAAGTTATAGAGGTTCTTGGGCATAATGGAGGTAGCTCCTTTTTATAAAAGGAATTACAAACTGCTTCATTGCTTTCAGTTAGTAAACATAAAAGAAGTCGTCATGCGTGTTATTCAACGTTACTTCGGCCTCAAATTGACTATCCATTTAGAAGGGGAGAATGTTGAATTGGCAATCCCGTTAACATTAAATCAGACACAAATAGCTGTAAGTGTGCTTGAGGAACTTTTTGATACGCGTGTGAAGAAAATCCATCAGAAAATGAACAAAGGGACTTCTGAAGGTGCAGATTATTTGGGGTGGAAGAATTACCCTAACGAGCTTCCGTTACATGAACTTGAAGAAACCTTGGATGCAGCGAACAAGTTGCGCGAAAATGCGGAGTTAGTGGTTGTAATAGGTATCGGAGGTTCTTATTTAGGAGCGAAAGCCATTCAAGATGCACTATCACCGTATTTCGAAAGAAAGTCGGATGATCCTGAAGTTATTTTTGCGGGCCAGAATTTAAGTGGAGCGTATATGAAACAATTATTAAGTTATATGGGCCGAAAAGAAGTTGCGATTATTGTGATTTCAAAATCTGGAACAACAACGGAACCTGCTATCGCTTTCCGAATTCTGCTTGAATTTATGGAAAACCGCTATGGTTCATCAGCAAGCGAGCGGATTGTTGCAATTACCGATAAATCAGAAGGTGCACTGAGGGAATTGGCTATACGTTCAGGATTCAGGACTTTTGTTATACCAGATGATATTGGCGGTCGCTATTCCGTTCTTACGCCAGTTGGACTACTCCCACTTGCAGTAGCTGGGGTCGATATTAAACAACTCCTTGCAGGAGCAAAAGAAGCTGTTCACGACCTGTCGAGCGAGAATATTGGTTCGAATATTGCTTATCAGTATGCTTCATTACGAAGTCTACTGTTATCGGAAGGGTACAATGTGGAGATTTTAGCGAGCTTTTCTCCGAACTTTGAAATGTTCAATGAATGGTGGAAGCAGCTCTTTGGTGAAAGTGAAGGGAAGGGTGGAAACGGTATCTTCCCAGCAGCCGTCGCATATCCAACCGATTTACATTCCCTTGGCCAATATGTCCAAGATGGTCAACGGATGCTCTTTGAAACGTTTGTCCACTTCACAGAAGACGCAGAGGATTATGCAATACCTTCATCTAAAGCTGATGTAGATGGACTGAATTATCTCTCCGATAAAACAGTAAATGAAATTAATGAAGTAATGATGCATGGGGCTATGGAAGCACACAAAGATGGAGGCGTACCCGTACTACGTCTTGAAGTGGCTAAACAAGATGCCTATCATATAGGTTATTTAATATATTTCTTCCAACTGTCATGTGCAATGAGCGCTTACTTGCAGGGCCAAAATCCTTTTGACCAGCCAGGGGTTGAAGAATATAAAAATAATATATTTAGATTGTTAGAAAAGCCAGGGTATGTGGAAGCAGCGCTATAATAGATGTACGTTTTAATTCTTAGGAATTTATTTAGAATGCCATAATAATTTACTAGTGGAGAAAGACCAGACATGTACTTAAATGTCTGGTCTTTTTTTGAAGATAAGTAAGTATGTATGTTCCACCCTGGACTAGTACTAGGCTCCAGTACAAGACGTTCGGGTCATAAGTTGGCCCAGTTAGGAAGGGCTAAACTGCATTCTTACCAGGAAAACAGCGCCACTTTGCGGTCCTGCCTTGCAAGTTTCTTTCTTTGTGTCAATAAAAAGTAGAGGAGTAGACTCAAAGGATATTCTTTTAGGCTAGCACAAGACATTTGTGGGCGAATGAATTAGAATAGTATTCATAACATAATGAAAATCGACAAAATTCGCTAATAGCTGTTTGCTTCTATAGATTGGCCTAAAGGGAAGAGGGTAAATTAAAGTTGTTACATTATGAAGCGCATATTTTAAGTCCACAACATGAATGGGTTGTATTCCTTCATGGATTGGGCGGAAATTCAAATATATGGTATAAACAAGTGAAAGAGTTTAAAAAGCATTTCAATCTTCTCTTCATTGACTTAAGAGATCACGGTGGTTCTGTAGATTATGAACCTGAAGTGCTGACATACACACCTGAAGTTTTATCCAAAGACGTTGTTACGGTGCTGGACTTTTTAGCTATTAAAAAGGCTCATTTTGCAGGGATCAGTTTGGGTTCAGTCGTATTACATGCGATGCATATTTACGCTCCGAGCAGGATTAAAAGCATGATTTTAGGCGGGGCGATTATCCGGTTAACTAGTGTTGCAAAAGTGATTCTGAGAACTGGAAATTTGGTTAAAAATGCAGTCCCATATATGTGGCTCTATAAAACATTTGCAATGATTCTTATGCCTAAAGCACACCATAAGAAATCAAGAGACGTTTTCATCCAAGAAGCAAAGAAAATCCGTCAAAAAGGGTTTATTAAATGGTATAGATTCGCAGCTAAGGTTTGTACTATTTATCCACGAATAGACAGTGAAAAACATGAAATCCCTAAAATGTACATCATGGGCGATCAAGACTATATGTTTCTTGGTCCTGTCAAAGAAGATACTGTGAAGGATAAATATGCTTCTTTGCATATCATTGAGCAATGCGGCCATGTGTGTAACATAGAGAAGCATAACGAGTTCAATCAAATTGCTATACAGTTTTTCAAAGAACAGATTCAAGAAGAGCAGAAATTACTAGCGGATAGTAAGCTTGTTCATAGCGCATAAAGCTAAATGAGGCCAGCCTTGGAATGTAAAGGGCTGGTTTTTTGTGAAGAAAAGAATGTACGAGTAGCCTTCAAAAAGGCAGAGCTTGAAAATCACTTTTACTATTCCTCGGTAGTAAATCCCTTTCGGACACCGGGTAGCCGAAGTCAGGTAGGCAGTCTAAGTTCGCGACGTCGTGTCGCAACAAGGAGGGATGTAGGCCAATCCCTCCCCACTGCATGACCTGCATCCTGCAGGCTCAAGCAGCATGGAATGGAATTACTCAATCCATACCTAGAGCAGTGTCATTAAAAGGACTTTGGGTCTTGCGCTTCTCTCAATGAGTCAATTCAGATACGATATAGAAAGTATGTTCCGGAACGTGTTATGATTATAGTAGAGATACGCAAAAGAAATTTGAAAAGGGTGGAAGCATCGTGGATAAGAAAGAACAGCAGTTATTTGCACACTACTACAACAAGTTTAGTGAGAGAAGCTTTGATGAAAAAGACTTTTATAGCTTTATGATGTTGGTTAAAGAAGATGCACATGGTATTGAAAGTATTAAAGAACTTGCCAATTTTATAGCGCAAAGGGAAAACAGTACGGGGTATGTAAGTGAGTACTTGGAAGAGTGCAAGCGAATCATCACTAATTTGGGTAATGGTGTGAAGGCAAAGAAAATAGAGGATATTTTCTCGTTCAAAGAAATAAGGAACGGTTTTAATACGTTATTTTTGAAAAACGGTTTCGAGAAATTGCCGATGGAAATAATCAATGATTTTATTTTATGCATTATATCTTTACTGCAAGACGTGAAATTAGTGTCGGGTAATTTGAATAAAGTAGTAGGACATCTGAGTTTTGCTGTTTCCAGCAAAGAAATATTTTTGATGGGGAATATGAAAACGTTAAATAAAGGTCGCTATATTCCAGTTACTTTTCAGGTTTTATCTGTTAAGAATAGCTACGAGGCAGTAGCACCCCAAGACAAAAACGATACACCGTATCTGTTCAATGAGGAACTGATTGAAGTTGTAAATATTGATGGGGAAGTTGTAATTACATTTATTGGATAATTTTTATGTGCAACTGTATAAAGTGAAAAACAAAGAAGCGAGCCTTTCCTAGATTTTATCGAGGAAAGGCTCGCTTGTTTTCTATAGACACTATACTAATGAGGTAGATGTCCTGAAAGTGCCTAGGAATAACCAGCGAAGGCGCCTTACAAGTGTCCAATAACTGGACACCGGGTAGCCGGAGCGATAAGACAAAGGAGGGATGCAGTTCAATCCCTCCCCAGCAGTGATTTTCTGCCCGGCTTATCGTGGGAGGCATCCACAAAGCGCCAAAGCGTGTAGAATGGACAAATCTTAGATCAATCAATAATCGTAGACTTTTTCTTGGCCTCTTTTGTGAATGGCTGGTTTTTGTGCCCTTAGGTTATGTATTACGCGGCACTACTGGAAAATCTCCAGTCGGATTATGCTTGGTATTCTTTTTCACCTTCCGTCGAAAGTGCCCCCGGGCGGGACAGAGGAGTGCCGCCTCTCTGTGACTAGTAGTATACGCATGAATGCCGAGAAGTATACAAGTCTACCCCAGTATTAAAGGGAAGTAGAGATGGGAAAAGCCCGAATGGTTAAACTAACAATCAGTGGGCGATGAAGGCCCCCACTGATTAAAGATTAACTTTATGGGATTGTTGCTGGATTCGCAGTGGATTTTGTTTTTTTTGGTGAGAATCCGCCGAGGAATAATTTTCCGTGTGGCATCAATTTTTGAATGAGAATGGAAGCAACGACTGGAATGATTAAACCGAAAGCTGTGAATCCAATAATGCCATACGTGAAATAATCATTTAGTAGAATGTCTGTAAAGATGTGCAAGTACATAATGGTTAGTGAATGTTTTTCGATTTTTTGCAGCCATTTGAGTGACATTCGAGAGGTGATGAGTTGAAATACACCAATCAAAACAAGCGTAAATGACAGTGGAATGAACAAATCTAAAATAAAGTGTTCATAACGTAAAAATTTCATGCTTAAATGATAGTCAATTATATTAAAGCTATCAAGTAAAACCGCCATTACACAGCCAAACAATCCCGCAATTAACCATCGTTTCGTAATGTTCATCCAAATGGCCTTCATATAATAACCAAGTGCAAAATAGACGACTGTCATAAGAGCAACATCGATGTTCCAAATCATTGGAATCGATTGCGAGGCTGTATCGGGCGCACCTCCAATTACGCGCATTGCAAACAAACTTTCAATATGGGCAATTATATAAAAGATAGCTAAAATAGCGATTTGTTTCGTGCGACTAAAGTATTTTGTCATCCATAAGAAGAACAAGTAGGTAAAGAATAACGTCGTTACAAACCAGAACACACCGTACGCACCACGTGCAAAACGCCCTCCGATAGCAAGAGTCCATAGATCATTTGCATACCACGATAAATCCCTATTGCCTGAACCAATTTCTATCCCATAACGAATGAGCGTTATGCTTACTAGGAAAAATAAATAGGGAACAATCAATTGCATAAAGCGTTTGTAAATGGAAAGTGTCATTTGTCCTTTTTCTACAACTGGCTTAAAGAACAAACCACTTAAAATGAAAAAGGCTGGCATGTGAAACCAATAAATATACTTGGCAAGTGGAAAATCAAGTTGTCCTGGGTAATGACCTATGACGACAAGAATCATTAAAAACCCTTTGGTAACATCCACCCAGGATAAACGTTTTGTATTCATAGACAAGCTCCTCAAAAATTAAACGTATATCTATCATACAGCCTATTTACAGTTTTTAGCGGTTTGTAATACTATTGACTCAGTATTGTAAGAGAAGAGGTATTACTTGTTAAAAATGTAAAATAAGATTACGGATAACTGATTTATAAAAAAGTTAAAAAGAGAAAACCATAAAGAAAGCATCAGCCGTCAAAATTGTATCTTTGGCGGCTTTTCTCCATAGATGCCCCTCTATTATTTCGTCCCAAAGAGCTTTAGCGCTTCGTGTACTTATGCAAGTGCAGTTCGACGGGTGATGAACCACAATACGATTACCTAAAAAAATATGTAGGAATGCGACAAAGTCACATCCCTACATATCCAGACATCGAGGTAATCGTATAGAAGTCATTCTATCCAAAGCAATCCAAAGGCAACTATATACGTAGCGCCAGTAGATGCTTAAGTTAGTCACTGGTTACTTTTGGTTAACCTACAGACGTGACAACATAAAACGATTAAAGTTCCGCATATTCAGGATCAGCAACTTTTACAAGCTGCTTACCAAGGTTCGTTCCTTTGAATAAACCGAGAAATGCTTCTGGTGTATTTTCAAAGCCTTCAACAATTGTCTCCTCGTATTTCAGCTTACCTTGTTGTAGCCATGTACTTAATTCAGTAGCTCCAACACTGAAATTAGCAGCGTAATCTCCGAGTGTGAAGCCTTTCATAAGTGTGCTTGTTTTGATCATAGCTGACTGGATGCGGGGGCCTGAATCTTTACCTTCCGCATTATAGGAAGAAATTGCTCCGCATAATGGAATTCGGGCATTCCTATTTAATAATTTAAAAACAGCATCTGAAACGTCGCCGCCAACATTATCGAAATACACATCTACTCCGTCTGGTAGGGCATTTTTAAGGTCTTCTTGAAAATTATCTTTTTTATAATTAACAGCTGCATCAAAGCCAAGCTCATTTAGTAAGTAGTCAATTTTTTCATCTGAACCGGCAATGCCTACAACTTTGGCACCTTTAATTTTAGCGATTTGTCCAACTACTGAGCCAACTGCTCCGGCGGCACCGGAAACGACGACGGTTTCACCTTCTTGCGGTTTTCCGATATCAAGCAATCCAAAATAGGCTGTTAAGCCCGTCATGCCCAAAATCCCTAAATGGGTAGAAACAGGAGCCATTTTCGGATCGACTTTTCGGATTTCTCGTTCACTGGCTACAGTGTATTCAGCCCAGCTAAGGTTTCCAACTACCACGTCACCTTGTTTGAAGGCGTTTGACCGGGATTCAACTACTTCGGCTACGACTCCTCCAACGATGACCTTATTTAATTCAAATGGAGCAATATAGGACTTGGTATCTTGCATTCTTCCGCGCATGTAAGGGTCAACGGATAAATAAAGTGTCCGTACTAAAATTTCATTCTCATTTGGGGAGGGAACTGAACTCTCCACAAAATTAAAATCTTCTTTCGAAGGCATTCCTTTTGGACGATTAGCCAAGTGAATTTCTTGTTGTTTACCCTGTGTCATTGTAGGACCTCCTCTATGTTTGCCGAATTAGTTGGCACAACAAAAGCCTAACACTTATGAAGTATTAGGGTCAAAGATTCAGTCTAAAGAGGTTGCCCGCAAATTCAACTTTTGGACAACCTCATTTTAGATTTTTAGATACCGAACTTTAGCGTGAAAATCAGTAAGGTACGTGATTTATTACCATTTAAGCGCGGAATGGGTCATCACTTAATCCCCCTGCAAGGACCAACTTTGCATACTCTTGCGCTGCGAACAGTGAATGGTCTCTATAATTGCCACATTCGAGTGCAGAAACGGCGGGAATGTGTTCAGTTGTTACTACCTTCTCGAGAACTGTTGTTAAGGCAGCAGCGACTTCCTTAGGCTCGTGCTCATTCCAAATGATCATGTAAAACCCTGTTCTGCATCCCATCGGCGAGACATCAACGATCCCCTTTAGTTCGTCCCGTAAATAGGTAGCAAGCAAATGTTCTAGCGTATGAACAGCTGAAGTTGGCATTGCGTCTTGGTTAGGTTGCAAAAATCGTAAGTCGTATTTTTGAAGAGTGCTTCCTGTCTCGTGTTGTTCCGTTCCAGCTAAACGTACATAAGGGGCTTTTACTTTCGTGTGATCCAATAAAAAACTTTCCACCACTGCCATTTCACTCATCCTCCCATGTTTGTCATCTAATCTATCACAACTCAACCAGTAAAGTAAACAGACTTATATCACAATTCAGAAATTAATGGAGACCGAGTTGACATCGCTAAGAAAGCAAGATACGATAGTCATCAGCAATCCATATAGAAATACTATGTTTTCAGTAAGTTCTGGGATTTCGGCAGGCTACTAGGAGGAATATTTATGACGAAACTTAAAGTGAAAAAGGGAAATCCCTTTGCGCTTTTCCCATTACTTGTTTTTGTGTTGCTATTTATCGGCACGGGAATTTTTACAAAAGACTTTTCAAATATGCCATTGAATGTAGCGATACTAATTGCAGCGACTATCGCTTTGATGATGAATAGAAAAGAAACGTTGTCCAGTAAAGTGGAGACTTTTACAAGAGGCGCAGGCCATCCGAATATTATATTAATGGCTATCATCTTTATTTTAGCGGGCGCGTTTTCGGCAGTTGCTAGTGGAATGGGGGCAGTTGAATCTACTGTTAACCTTGGCTTATCGCTATTACCTACGAATTTGTTAATGGTTGGTCTGTTCATTATCGGTTGCTTTATTTCAATTTCGATGGGAACGTCAATGGGGACGGTTGTTGCATTGGCACCAATTGGTATTGGGATTGCGAGTCAAACGGGTATCCCACTGCCATTGGCGATGGCTACTGTAATCGGTGGTGCTATGTTTGGTGATAACTTGTCGATGATTTCAGACACGACAATTGCGGCGGTTAGGACACAAAATGTAAAAATGAAAGACAAGTTTAAAGTGAATTTTTTAATTGTATTGCCCGGAGCAATCATTACAGCGCTAATTCTTGGCGTAATCACACAAGGGAACACAGCAACTATGAGTGGAGACTATCAGTATAATTTATTGAAAATACTCCCTTATATCGCTGTTTTTGTGGCGGCGCTATTAGGAGCACATGTGCTGGTCGTATTGGTGGGTGGAACAATTTTTGCAGGAATTATCGGGATGATTGATGGATCCTACAGTTTCGGTGTTTTTTTACAAACAGTTGCTAAAGGAATCATTAGTATGGAGGATTTAGCAATTATTGCGATCTTAATCGGTGGCGTCGTTGAGATTATCAAACATAACGGCGGTATTGATTATCTGTTATATGTCATTATGGGCAAAATTAAATCGAAAAAAGGGGCTGAGTTTGGGATTGCTGGTTTAGTCAGTATGACCAATATCGCCACTGCGAATAATACAATTTCAATTATCATTGCAGGTCCTTTAGCAAAAAGTATCGCTGATGAATATGATATTGACCCAAGAAAGTCAGCTAGTTTGCTTGATATGTTCGCAAGTAGTTGGCAGGGGATTTTGCCTTATGGGGCTCAAATGCTTGCAGCCGCTGGACTAGCTGCTATTTCACCAGTTAGTATTATTCCTTACTCGTTTTATCCGGTTTTAATCGGGATTTGTGGAGCTGTTGCTATTTTAATCGGTTACCCGAAATTTCGACAGAAAGATCACGAAGTAAAAACAGATGTGACTTCGACAGTTGAGAAGAATTAATGTAAGTTCCTAATTTTTAGTTGTTGTAATAGTGTCTGAACTAAGTTGGTGACTGTGAACAAGTCAATTCGAAAATGCAAAAGAAAGTCAGCCAACTTTGAGAGTTGGCTGACTTTCTTTGTTGATTATTCTACCTTGGAAATTTCACCGAGCTCCAAGTTATAATAGAAATTTTCGTCTGCTACTGTGACGAGAACATTGATTTTTGTTGGATCATCTTCGTTTGGACGATAAAATAAAAGACTTTCATTTTTTGGTACCAGTAAATATTCGGTACCGTCTTTATTGCGATAACGCTCGCCTTCAAAGTGCTCTGCAATTTCCGATTCAAGCGCGTCTTTAGTTGTTGTGATAGAGATTGTTTCAACCCAGTCATCGTAATAAGTGACGACCAGTTCTTTTGCAGGGTACTGCTGATTCCAACCCGTATGCATTAATTCGTCAGGGCCTTCTGATTCGGGGTTGCCTAGTGTGGATTTTACTTCCGACGGATTATCGCCTTGTAGAATACCGTAGATTTGGAATTGATCATTTTTCATCTGAAACATTGGTGCTTGTCCTATAGAAGTAGATTTTTTGTATTCGCCGCTAAGTTTCAGTTCAGATCCGTCTGTAATTTCGTTACTAATGGTTAGTTTGAGCATTGAGCCGTTCATCTCAATTGTCATTTTGCAGTCCGCAATAGGTTCGCAAGTGGCTTGAGCTGTATTCCCGACAATTTTCCCAGTACCCTCATAGGTAAGTGATACCGGAGAAGCGTTTTCAGTAGTTGGCTGTGAGCCGCTCATTTTGTAGTTGAATTCAGTTTCATCGTTATCCGTAATGTGTAATGTACCGAGTATCGTGTCACTGAGGAAAATCCAATCTCCTTCCCAAGCGCTTTCAGAGACGGTTTCACTTGTTGGTGTCAGATTTTCTACTGGATCAGTTTTACCCTCAGGTATCTGATCTTTGTCAGGGCTGCATCCTGTAGCAATGAGTGTAAGAAGTAGCATGCCCATTCGTGGTATCCATTTTTGCATAGTGGGACCTCCAATAATTGGGTAGTAGTGCTTCATACTATACAGCACATTAATGTCAATTACATGGTAGATAAGTTGCAAGTGAAGTACTTGGGCTGCATCTTTGGATGTTGCTTAGGTATTTTTTTATTTGAAACTCGTTATCTGAATAGTTATTATTTGCCTTGGTGACTGGTACATAAAAGCGTTATACTAGTAGAAACTGGAAAAGAAAAGAGGGATGAATATCGTGAGGATAAACCTGAAATTATATATGTTTTTAGTAGCTATGCTATTTGTATTTCTTCCGCAGGTAACATCTGCTTCAGCGGAACCGCTTGATGAGGTCCGTCAATTGATTCGGGACTATTATGTCGATGAGGTGCCGGAATCGGTGCTGTCGAAGGGGTCAGTTAAGGAAATCACGCAATATCTGGATCCCCATTCTGTCTATATGAGCGCGAAGGAGTACCAAGGATTCGTGGATGGAATAGAGCAGAGGATTGTTGGTATCGGTGTTGTACTTGAAGAGGATTTGAAAGGCATAAAAGTCATTTCAGTTATTCCGAGTGGACCTGCAGATCGCGCGGAAATACAGTCGGGCGATTTGATAACGCATGTAAATGGAAAAAGTATCGTAGGGAAGTCGATTCAGACAGCAATATCGTTAATTAGTGGAGAAGAAAAAACGATGGTCACGTTAACGATTAAACGGATTGGTCAAGCGGCTCCCTTTACGAAAAAACTGACGCGGGAAGAGATTATGCTACCGAACGTTGAATATGAAATGCTTGGTGGCAATATCGCATACATTCGCCTGAATAGCTTTGCGTTGGAATCCACGAAAGAAATGGACAAAGCAATTCGATCATTAAGTGGAGCAGATGGGTGGATTGTTGATTTGCGAGATAACGGTGGCGGTTACATAACAGCTGCACAGGACATTGCAGGATTCTTTCCGGGTGTTGGAAATGCGTTTCAATTACGGGAAAAGAATAGTAAACCGAAGACTTATCCC
Organism: Sporosarcina sp. ANT_H38; assembly: GCF_008369195.1. Taxonomy (GTDB): domain Bacteria; phylum Bacillota; class Bacilli; order Bacillales_A; family Planococcaceae; genus Sporosarcina. Next base: position 2,575,338 of record NZ_VOBC01000001.1, on the reverse strand, counting down.
TCAACTTTTCAATCGAGTAAATTCAATGGACTGACGCATGTTTTGATAAATGAATACAGTGCGAGTGCTTCGGAAATGGTCTCTGCAACAGTGAAGGAGCAGAAAGCGGCTACTTTATATGGTCAAACGAGCTACGGTAAAGGCACGATGCAAGCGATGTACGGATTTGATGACGGCAGTGTGTTGAAGATGACGACTGCAAGATTTTATTCACCAGGTGGTGAACCTGTAGATCAGGTAGGCGTTAAGCCGAATGTCCTAACCAAAGTAGGGAAGGAACTCGAGGGCTCCCATCGTGATCAGTTACTTATGAAGTTGAAGGGATATAAAAAGCTTCCTGAACTTGTGAATGTCCCCATTACCAAAAAGTTTACGGTTGAAATGAACACGAAAATGAATTGGAAAAATATCGATAAAGCAGCGGTTCAGCTCATTCAATTGGGAGAACAAGAGACTGAGGCTGTTATAGAAGTTGTGAATGATAAAACAATTACGATCGTTCCCAAAAATCCTTTGATGGCGGGAAGTAGATATATACTCGTTATTCATCCATATTATAAAAACGTGCAAAATAAACCGATGAAACAGGGCATTTACGTGGAAGTGTCGGTCAAATAGATAGCACCGGGTTTCATCGACCTTAGTAACTAGTAATACTGATGGAACCGGGTGCTTTTTATAAAAAATCGACTTAAAGGGAATTAGAGGGATCAAGAAGGCAATTGAGCTGTATAGTGTAAAGAGCGCCTACGAATTTCCGCTTCTAATAACTGAATAAAGTCAGGGCAAAGATTGATGTTTTTTGCTTTGAAATAAGATTCAATCAACAAGTCGTCCGATAGTTTGCTCATCCGAGATTACACCTCCAATAATATAGATTATGTGTGCTAATTTGAAATGTGCTCGCATAGAATGGTGGGTAACAAGCTTGCACTCTTAATCTACCAAAGATTAGGTGTAAGAACAATCGTTCTTTTGTCCACAAGTAATGGTGGATAAGTTGTGGTTAACATGTTTGTAATGGATATAGAAGTATAGGGAATGATGGGTATAACGTTAATAACCTTATCCACATTATTTTGAAAACTCGAATTTTGTCGAAACATTCTTTTTTAAAATTTTTGAAATGGACACAATGACAATTCTCGATATAAATATGAATGTGCTAGTAGTGTGAGCAATATAATTTAACTATTTATGCGTTTGAATCAATTTCATAATAGGGTTATAAAGCGTGGAAAACGAACAATGTTGATTTTCGCTTCAGGTGGACGCTTTCCGCGGGCACGGCTTCAGCCAATCGAACAGCGCAGGGTTCGATTTGTAATAATTTCTGCGCCTTTCGCAGAAATTTTACATCCACTGCTCCCACTGCTCTCAACGCTTCGCTTTTGGTCGCAAAAGCCGTCCTACGTGACGTCTCTTCCTGTGGGGTCTTCAGCTCGCGCTGTTCCCGAGGCTTACAGGATGTAGGTCATGCAATCGTTGCCGCAGGACGCGGCGAACTTAGGTTGCCAAGTCGCCACCTTCCGCTACAATCAACGAGAGTAGTCCGAAATATTGACGGACAATGAATTGATAGATGAATTACATTGTTCGTCTTTACACAAGAAATAAGTAATTGTGAAATTGATTCATCTGTCTTGATTATTAGAGACCCCCTATGTCATTTTTATGGCTTGAGGGGGATTTTTTCGCCTATTGGTGTTAATGCGGATTTTTAAGCATAAATAGGGAGCTTGGAAGAATAGGTTAGTGTAATTGAGCCATACAGTGATACGGGAGGGGATAGATTGCACTGCACAAATTGTGGCTGGAAACAAAGTGAGGGGAAGTTTTGTGCAATATGCGGAATAGTTTTGGGCCATGAAATATCTGAGATGAAGCAAACGAGGAGTGGAGCGAAGGCAAGCTTTGATACAAAGCCAAATGAACACATCCAAAAGTTGAAAATGGTAACCAAAATGCACTGGGAGTACTCTCTAAACTACTTGAAGCATCCTTCGAAAGCATTGAAACAAGATGAAAAGGAATTTATGAACAGCATGGTTAACATTATTATTCTTGCGGTTTTCGTAGGCCTTGCATTTTCATTACTCGACTCATTATACGAAGTACCATTTTTCTCGACGTTAGGCAGTGCGCTGTTATTTGTCCTAATCAGCGCGGCAATTGTCAGCGGTTCTGTGTGCCTAACTATTAAATTTCTCGGATCTGGTCAATCATTCAAAAGTATCGTTGGTATCTACGGAACTCACCTTATCCCATCCACTTTCCTCGTAGTAATCGCATCGATTTTGCTCCTATTAAAAGGATATACATTCGGAAGCTTTCTGCTATCATTTGCACTTCTATTGGCATTCCTCATTGTACCGCTATATATCCTAATACTATTATTAAAACAAGAAGAAACGATGCTGGATCCTCTGTATTGCGTCATCGTCTATATCACCATTTTTGGAATTGCTTTTTCCATATTCCTTATTCTTTTGGGAGACTCCGGAGCTGGACATATAATGAGCCGGTTATACTTATTGGTTTAACGATGAAAATAAAAAAGGGAGCGACTCGATTAAGAGCTGCTCCCTTTGTTGTGCTTATTTTAGGTGATCAATTGTTAAGTTTGATGTTCTAAATAATTTAGGTACCTGATCTTTAGTTGCAAATGCTTGGTTATTACCAACTCCGCTAAAAATTACCACTAATAATAAAATAGATAAAAGTTTTTTCATTATAAATCCTCCCATTTTTTTATTTTTCTATAAATATAACCGTATCTATTTGCTTCTTGATAGTAAATAGAGGATAGTTTATACTTTCGATTATTGTAATACCATTCAGCTAATGCAATTGAATATTTATGGACATATTGATAGTCCTGTATTGATTTAAAGTATTCAATCGCTTTTTCAGTGATGATTTCGGATAAACCAGTTTCGCTATGGAGCGATTTGAAAATATTAAAATGATGATAATACGATGTGAGATTCTTGTCCTTTAGTCGTAAGAACTTCGATATTCCTTTGTCACACCACTCATTAACAAGTTGTTTATTATTCATTTTTGAATACTCGACGACTAAATTAAGAATGGAAATAAGAGGGCTATCTTCGTCACTTTTAAATTCGATACTTTTTTTATAGTAATAGATTGCATCCTCACTATTACCCATTGTCCCATATAATGACCCTAAATTATGGTAAACGATTCCCTTTTCTAGATGTAAATTAAATTCGTCACATATTTGCATAGCTTTTAGATAGGATTCTAACGCATCTGGAAATTGTTCGCTTTTCTTGCGGGTTATTCCAATAAGTATATAACAATCTAGTACTCTTTTCATAGAGAAATTTTCCCTGAAATATTCGAGAGCGTTTCTTATATACTCAATGGAGGCAAAGATACGACTATCTGCTGTGTAAATTACTCCAATCATATAATTCAATTCAGCTTTTTCCCAAATCTCTAACGAAATATCGTCTACCAATGACAACGCATCTTCGAAATATTCAATTGATTTATTGCGATTTTCTGTCGAATAATAATAGATGGCCTTATTTACTTTATATAAATACATTTGATGTGGATTAAAATTTTTGCATAATGCTTCAAGATCATCAATTTCTTTTTTCCGTTCATCTAAATTTGAACCCAAAGTAATTCGAAACCTTAGGACAATCAGAAGATAAGTATAGTAAAGCGTTTGATTTTCAAATAGTGGACTATGCTGTTCTAAATACACTAGTTTTTGTTTAGTGAAGTTTTCGTCACGATTTGTAAGTACTTCTTTGTAACTATCTTTCAACATTTTCTCGAAATCTAATTCCTTTTGCTGATCATTTTCCTGTAACTTTGATGCATCAATGCCTAAACGATTAAATAATAATGTGACGATGTCCTCACTTGGGAAAATTAAATTCCGTTCGATTTTAGATAGGTATGAAGGTGTGCAGATACCCTTTGCTAATACCAATTGCTTCATTTCTTGTCTAATCCGTTCTGCCCTAATTAAGTGACCAACTTTCATTAGCGAATCCCTCTCTTTTACAGCATAGTACATATGTAACATTTATTATACCATTTAATTGTGAGAAATTAATTACTGAAACACTTAAAAATTGAATGATTTCGAAAAAAATGTCCCAACCTATTTGGGTATTACTCTAGTCTTTTGCGTGGTATGTTTAGTTCAACAAGAAAAGAGTGGAAATGCACATGAGAATTGAAGATGTTTATACTGATAGGCTCGTTAAAGTTGAGAAAACCAGAAATAGTGATATAGGTATTAATCAACATAGAGATAAAAAAGTTTGGGTTCGTAGTTTCGAAATGATTTCCAGTAAGCTAAATCGAATGCGTACTTTTGTACCATTCTTTCGAGGGGAGTGATATAACGCCCATGGAAACGACAAACGATCGATTTGATGTTGAGTGTAAAGACCTACAATTATATACACTAAAAATAGAACTGATGGAGTTTCTTTATAAGATGAAATCAAATGGATTTTTGGAATCAGTGGAATTCCGTGATATTCCAATTGAACTTGAACAGATTGAATCCAAGGGTTGAAAGGGACTAGTCAATCCTTTCATAGACAAAGCGAATTGTGTGTGAATACTAATCACTTACACTTGCTTAGTGAAATAGTAAATACTGGTTTGAATTTTGTTTGGGAACAGAAGAATGTTATTATATAGGAACAATAATAACGAGGAGTGATCATGATGGCTGTTGATATTTATCTTAATTTTAACGGTAATTGTCGTGAAGTGGTGGAGTTTTACGCAGAGGTTTTTGGGACAGAAGCCCCGAAAATTATGACTTTCGGAGATTCACCACCGAACCCTGAATATCCACTTCCTGAAGAAGCGAAAAACTTGGTTATGCACACTCGGCTGAACATTAGCGGAAGCAATATTATGTTTTCAGATGTATTTCCTGGAATGCGTTTTATAGAAGGAAATAACATAAGCCTCGCGTTTGTTAGTACAGATCAGGATGAGGTTAAATCTGTATTTAGTAGACTGAAAGAAGGAGGCAACGTAGGTATGGAGCTTCAAGATACATTCTGGAGCAAATCCTACGGCCAAATAACGGACAAGTTTGGCATTGAATGGCAACTTAATTATGACGATGGAGAAACTGTTATGTGATTTGAAACAAATTCGTTATAATGCCAGATCTGTTGATTAACCATTTATTTGCATAAATTACTGGTGACAAGGGTTTGATAACCTCCATTTTCATTGGACCATTTTTGGGTACTTTAGTACGTTGTACAATGCGTTCCTTGCTTACTTTTAGTGAAAATAATGCATCGAAGCTGGTGTTGCCTATTAGAAAGTGACGCTTCATTAAAATAAATATGGCAAAACTATAGAGAAAGCATCAGCCGTCAAAATTGCATCTTTGGCGGCTTTTCTCTATGTGAAAAGCCAGCTATTCTTTCGTTCCCGATATTTTCAGCACTATGTGTACTTAAGCATTTGGAGCGCGACGGATGAAGGACAACCATACGATTACCGGAAAAAGTGTGTAGGGATGCGACAAAGTCGCATCCCTACACATCCAGCCATCTCGGTAATCGTACTAAAAGTCATTCAATCCAAAGCGCTCCAAAAGCGTTACTATACAATTAGCGGGTTAATCACCAGAAGTGTTATCATGCATTAATATGTTAAACGCAAGGCGCATATTTCAAAGCGCATTGCGTTTTTTTGCATTCGATTGACAGTCTCAAAATTATTTTATCATTCAGCACTTATCACTGTCTTCTCCCGCATATATTTTATGGGTAGGACTTACATTTGAAACGATAATCATAACAATAAGAGAGGAGGGCATGGAGTCGCAAAAAATTTGGCTGCTCGGCGTATCTTTATTGCTGCTGTTATGTACTGCATGCCAGCAATCCAGTAACGAAGAGATACAAAATAATGAAGTTCATTCGTCGAAAGCGGTGGAGATAGCGGCAAGTTGGGCCACAACGGCAAGTCTTGTGCAGGCAGGCGGCGTCTATAAAGAAGGAGAATATACGAGGTTCAACTATAAAGGCGAGACATACCGCTATATGGCCAGCCACTTGGATACGAAGAAAGAAATGAGGGCTGAACTCGAGAAGTCGGTGACAAGAAAAGTTGCGAAACAGTTCATGAAGGAACAAAATTTCATTAAGCACAAAAGGAAGTTGGCGCAAATAGAGGTCGACGGGGAATCCCTTCTTCAATGGGGAGAGGCGACGGCTGAAGTAGTGAAATCCAAAAAGAATAAATATGTGTTCGAAGTAAGTGTACCTGTGGGTTATACGGGTACACTTGATAAGTTCGAAGTTACGTATGAATATGTGAAAAAAGTAGGTTGGCGTATAAGTAAGCTACCGGAATATAAGAAATAAAAAAATGAAACCTCTCCGCAAGTTGGGAGAGGTTTCATTTTTTTATGAAGAGCTAGCGAGTGTCAGCCGGCAGAAAATTTTATCTTCCCTGCAATTTTTCCGCAAATTCCTTCAAGTTCATGTTGGAGTGAATGCGCTGACGTTTTAGTTCGAAAAGGGAATCTCCTTGGAAGACATTTCCTTCATCTATTGTATAAGCGCTGGTTATACCAGATGATCGAAGGGCATGAATCGCTGCCAGACTGCGTTTTCCATATGGATATGCGTGGGCCATGACTTGATAGTCGTTGCCAATAATTTGTTCGATGGAGTGATTCGCTTGCTGGATATCCTCAAAAATTGCCTGTTCTGATTCGTATTGCAAAAGGCTTAAATTCGTAAAAGTGTTGAACATATGGAATAGATGTGTGTGATTTTGATAGGAATAGACGTCTTGTGTTTGAATGATGTCCATTTCTGAAACCACACCCTGCCGATCAATACGACTTGTAATCAGGAACGAGGTGGCTTGGAATCCGTGATTTTTCAAAATAGGATATGCCAAGTCGATTGTTGACTTGTAGCCGTCATCGAATGTGATAAGGACTGATTTCTTTGGAAGCGTACCCTTTTTTACAACCCAAGATTCCAGTTGTTGTGGGGTGATCGTGGTCCAGCCGTTTGCCTTCAAATAGTCCATCTGCTCTTTAAACTTAACGACTTCTAATGTGGATGCATTTTGAGTTGTTTTGCTACTTACAAGATCGTGATACATCAAAACAGGGATACCAGGATTGATTGCAAGGTCGTTCTTATGTATATACCCCGTTTTACCACCTATTAAGACGGGGTAATAATTACCCTTTAACCTCTGGACATTAATCGTCATGTTCGGTTGGATCTGTCCGATGCTCTTTGCTTTAACTACTGGGCGATCCAATACTTGCACAGGTTTTGAAGTTCTAGCTCGAACTGGATGTGCTGCCTTCCAGTTATTCGGATGATCTTTCGTAATTACGGCTTTCTTTTTCGAGAACTTAACTTCATCATTTCCAATCACTGTGTGATAAAAACGGTTCGATTCATTCATCACGGTGTGCGAAGTACCTTTCGGGAATACAGCAACCTTCTGGTATTCATCGAAAACTGGAGCGGTTTCGGTAATCTTAATCGATTTTACATTTGATGCTCCGGATGCTTCAGTGGAAATTGGAAATGTGGCAATAAATAATATCAATAATAGAATAAATTTCTTCAATTTCAAATGTGCCCCTTTTGTCTATTTTCTCTCATTACTATGATAGATACAAAGGGAAGAAGTAGCAAGGAATAGTTTAATTTGACCATCAACATAGAATAGTCAAAACTTATCAACAAAAGTGGTGGGTAACATGTGATTAACTTGTTAGAAATGTTAATAAAGACAGAAAAGTAAGACGCTGGATTGTTGGTAACTTTATCCACAGTATGGAATTATGCGGAATTTATCGAAAAGTATCGGAAGTTATAGTATCGTACAAAATCATGATGCTAGATATGTGTATTGGGCAGATATACAGTAAAAAAGTGTGAAGAAAGTATCGATTTTAACTAAAAATAATTGAGATTTAATAATGTCTGGAGCTTGCTTTGGAGAACTACATGGCATTAAAGACGGACATTCCAATCTATTGGAAAAGAAGAATGTAGCCAGCATTTCGCCTGAAAACTGGGACGGCTGCGAAAATTGCTATTTAATATTCTAAATAGACTAATAAATTTGACTAGAACTCTTTTCCAATTTAGACTTAATTTATATGTTTATAGCAGAAGAAGCATATAATGTCAGTGATATGCTTGATCGTTTAGTAATTTGCAATAGTTCATATATCAAAAGGGGGGATTTTGGTTGAAGAAAAAAGGGGTTTTTAGTATGTTGCTCGTACTACTTCTTCTAGTAGCTGGAGCTTGTAGCGCCGACAAAGGGGATAGCGGTACTAAAACGGACGATGCCGTGAAAAAAGAAGAGGGCGGGTCAGGTAAGCTCGTTATTTACACGGGACGTGATGAAAGCGTTGTTGAAAAGGTCGTTGGGATGTTCAATGAAAAATACCCGGACATTCAAGTGGATAATTTGACGATGGGGGCACAACAAATTCTTGAGCGTGTCCGTGGTGAAAAAGCGAATCCTCAAGCGGACTTCTGGTGGGGCGGTACACAATCCGCAATGATGGTGGCGGCGGATGAAGATCTGTTAATGCCATTCAAGCCGTCATTTGACTCTGCCATCGCGGCTGAATATAAAGATGCTGAAGGCAGATGGTACGGGGAAATGCTTTTGCCAGAAGTAATTATGATCAACAGCGATGTGTTAACACCTGAAACAGGTCCGCAAGATTGGGATGATTTGTTGAAGCCAGAATGGAAAGATAAAATCGTTATTCGCGGAGTTCTAGCTTCTGGGACGATGCGTACAATTTACTCATCAATGATTTATCGCCAAGGTGCGGATGATCCTGAAAAAGGTTATGAATGGCTTAAAGGCTTAGATGCAAATACGAAAGATTACGCACAGGATCCAACGAACCTCTATTTAAAATTGGTTCGTCAAGAAGGAATTGTTTCTCTATGGAATTTGCAAGATATCCTGTTGCAAAGCAAGTTGAACAACCAACCATTTGACTATATTTATCCGAAGAGCGGAGCGCCGATTCTTGTAGATGCGGTCGGTATCGTCAATGATGCTAAAAATGAAGCAAACGCGAAACTGTTCTACGAATTCCTCTTTGATCCGGAAGTGCGTGCAGAGCTTGCGGAAGAATTGTATCAGATTCCGACACGCTCGGATATTGCCAAAGAAGATATGCCGGATTGGTACCAGGACCTTGACCTGAAGGCGCTCGATATCGATTGGCAGGTAATGGCTGACAAAGAAGCGGAATGGATGGAGCATTGGGATTCAAATATCAAAGGTAAAGGGAAGTAATTGTAGTTAAAAGATATTTATATGTTTTCAACATGGAATAGAGTCTAGCTCCAGGCGCCAACCCCTCGGGGCTGGACGGCGCCTTACGCTTTTCACTTAGACCTCGGGTTATCAATCTCGGGGTCTTTCCATTACATAGAGTTTAAATTTGAGCAAAAGGGGTGACGAGATGAAGGGTGTCCGATTAAAAGAGGTAACGAAGACGTTCGGAAAAGTCCATGGAGTGAAAGAGTTGAATATTGACATTCAACCTGGTGAGTTTTTCACGTTTCTTGGCCCAAGCGGATGTGGAAAGACGACGACGCTCCGTATGATTGCTGGTTTTTATTACCCAACTGAAGGAAAGATTTTTTTCGATGACCGTGATGTAACGAGGTTGCAACCAAATAAGCGAGACATCGGCATGGTGTTCCAAAACTATGCACTTTTCCCGCATATGACGGTGGATGAAAATATTGCGTTTGGCTTAGAAGTGAGGAAGTTTTCGAAAGAGGATATAAAAGCAAAAGTGGATGAAGTGAGGGGCCTTGTGCGACTCGAACAATACGGCGAACGGAAAATCAATGAGCTTTCCGGTGGTCAACAGCAGCGTGTCGCATTAGCTAGGGCGCTCGTCATTAAACCGGATATTTTACTGTTGGATGAACCGTTATCAAACTTGGATGCTAAGCTGCGAGAAGAAACGCGTATTGAAATAAAAAGGCTGCAAGCGGAACTGGGTGTGACGACGGTCTATGTTACACATGATCAGACGGAAGCGATGGCGATGTCTGACCGCATTATGGTGATGGAAAACGGATATGTGCAGCAAATTGGCACGCCGCAGGAAATTTACAATCGTCCCATGAATAGGTTCGTTTCATCTTTCATTGGCGAATCGAATACGATAGAAATGACCATTATGTCAATCGACGGTGAGAAGGTTGTCGTGAAAAATGAGCATGGTGTCACGATGACGGGACTTCTTAGCAACAGCTCTCCGCTTGCTCCGATGAATAAAGGGGAAACGATCCACGTGTCAATTCGACCGGAATCAATTCTTCAAGGCGATGGGGAAAACACGCTGACAGGAGAAATTACATTTGTTGAATTCACGGGTTTAAGCGTCAATTATATAGTGAAAATTCCGGGGGTTACGCTTAAGGTAATGATCATTAATGCAGGCGGAAAACTGTTGCAAATCGGGGATTCTATCCAATTAAATATCCCGTCTCGAAGCCTTTACTTTCTTGGGGAATAGGGGGGCTAGTAAATGAAAAAACAAACATTTCACTCGTCGCAAGATGGTTTGTGGGCAAGAATAACTCGTTCTCCTTCATTTATTTATGTCCTTATTTCACCATTATTTCTTATCTTGTTCGGATATGTTATTTTTCCATTTTACCAAACGTTCATTCAAAGCTTCGGCAGTGAGACTGGACTGAATAATTATAAGAAATTTTTCAGCTTAGAAAGTACGTCCAATCTGGAAGCACTCTGGACGAGTGTGTATATTTCGGTTATAAGTGTCATTACTTGTGCGATTGTCGGCGTATTAATGGCTTTCCTACTCGAGCGATATGACTTTCCGGGGCGTCGCATGCTATCTGTTCTCGTCCTAGTACCAATGGCTTTGCCACCGCTCGTCGGTGTGCTGTCGTTCACATTTTTGTATGGGGAAAGTGGGATTATTCCACGTGGTATCCAGCATTTATTCGACTTAGAGCAAGTGCCTTTTAAACTAAAAGGGGTATGGGGAGTCATTGTTGTTCATACATTTACAATGTATACGTATTTCTATTTGACTGCTTCAGCAGCGATTAAAGGGCTCGATCCGTCACTCGAAGAAGCGGCGACAAACCTTGGTGCTAGTAGACTTCGGATATGGCGAAAAGTTATTTTGCCGATGCTGACGCCTTCGATTGTGGCTGCGGCGCTTCTCGTGTTCATGATTTCGATGGCGTCATACACGGCACCGCTTATTTTTGGAGTGGAGCGGACGATGACGATGCAAATTTACTTATCGAGGACGAACGGTAACTTAGATATGGCCGCTACACAATCGACAATATTATCATTCGTATCAATTTCATTTTTAATCATCATGAGGTGGTACCAGAATAGGCGCAATTACCAAAACTTGAGCAAAGGAATTAGTGTCCATCGTTCTGAAGTGAAGTCGAAGGCCATGAAAATAGTTTCTATCATTCTATCATTTTCTGGCGTTATCATCTTGTTGTTGCCAATTTTGACGCTCATTCTTATATCGCTATCTGTGGATGGTACGTGGACGACTCAAGTGTTGCCACCTGAATATACGTTTGACCATTATAAAGCATTATTTACAGATGAACGGACGTGGCGACCGATTTGGAACTCGTTGCAAATGGGCTTTGTCGCAACGCTCGGTAACATCGTGTTCGGTGTCGCAGCGGCGTATGCGATGGTAAGGCTTAACTTCAAAGGGAAGACATTGCTTGATATTTTAATAATGGTTCCGTGGGCGCTTCCGGGTACCGTTGTTGCGGTGAATTTGATTGCAGCATTCAGTGAAGAGAATATTTTCGCGTTCAATCAAGTCTTAATCGGGACGTTCTGGATATTGCCACTCGCTTATTTCATTCGACATTTGCCTCTTGTTTTTCGCTCGACATCTGCTTCGTTAATGCAGATGGATCAATCGATTGAAGAAGCTTCGCGAAGTCTCGGCGCAGGTTGGTGGATGACGTTTCGGAAAATCGTTTTACCATTGACATTGACGGGGATTTTAGCGGGAACACTTCTTGCGTTTGTTCAAAGTATAGGTGAATTTGTGGCGTCAATTCTTATTTATAGTACATCGACAATGCCTTTATCGGTTGCGATTTTTCAAAAGATGTATGCATTTAAATTTGGTACGGCCTGTGCATACGGCGTGTTGCAAATCATTTTAATTCTCATTGTATTGACAATTTCTGAGAAGTTGTCTAAAGGGACTGCTGGTTCGGCGATTTAATTACTTAATTCCTATTGAGAGGATGGACTACCTAATGATTAGGGACTTCAAAGATCGTATCAATGAGGCCGAGGGGGAGGAGTTCCCGTCAAAAACATATAGAAAAATGGTTTTGCAACCTGCTTATGATGAAGCGAAGAAGTACTTTTTACATTCAATGATTCAGATCCATACCGCACATTTAAAAATGTTGGAAGAACAAGGTATTGTCAGTCAGGAAGATACAGTAGCGATTGGGAAAGCAATCCATGCACTTGATGTGGATTATTACAGTACGGACCATTACAATCCGTTATTTGAGGATCTCTTTTTCCGCATTGAGCATGATTTGATTGAAGATGCGGGAGAAATTGCGGGGAATCTGCATATTGCACGAAGTCGCAATGATATGGGAATCGCAATTTATCGGATGACGTTGCGTAAAAAACTACTTGAACTAATGAGTGAGATGCTGGCGTTAAAAGATGCGTTGATTGCATTTTGTGAAGAGCATGTAGATACGGTGATGATTGGCTACACGCATACGCAGCAAGCGCAGCCGACAACGCTCGCTCATTATTTAAAGGCAGTTATTGATCAGCTAGGGAGAGATTTCAAACGTGTGCAGTCGGCGTTTGGAACGGTGAATCGAAGTAGTATGGGAGCGGCGGCACTTACAACAACGGGTTTTGCAATCAGCCGTGAACGGATGCGGGATCTGCTGGCGTTTGACGATATTATCGAGAATTCATGGGATGCAGTGGCGGGTGCGGATTACATAACGGAATCGGCGAGTGCAGTCCAGTTGTCTGCGTTAAACTTGGGGCGTACTGTTCAAGACTTTCTGACATGGGCGACGCAGGAGTTCAACGTCTTCACATTGGCTGATCCGTATGTCCAGATTAGCTCGATTATGCCGCAAAAACGCAACCCGGTTTCTATTGAACATATGCGTTCTTTACTATCCGCGGTCGTGGGTGATACAAATACAGTATTGACGATGGTGCATAACACGCCGTTCGGGGATATTGTTGATACTGAAGATGATATGCAGCCTTTCTTGTGGAAATCGATAGACCGGCTTATCGGGATTTACCAATTATTCGGTAGTGTTGTTTTGACAATGAAAGTGAATAAGAAAAAGTTGCTCGAACGGGCAGAGGGTAGTTTTGCAAACGTGACAGAACTTGCGGATACACTGGTCCGTTCAGAGAAGAGTACGTTTAGACAGTCCCATTTAATCGTCAGTAATTGTGTAAAGGCGTTGGTCATGGCGGGTGAAGAATCGTTGATGAGTCTTACTTGGGAACTGGCAAATGATCAGGCACGGCTTGTTTTGAATAAAGATCTGACTATCACTAAAGAGGATTTCTACTCTACATTACGACCGCAGCATTTTGTCGCTATACGGACCATTTACGGAGGACCGTCCGCAGAAACGATGAAAGCTTCACTCGAACACTCAAGAGAGTTTGCGAAAGTTGCGATGCAGTGGCTCAATGAAAAAGAACATGCGATTCTAAATGCGAAAATTCAGTTGGAAACATTTAAGTTAAACTGGAGTAAGGCATAATATCTAAATAGTAAAACACCCTTTCTTCTATTAGAAAGGGTGTTTTCTATTATATTACATTAGCGGAAATAATATTTAAATCTAGTAAATAAACCATGAAAGTATATTTAAAAAAATATATGTTTCTAGTAAAATAAAGTTAGATTATCCCAAGATATGTGATACACTGTTTTTGGGTCCAAATAACGGGTATAGAATAATATAGGTGAATTAAGCGGATATCATTCCTAGAAATGGTTGATTCTGTTGAATTTATCACCTATATATTTATATTTGTAATCTATTTTGGTATGTATGTATCTATCTTGATTTTAATCTATTAATCTAGTTCTTGTGGTATCCCCCTATTTGGATCCTGATAGATTTTTTCTAAATATGCCAAGATAAGGGTATAACAAAAAATGTAAAAGTTTCACACTATGAATTGATGTTTTTATAATGCAATTCAATAGTACTTAAGAGGAGGAAATTATATTATGTCTAGCAATCAATCAGTGAAGTATAAGAAGTTTGTAGTAGCGGCTGCATCAGCTGCTCTAGTAGCATCAGCATTAGCACCGGTGGCAAGCGCGAAAGAATTCACAGACACAAAAGGCAACACACACGAAGTGGCAATCGATGCACTATCTGATGCAGGTGTTATCACTGGCAATTTAGACGGTTCATTCTTGCCAAACAAAACGTTGACTCGTTCTGACGTAGTGAAATTGATGGGTAAATGGCTTGTTACTCAAGACTATAAAGTGCCTACAGACTACAAAACTAACATGCGTTTCAAAGATTTGACATCTTCATCAAACGATGAGCTATTGCAATATGCTGCAATCGTTAAAGACAATGGCGTATTCAACGGAAGTGACGGTCGTCTATTGGCTGGGGACAAAATCACTCGTGAAAACATGGCAGTTGTTATTGTTCGTGCATTCGACAAAGTAAATGACATCGACCTTGTAAAATACGTTGCAGCTCAAGACTTCAAAAAAGATGTTACTGACCTAGGAAAAGCGAAAGCTGAAGCACGTCCAGCAATCAACGTTCTTGATTTCTTCGATATCACGAACCCGGCTGCACCAGCTTTCAACCCAAAAAATACAACATCTCGTGGGCAGTTTGCTACTTTCCTTTACAAAACAATCAACGCAGACTTCTCAGCTATTAAAGCACCTAAAGTAGATCAAGTTGCAGTAGATGCAGCAGCTGAACAAGTGAAAGCTGGAGCTGTAACTGTTGCTCGCGGTAACTATGCAACTGACGCTAACAAACTAGCAGCAGTACAAGCATATGTTACTTCACTTGTAACTGAAAAAGACGTAGTCTCAACAGTAGTTGCTGGTAAAACTGCTGGTGAATATGCTGTAACACTTACTAAAGGTGAAGCAAAAGCAGAGAAAACTATCGCTATGACATTTGACTTTGCTGCAGATGATCGCTTTGTTACTGAAGTTAATGCATTGAACGCTACACAAGTTGAAGTTAAATTCAGCACAGCTGTAGATAAAGCTTCATTGTTTACAGATGGTAAAAGTGGTGCGTTCAAAGCTACTGTTACTCTATCTTCTTTAGATACAGTAGCTGCTGGCACAAGTACAGGAAAACTTAGCGCAGACGGAAAAACGCTAACAATCACGACTCAAAATGCTCTTTCAAAACGCTATGATGTTGTCGTTGACGGTTTGAAGTCAGTAACTGGTGCAGCATTCGATAAATATGAATCTACTATTACAATTGCAGCTGATAAAACGGCTCCGACAATTCTTGGTACAGAAAAAGTTTCTGCATCTAAAGTAAAAGTTAATTTCTCTGAACCAATGAAAGCTTTCACTGGAGTTACATTTAAATATGCTGACGGTTCAGCTGTTACTGGCGTTTCAGGTAATATTGCTGCAGGTGCTGAAGAAGTCGAATTTACAATGACTGAGGATGTAAATGCAAATAAAGAAATTATTGCAACATTCATCGGGGCACAAGACCAAGCTGGTAACTTAATGACTCCGAACCCAGCTACTGTTTCATTCATGAAGGGTGCTGTTGATGGAGTTGCGCCAACAGTAACTTCACTAACTGCAATCAATAACAAAACTGTTGAAGTTACATTCTCTGAAGAGCTTGCTAGTAATCCAACTCTAACGGGTATTGATGGAACCGTTACTGTGTCACAAGACTCTACAAACAAAAACAAATATATCGTAAAAACAAACACTGCACAAAGTGGTTTGAAAAACGTAACAGTAACTGCAGGCTATAAGGACTTAAGTGGTGAAATCGGTGCAGTTTATTCTAAAATTGTTAACTTTGATGTTGATACTAAAGAACCGAAAATCGTATCTAACAAAGTTACAACTTTTGAAGGTGTAGAATATTTAGAACTAACATTTGACGAAGCTGTAGAAACTTCTGCAACATTGTCTACAATCAATGTAACTGGATCAAAAGTTTCTAACTTTGTAACAACTCCATTTACAGCTGTTTCTGTACCTGTTGCTAAATTTGTTCAAAACTCATCGGACAAAAAAGTATATCGTATCGCTTTAGCTGACCTACTTGGTGAAAATGATACTAAAGGTGCTGCTTATGAGTTAACAATTAAAGGACAAACAGCTTCACCTGCAACTGATGTAGCTTTAGTTACAGATATCAGTGGTAACCTTGGTCCTGTATCTACAAAAGTAAATGTTACACGTAACGAAGATGGAACAGCAGTAACAACAAACAAACCTGTTCTTGATGCAACTGTTGGTACGAATGGTATTCTAGTTAATGCTGATAAAACGATCACTGTAGGATTTACAGTAGGAGCTGGTCAAGAGCTTGACGGTGCTTCTGCAACAAACGTAAACAACTACAAGTTTGACGGAGCGGTTGTTAAAACAGCAGTTCTAAGCCCTGCAAATGCTGGTAAACAAGTAGTTACTTTAACTCTTCAAGCTGATTCTAACCAATTCACTGGAGAACGTAACGTTGCAATTAGCGGTGTTCAATTGAAAAATGGCTTGGTAATGGAATCCTTTACTACTACTGAAGTATTAACGGAAAACGTTGCTCCAACAGTTACTTCTGCTAAATTGACAGATACGAATAAAGTCACTCTTACTTTCTCAGAGGCTGTTAATACAACTGCTGGTACTTCTGATTTTGCACTTCTAATCGGTGGAGCTACTGTTGCTGCAAATGATGCAATGACTACTGCTACTGCTGAAACTGGGGTTAAAACAGTTGTCTATACATTAGAGACTTCTGTATCAGCTGCAAACATCACAAGTGGTTTATCTCTTAAAGCACTATCTACTCTTGATATCAAAGACGTAGCTGGAAATAAACTTTCAGTACCTGCAAATATCTTAGTAACTCAATAAGATTGCTAATACGAGTTCCAATACAATTTAAGTAATATTCTACTTGTCATAAGTGGATGTTAATAATATGAATCGGAAAATCCACCCAAGTTCATTGTGATCTGGGTGGATTTTCTTTCTGTTTAAAAAGCCGGAATAGGCTGAGCGTAGGCACACTATCAGCCTAAAGGCGGGAGGTATCCGCTGAAGCGGATTTGATGGGAATCTTTCTTTCTCCTTTATATGCACGTAAAAAAGCGGAACAAGCTCATCCCAGAGCTCGTTCCGCTTTTCTAATTCTACTTACTTATTTCTTCAAAGCCTCTGCTTTTTCAAACTCCAACTCTACTTGTTTAATGTATTCTTCCATGCTGATTGCGTTTTTGATAACGTCAGCTGGAATCTTGATTTCTTTCACTGTGTTATAGTCGCTGAATGTCGCAGTAATTAGTTGTTTGATGGAAATTAAATCTTCGTCAATACCCATTGTCATATGAGTAGTTCCTGATGTCTTAATTGGGAACAATGTTTTTTTGTCGATTGTCGTGACAACGTAGTATTCCTCGATGTTGATAGCAAGGTCAGTCAAGGTACCTTCAAGTTCTTCTTCAATCACTGTTTCTGTTGTTTCTTCAGTTACTACCTCTTTAACTGTATCTACTGTAGTAGCTTCTTCTTCTTTAACCGCTGTATCTTTAGCTGTATCTTTAGTAGAAGTTACAGTAGCCTCTGCCTCTGTAGTGATTTCACCAGAGTCTTCAGTCACGTCTACTGGTAGAATACCTGTAATTAGTGACATTGCATCTTCCATCATTTCTGCGAACTCTTCGTTAGTAAGTGTTTGTGACATAACATAAATATCTTCGTATTCAAAAATGTGAATGCCTTTAGTGAATTTCTTCGTTAATTCCAATTGTGCTAAAGGATCTGCTTGAGCGATAGAAGCTTGTAGAAGACCTTCCGTCATTGCATCGTCAAACTTAATCCATTTGTCGCCAGTTTTTTGGAAAAAACCATCTTTAGTGAAGTAAGTTTCGGAAACTTCCTCCATCTTTTCACCTTCAATAGTCATATTCAACTTAGAAAGCATGTACAATGCGATTGGGTCTTGAATCAGGTTCATTTCGATATCCATGAGCATATCCATTGAACCAAGTTCAGCTGATTGCTCCATTTTTTGATCTAATGTCATTTTTGAAGAATAGCTCTTCAAGTCAGCTGCCACCATTTTTTCTAAAAATTTAGCAGTGTCTACGCGGTTTGTTTTAACATTAACCGTTTTTTTGTCTTCAGAAACTTCAACTTCGAAACCTTCTAATGTTGCTAAAAACTCGCCAGAAACATAGTTTCCTGCATTTTGCAAAGTAAGTGGGAACTCAGTGTCCGCTTTTTTGCCGTTCACTAGAATGGAACTTGCAGCTGCGTTGAAATCTACTGTCAAGTGCGTGTTTGTAACGTTAACTTTACCTGATTTATCTTTAGAAACTTTATAGCCAGCTTCCTTAAATAAATCCTCAACTGGAATTAATACTTGATCGTGTGACATGAATGGTTGCTCGTAACTTGTAACTTCAACGCCATCCACTACGAACTTCATTGCTGTCGATTTTGTGGCTGCTGAGCCGTGTGGCAATGCGAATGATAGTGCAAAAACAAACGCCAATGCCCATGTAGCAATTTTCTTCATAAACTAAAACCCCCATAAAATTTTTGGTGATAAAACTTACATAATTGTAAGCGGATTACATTCTTGATTGTATTCTAGCAGAGTGCCAACTATTCGTAGGAATCGTATTCGTTTGGTTCTATCTAAAAGGTAAAATCGAACAAACCTATTATGAGCTTGCTCCGTTGTTGACTAATTTATTTTTTAACATCTTCAGCTTTTTTAGCCTCTTCGACTTTTTTCGCTTCTAATGCTTTCAAAAAATCTTCCTGGCTGATTGCGTTTTTGATAACATCAGCAGGAACTGTAATTCCTTTTACTGAGTTGAAGTTGTTGAATGTGATAATTACAAAAACAGTTTTTGCTTCTTCAGTAGTTGTTTCATCAGTTTTAGCATCTTCAGTTTTCGTACTTTCAGTTTCTGTTTCATCAGTTTTAGCTTCTTCAGTAGTTTTCTTATCAGTAGCTTTTTCTTCAGTATTTACAATTTTAGTAGCAGTTTCTTCAACTTTAGTATCTTCAGTCGTAGCTTCTTCTTTAGTAGTCTCGATTGTAGTTTCTTCAGTTTTCACTGCTTCTGTATTTACTTCTCCTGAAAGTAGTCCTGTTAGTACGGATTTCAATTCACTAGCTTCAGTAGGTGTAAGTGTTTGTGTCATGATGTAAGCATCTTTGTATTCAAAGATGTGAATACCTTTAGTGAATTTTTGTAGTAATGCTAATGTTGCAAGTGAATCAAGTTGTAGGGGAGTAGCAGCTTTAGTTAGATCTTTAGGCTCTTCAGTCACTGGAGTAGCTTCAGTGACTTCTTTAGCCGCTTCTACAGTAGTGTTGACTTTTTTAGCATCAGTAAGTTTAGTTGCTTCTATAGAAATAACAGGAGCAGTGAGCTTAACCCAAACATCTCCAAATTTCTTGAAATCACCATCTTTTGTTGAATATTCTTCAATTTCTTCTACAGTTACTTTACCTTCTGTGTCCACTGTAGGGAATGTAATGTGTTTGTAAGATGATTTTGGATCTTGGATGTTGTCTAGTTGAACTTTACCAAGTTGAGCATTAGCTGCAGGTGCGATTAATGATTCCAACGTCAAGTTTAAAGAAGAACTTTTCAAGTTTAGAGCAGCTGTTTTCGTTAAGAATGCAGCAGTATCTACACGGTTTGTTTTAACGTTAACCGTTTTTTTGTCTTCAGAAACTTCAACATTAAAACCTTCTAATGTTGCTAGGAAGTCACTAGTTATATAGTTTCCGGCATTTTGTAATGTAAGTGGGAACTCAGTGTCCACTTTCTTACCGTTAACATTAATTGTGTTTGCACTTGCATTGAAATCGACTGTCAAGTAAGTGTTTGTGACGCTTAATTTACCTGAATTGTCTTTCGTAACTTTGTAGCCTGCTGCGTTAAATAAGTTTTCAACAGGGATTAACACTTGGTCGTGTGATATAAATGGCTGTTCATACCCTGCGACCTCGACGCCATCTATTACTAACTTCACAGTGTCCGTTTTGGCGAACGTTGTACCGTGTGGCAATGCGAACGAAAGTACAAATACTAACGCAAGTCCCAATTTTGCTAACATCTTCATATACTAAAACCTCCTAATTAGTTGTTGGTAAAATTTACATCATACCACTAGTGAGTATACCATAAAAGGAAAAATATTCTAGGGTAATTATGGTTATTTATAAAATTTAAAATTGTGTATAAGTTGTAGGTCTGTCAGACAGACAACATGATAATGTGAACGGTATGTGAAAGGTTTGGTTAGTTGTTTGACATCATGAATCTATAGGTTAATATAGAAGAGTAATAGTTGATAATCATTCTCACAAGGATTTCTCCCGCTGTGGAGGGAGGAGGTATTGTCTTTTGAAAAAGAGATTCGTTATTCCGTTTTCGTTCATCCTGCTTCTAAGTATGATGGTTGTTTCTCATGCGCCAGAGGCTATGGCCGCTGATTTATCAAAGGGTACATATGTTGTCGACTACGAGATGTTGCAAGCCGAGAATGATTCCGTATCGATTGCAAATGATTATTTTGAAAAGCCGGCAATTCTTACAATTGATAAGGATGGGCAGTATTTACAATTCACTGTAAATCATGCTAAATGGGTCAAGTTCATTAAATCGACAAATGGTGAATCATTTGCTGATGTGCATACGGTGAGCGATGATCTTGAAAATGATAAACGTGTCATTGCATTTAAAATTGATGGAGCAATTACAGAGCCATTGCTTATGCAGATGCATGTTGTCATTGAAGAGATGAAACCGTCATATGACCACAAGTATTCAGTCCGTTTGAATCTTGATTTAGAATCAATGGAAGTGACAGACGCTCCAGCGGTTGTTGTGAATGCTCCTGTTGCAGAATCAAAATCTGCTGACACGAATGAAACGCAAGGTGAACCAACAAGCAACAAAGCACTTATTTATGTACTCCTCGTAATAATTTCCATCATTGCAATTACTTTTGCGATCAAGATTAATTCATCGAGACAACGAAAAAAATAAAACACAAAAAGGGGATTTACGAATGAAAAAGCAAATCATGATGTTATTTTCAATACTACTTGTTTTATTTACTGTACTACCTGCTAGCCAAATCGAAGCAGCTGAAGTTACTACACCAGTGAAACAAGAATTTGAATTGCCACTAGATGTCTTACAAGTTGAAAATGATGACAAATCAGCGGCAGCGCAATATGTGAAAAGCCCTGCGAAAATCGTTGTTGAAGATGGCAAAACTTTCGCTTATGTAACACTATTAAGCAGTAAATGGTGGCAGTCACTGAAAGTCCAAACAAAACAACCTGGTACATTTACAGATGCAGAAGTAATTAGTGAAGATACAAAAGCAGATACCAGAGTTGTTAAATTCGAAGTTCAAGATCTAAGTAAAGAATTGAATGCTAAAATCCATATCATCGTAACAGGTGTACCAGGCCTAGGCGAGTATGATCACAGCTATGACATCCGTTTGAAATTTGATAGCAGCAAAATCCCTGTAACTCCTGAAGTACCCGTAACACCAGCACCAGAAGTAATTAAAGACGGTGCATACACAATCGATTTCAAAGCATTGCATGAAGAAGAAGACAAAGCGTCTTCAATGACTAGATATATTGAAACACCGGCAAAACTGTCAGTAAAAGGTGGAAAAAACCTTGTTACAATGACACTTACAAACAATGAACAAATTACAGCATTCCAAGTAGAACAAGGTGGGAAATTCGTAGATACAACTGTCGTAAAAACGGATGTAGAAGCAAACAAAAGAGTAGTTGAATTCGAGGTTGCTGATTTATCAACAATCATCAAAGCGAAATTCACAGTATTCGTAGCGGCAGCAAACCACACAGGTAACTATAATGTACGTCTTGCTTTTGATAAGGAAAGCGTTAAAGCAGTTGAAGAGGTTCCAGGAGAAGAAGTGGAAACACCTGAAGAAGTAGTAGCATTTACTGATATTGCTAACACATGGGCAAAACCTTATATCGAGTCACTTGCTTCTAAACAAATCGTTAAAGGAAAAACAGCTACAACATTTGCTCCAAATGATAAAATTACAAGAGGGCAATTTGCAATCATATTGTCACGTGCACTTGAGCTTCCGAAACAAGATTTCCAAGGAACATTCTCTGACGTAACGAAAAAGATGGATTGGATCTCTTTTGAAGCTGCAAGTCGTGCAGGCATCATCATTGTCAACGATGGTAAATTCCGTCCAAATCAACCAATTACACGTCAACAAATGGCTACAATGATTGTCCGAGCAATTGAATACAAAGATGCAAGTGTATTAGAAGGTGTAACGAACAAGGTTGCATTTGCAGATGCAAAAGACATTACTGCATATGCAAAAACATCTGTCGACTTGGCAACTGGCCTTGGTATCATTGGTGGAAAAGTAGTAAATGGTAAAAATGTATTCGAACCTAAAGCAAACGCAACGCGTGCACATGCTTCTAAAATGGTTTATTACATGCTTGAAAAACTTCAAAAGTAAGTATTAAAAACACATAATGCCGGCGTCACTGCAACATACGTGACAGCCGGCGTTATGCTGATTAAGCTGTTTTCGGTAAAGGAGATAATAACTTGAGAAAAAAAACGATTTTTACAATGGCGATATTGTTCGCTTTATTTACAGTATTACCAGCACTCGCACCTCAAGAAGCTGCTGCGGCATCTAAGTTCGCTGATGGTGTGTACACAGTTCCGTTTACAGTGTTAAAAGATACGAGTAATGAGCAATCAACGACAGCTGAATACATGGTGAGTCCAGCGAAAGTAACCATCCAAAATGACAAAGCGTATGCTGTCGTAACGTTGAACAACAGTTCTTGGTGGCAGTATTTTAAAGTGCAAACAGGCGGTGGTTTTGCCGATGTTCAAGTTTTGAGCAATGATACAGCAAATGATAGACGTGTGGTTAAATTTGAAGTGAAAGACATTGAGCAATTGGTTAATGCCAAAATTCATGTCATTGTAACAGGAATACCCGGTTTTACATATGACAACAAATACGATATCCGCTTCAAATTTAACAGTTCTAATATTCCTTTAGCACCTGTTGTTCAACAGCCGGCAACACCTCCAGTGTCTAAACCAACACCTAAACCAGTACAACCAACACCGAAGCCAACTCCTAAACCTTCAGTAACGGAAAAGGTGACTACAACTCCTAAACCAGTTGAAAACAAACTAGCTGTAACAAAAACAGAAACTGTCGAAACTGATGAAAAAGACGAAGTGAAAGAGATAGAATCTAAAGTAGTTACAAGTGAAAAGTCAGATGCAACAGTAGAAGAAAATGCTGCTGAAGCAACTGAGCAGACGAAAGAAGAAACTAAGTCTGAACAAAGCGAAGAAGAAATTGTTGCCGAAGATCAAGCAAAAGAAGAGCCGTCGAAAGTAACAGAAAAAGCAATTGATGCTGAGGTCGAAGCTGATTCGACATCTGAGTCGAATTCTACATTATTTATCGTCATTTTCTCTGTTCTTATTCTTGGTGCGGTAACCGTCTTTGCTGTGAAACAGCGTACACGGACTCAAAAGTAACAGGTACATGATGGTCGGGTCTTGAGAACAAACAGCAAGGCCCTTTTTTGTGGGAATAAAAGAGTGTAGTTTTTACATCTGGAGCGGTGTCTAGACTCCAGCGCCTAGCCCCTCGAGTCGCTTCAGTCCTGAAGTTAAAGGCAAAGAGCGCCTTTAGCTTCAGGCCCTTCAGCGCTTTTCGGGTCTACCAAGGCGCTTACGCTTTTCTTAAATCAGCAACAAGGAGTTGTGATTGAACATGCTAAAAGTGCGTAATCTTCTCTATATGCTTCTAGTCATTGTAGTTTTGGCTGGTTGTTCGTCTCAAAAAGGTACTTCATCCAATGAAGAAAATACTGAACCAACGGGTGAGCGGATTGTTGCTACAACGGTCGCGGTGACGGAAATTATGGATGCCCTAGAAATTGATTTAGTCGGGATACCATCGAGTTACAAAGAGTTGCCGAAACGCTACGCAGATGCAAAAGAAGTCGGGAACCCTATGAGCCCCGATATGGAAATGTTGCTGTCATTGAAACCAACAGAAATACTGTCGGTGACAACGTTAAAATATGATTTGCAAGAGATGTTTGACGAGCGTGGCATAGATATGACCTATGTAAATTTAGAAAGCATCGACGCGATGCACAGCGAAATTTTAAATTTAGGTGAAAAGTACGACCGTCAAGAGCAAGCGAAAGCGATTGTCGATCAATTCGAAGAAAAAGTTGCCGAAATTGATAAGCTATCAGAAGGAAAAGAACAACCGTCCGTGCTCATTTTACTTGGTATTCCAGGGAGTTATCTAGTTGCAACCGAGCATTCCTATATCGGGGACCTTGTGAAGCGAAGCGGCGGTAAAAATGTCGTAACGGGAGAAAAAGTAGAATTTCTTTCTTCTAATACAGAATATTTACAGCAAGCAAAACCAGATATTATTTTAAGAGCAGCGCATGGAATGCCAGAACAGGTCATTCAAATGTTTGATGATGAGTTCAAATCAAATGACGTTTGGAAACATTTCGAAGCCGTTAAAAATAACCGTGTGTATGATTTAGATGAACTTCTATTTGGAACGACAGGAAATCTAGCGGCAGTCGAAGCGTTGGACGAGCTGCAAAAAATGTTGTATCCAAACTAAAGGCAGGGATAATAATGTTTCGGAAAAATAAAAAGGCGCTTAGTTTTATCAGCGTCATTATTCTACTTATAATAGTTAGCATTCACTCAGCACTTACGGGAAGTATTAAAGTCACACCGTTCGAACTGATTCACGGACTAGTGACGGGGACAAATGATCAGGTTGCCGTCATTAAGGACTTGCGGCTTCCGCGAATTCTAATCGCTCTATTTGCAGGGGCAGCTTTATCCGTGGCGGGGGTACTATTGCAAGCAGTTATGCGTAACCCATTGGCAGATCCAGGAATTATTGGCGTTTCTGCGGGTGCTGGGTTTATGTCCATACTTGTTGTCTCGTTCTTCCCGACACTGTACTTTTTCGTGCCCTTTTTTGCTTTCTTGGGCGGGGCTCTTGCGTTTTTCCTCGTCTATTCATTATCGTGGAGATCCGGACTTGATCCGCTGCGCATGATTTTAATCGGAATAGCGGTAAATGCCTTATTCACAGGGCTTAGCCAAGGGCTTGGTTTTAGCGGAAGTGCACTTACACAATCGATGAGTCAAGTGATGACCTCGACGCTCACTATGAAAAAGTGGAGTGATGTCGATGTACTCATTTTATATGGAACGATTGGCCTCGTGTTAGCGTTTGTCGTTTATTCCTGGTGCAATTACTTGGCATTAGATGATAAGACCGCTAAAAATCTAGGGGTTAATGTAAATCTAGCGCGATTAGTGATTTCGTTAGTGGCTGTTCTGCTTGCTTCGGTTGCGACTGCAGTAGCAGGTCTATTTGCGTTTGTAGGCTTGCTTATTCCTCATATAGGACGGTCATTGGTCGGAACGGATCACAAAGTGCTGATTCCATTTTCAGCATTGGCAGGGGCCTTGCTAATCTTAACAGCGGATACGTTAGGTCGAACGATTATTGCGCCAAATGAAATCCCCGCATCTATCATAATGGCTGTCATCGGTGGACCTTTCCTTATATTCTTGCTGAGAAAGAGTGAACGTATTTATGGACATTAAGGATATAACTTTTTCCTACGATAAAAAAGTAAATACATTACATAGTGTCAACAGCACGATTGATAGTGGGAAAGTGACGACGATTATCGGACCAAATGGTTGTGGGAAATCGACATTACTTAGCGTGATGGCCAATAATAATCATCCGCAAAGTGGACGAGTTCTATTAGAGGGCAAATCACTTGCTGATTTTAAACCGAAAGAACTGGCGAAAAAATTAGCCGTTGTACACCAGCAAAATAATGCCCCGCACGATATGACCGTTGAAAAACTAACAAGTTATGGGCGGATTCCATATAAGAGTCTGTTCACTTCAGCAACTGAGGAAGATCAACAGGCAATTGAATGGGCGCTTGCGTGTACCAATCTGACGGATAAGCGAAAAGTACCAATTGACGAATTATCTGGAGGTCAAATGCAGCGCGTCTGGATTGCAATGGCCTTAGCGCAAAAAACGCCCTTTCTACTATTAGATGAACCGACGACTTATCTTGATATTTATTACCAATATGAATTATTGGAACTGATCAAGGGCTTGAATCGCACGCATGGTATGTCAATCGTCATGGTTTTACACGACATTAATCAGGCGATACGTTACAGTGACACGATTATTGCGATGAAAGAAGGAAAAATTGTCGCTAAAGGTACACCAAGTGAGGTCATCACCGTTCAAACCGTAAAAGAGATTTACGGAGTTGACGTAGTTGTGAAAAATGATGAAGAAACAGGGATGTACATCATTCCTATAGGGATTTGAATCGAGTGGATGACTGTTGTCCACATAAGTAGCCACTCCAGTAAACAACTCTGGAGTGGCTTTTTTCGCGTTTAGACTGTCGCTCCTGACCAAGGCACTTACGCTATTGATCTCGTAATTTAAAAGTACCAATCCTGAAAAAAATCGTTGAAAATTGAATTCGTGAAAAATAAAATAATTTTTTTGAAAATGTGCTATATGTGATATATCGCAGTATAACTGACATGTAAGCGGATACATTTAAATGTACTATTCAAAATTGATTAACAATTTTAAAAACACTGTTGACTACAATGGATTTCCAAGATATGATGACATCAATCCAATTCAGTTCGTGATTCAATTCACAAACTACATAACCTAGACAACAAGATTAACAGAGTACCAACATGTAAGTGATTTGATGAGGGGTGAGTACACTGGAAAAACCAATGAGAAGTGACATGATTAAAAAAGGTGTAGACCGTGCACCGCATAGAAGTTTGCTGTACGCTACAGGCGTTAGAATGAAAGATATGCATAAACCTTTCATCGGTGTCTGTAATTCATATATTGATATTATTCCTGGTCATATGCATTTGAATAAATTTGCAGAAGTCGTCAAAGAGGCGATTCGTGAAGCAGGTGGGATTCCATTCGAGTTCAACACGATCGGTGTTGACGATGGAATTGCGATGGGACATATCGGTATGCGGTATTCATTACCAAGTCGTGAACTCATCGCAGACTCTGCAGAAACGGTTATTAACGCTCACTGGTTCGACGGCGTATTCTATATTCCAAACTGCGACAAAATTACGCCAGGCATGTTGATGGCAGCAGTTCGAACGAACGTCCCATCCGTTTTCGTCTCAGGCGGACCGATGGAGGGCGGTGTATCATCGACTGGTAAGCCTTTATCTCTCGTTTCGGTATTCGAGGGTGTTGGAGCTTACAAACAAGGTACGATGACAGCTGAAGAATTGCTCGACATTGAACAGAGTGCTTGCCCGTCATGTGGATCATGTTCAGGCATGTTCACAGCGAACTCCATGAACTCACTTATGGAAATGTTGGGAGTTACAGTTCCGGGTAATGGAACGATACTCGCTACTTCGGATGAACGTCATCGACTCATTAAAGAAGCAGCGGAACACCTTGTTCGTATGGTGAAAGAAGATATTAAGCCGCGTGACATTATAACGAAAGAAACAATCGATGATGCATTTGCACTTGATATGGCAATGGGCGGTTCAACAAATACTGTCCTTCATACACTTGCCATCGCACACGAAGCAGAAATCGAATATGATGTCCGGGATATCAACGAAGTTGCTAAACGGATTCCGTATTTGTCCAAAATCAGTCCATCATCTGACTATACGATGCACGATGTCCATCTTGCAGGCGGCGTCAGCGCAATTATTAAAGAGCTATGTGAAATTGAAGGAGCCGTTCATCCGGATAGGATGACGATTACCGGAAAATCACTCTATGAAAATGTAAAAGACTCACATATTCTCAATGACGAAGTCATTCGACGTCATGATAATGCATACAGTCCAGTAGGTGGCTTGTCCGTCCTATTCGGTAATATTGCTCCAGACGGCGGCGTCATTAAAGTAGGAGCCGTTGACCCATCGATTACTGAGTTCCGAGGAAAAGCCATCGTGTTTGAATCCCAGGAAGATACACAAGAAGGAATCGACAACGGAACAGTAAAAGCGGGCGATGTTGTTGTTATTCGTTACGAAGGTCCGAAAGGCGGACCGGGTATGCCGGAAATGCTCGCACCGACTGCTGCAATTGCAGGACGTGGGCTGGCAACGAAAGTAGCACTCATTACAGACGGACGTTTCTCAGGGGCATCCCGAGGTATATCGATTGGTCACATTTCACCTGAAGCGGCTGAAGGCGGACCTATCGCATTAGTCGAGAATGGTGATATCATCTCAATTGATTTAACAAACCGCACGATTGAACTCGAAGTTTCTGATGAAGAGCTCGAAAAACGTAGAGTACACTTAAAACCATTCGAACCTAAAATTAAAAAAGGCTATTTAGCAAGATATTCAGCGCTTGTCACTTCTGCAAGTACAGGCGGGGTTATGAAAATCTAATAGTGAAAATCAATGATGGGGCAAAAGTAACTAGAACCTGTATTCACAGAGAGCCGGTAATGCTGGAAGCCGGTAATACAACTAGTTGCGACATCACCTCGGAGTGGATTGCTGAAATTATAGTAGGCAGTCCCGGGCGCAGAGAAATCTACGCTCGTTATAAATAGAATAGACGTAGTCTATTCATGAGGCGGCTAGATTGCTGCGAACAAGGGTGGTACCATGAAAAGTTTTTTCATCCCTATGTAAAGAAGAAGTTCTTTGCGTGGGATGAAAAGACTTTTTTCTTGCGATTTAAAGATTAATTATTCCGAAATTAAAGTGAGGAGGAGTTATTAGATGAATGCTGAAGTTCAAACGAGGCAAGCGGCACAGGAAATGGTCCATGAAACTGTACTCGAACCACAACAGTCCGAACAACCGAAAAATGGGTCTGCGTTACTCATTCAAGCTTTGAAGGACCAGGGTGTCGATGTTATTTTTGGTTATCCTGGAGGAGCAGTTTTACCGATTTATGACGCATTGTATCAAAATCCCATTTCCCACGTGCTTGCACGTCACGAACAAGGCGCGATTCATGCGGCTGAAGGATATGCCCGCGTATCAGGAAAGCCTGGTGTCGTTATTGCGACATCCGGACCGGGAGCGACGAACTTAGTGACAGGGATTACGGATGCCATGATGGATTCACTGCCACTCGTCATATTCACTGGTCAAGTTGCAAATGCAGTCATCGGTACGGATGCATTTCAAGAAGCGGATATTATCGGGATTACACAGCCAATTACAAAGCATAACTACCAAGTGAAGGATGTAGCCGATTTCCCGAGAATTATCAAAGAAGCATTCCATATTGCTTCAACAGGTCGCCCAGGACCCGTACTTGTTGACATCCCTAAGAACATTGCAACGGGGCTCTTCGTTCCAACTGAAGACATGGATGCAGAAGTAGATTTACCGGGTTATCAGCCGACAACGACTCCGAACTATTTACAAATACAAAAAGCGGCAGAAGCCATCTCTCAAGCAACAAAACCACTGATCTTGGCAGGTGCAGGTATCCTGCATGCTAAGGCGATGGATGAATTAAAAGAACTCGTAGAAAAACATAAGATTCCTGTAACGAATACACTTCTTGGTCTCGGCAGTATCCGTGGTGATCATGAACTATTCCTAGGTATGGCAGGCATGCACGGAACGGTTACATCCAATATGGCAATTAGTGAATGTGATGTACTTGTCAATATCGGGGCTCGTTTTGACGATAGACTGACAGGCAATCTGGCAACATTCGCACCGAATGCGAAAATTATCCACATCGATATCGATCCTGCTGAAATCGGTAAAAATGTACCAACAGAAATTCCAATCGTGGCAGACGCTAAAGAAGCACTGCAAGCACTTTTGAAACAACAATTTGTTTCACCAGAAACAGAAACTTGGTTGACATACTTAAAAGAATCGGCCGAGAAATTCCCGTTATGGTATGACAATGATGACGAAGGAACAATCCTTCCGCAACAAGCACTTGAAATTATCCACCGTATTACAAAAGGCGATGCAGTCGTCACAACAGATGTTGGACAGCATCAGATGTGGACGGCTCAATATTATTCACTGAATAATCCAGATCATTGGGTGACATCAGGTGGACTTGGCACAATGGGCTTCGGCTTCCCAGCGGCAATAGGGGCGCAAATTGCCAAACCTGATGCTCGTGTCATTGCAATTGTCGGAGATGCAGGTTTCCAAATGACAGCACAGGAGTTATCGCTGTTACAAGAAATGCGCATTCCGGTCAAAATCATCATTCTGAACAATGGCTGTCTCGGTATGGTTCGCCAGTGGCAAGAAACGTTTTATGAAAAGCGTTACTCCCAATCGTTGATGCCTGTTCAACCGAACTTTGTGAAATTAGCAGAGGCGTATGACATTAAAGGCTATCGGATTGACACATTGGAAGAAGCGGAAGCTGTATTCCAAGAAGCACTGTTGTCTGATGAACCCGTTCTCATCGACTGTCGTGTGAAACAACTAGAAAACGTCTATCCGATGGTTGCACCAGGTAGGGGACTACATGAAATGATCGGGGTGAGTAAACTATGAAACGAGTTATTACAGTAACTGTTATCAACCAAAGTGGCGTACTCAACAGGGTGACTGGCTTGCTGATGAAAAGGCAGTTCAATATCGAAAGTATCACAGTCGGACACACAGAAATAGCAGGTCGGTCCAAAATGACGTTCATCGTCAATGTAGAAGACGAACGGAAAATTGAACAGCTCGTCAAACAGCTGCAAAAACAAATTGATGTTCTTAAAGTCAATGACATCACGGATAAAGCCATCGTTATGCGAGAGCTTGCATTAGTAAAAGTCATTTCACCTCCGCATGTTAGAAGTGAAATGAACAGCATCATCGAGCCATTCCGAGCAACGGTTATCGACACTGGAAAAAATGTCGTCACGTACCAAGTAATCGGAAATCCAGAAAAGATTGAGGCATTTATCGATTTGCTCAGACCTTATGGCATTAAAGAATTGACAAGAACAGGTGCTACGGCATTTGTTCGCGAAACACAGAAAGTCCAATTACCTCAGTTATCCATTTTAAAATAAGAAAAGTGTAAGTCGAAGCTGCTTTGTTTATGGTGAGAGGCATCCCCTAGCGCCGAAGCGGATTCAATGAAATTCTTTATTACAACATATCTAGACAGCATTATCAAACTAAACTAACCCAACTATTAGGAGGAAAACAATTATGACTAAAATGTATTATAACCAAGATATCAACGAAGGACTTTTGAAAGATAAGCTAGTTGCAATCATCGGATACGGATCACAAGGCCATGCTCATGCACAAAACTTGAATGACTCTGGATTTAATGTTGTTGTCGGTGTACGCGAAGGGAAATCTTTTGATCAGGCAAAACAAGACGGACTAAAAGTATTACCTGTACGTGAAGCTGCTGAAGAAGCGGACGTTATCATGATCCTACTGCCAGATGAAAGACAGAAGCAAGTATATGACGAAGAAATCGAACCAGCACTTGCAGCAGGAAAATCACTTGTTTTCGCACACGGATTCAACGTTCACTTCGGTCAAATCGTTCCACCAGCTGATGTTGACGTATTCCTAGTTGCGCCAAAAGGACCTGGACATCTCGTTCGCAGAACATTCGAAGCCGGTGCAGGTGTTCCAGCATTGTTTGCAGTGTATCAAGACGTTTCGGGTCAAGCGAAGGACGTTGCACTTGCCTATGCAAAAGCGATTGGATCTGCACGTGGCGGCGTACTTGAAACTACTTTCAAAGAAGAAACTGAAACAGATCTATTCGGGGAACAAGCGGTACTATGCGGCGGGTTGACTTCACTTGTCAAAGCTGGTTTTGAAACGCTAGTAGAAGCAGGTTACCAACCTGAACTTGCGTACTTTGAAACTTTGCACGAAACAAAACTGATTGTGGATCTTATGTATGAAGGCGGAATGGCGGGTATGCGCTACTCAATCTCAGATACAGCTGAGTGGGGAGATTTCGTTTCAGGTCCACGTATCGTTGACGCAGATACAAAAGCACGCATGAAAGATGTACTAACAGACATTCAATCAGGTAAATTTGCGAGAGAATGGATTGCAGAAAACGAAAATGGTCGTCCAAACTTCAATAAATTTGAAGAAACGGAAGCACAGCATGAAATTGAAGTAGTAGGTAAAAAACTTCGTGCAATGATGCCTTTCGTCAATGAAGGTGCAAAATCAAAAGAGGAAGAAGTGGTGGGTAGTGCGAAAAATTGACATATTTGACACAACTCTTCGGGACGGTGAACAATCTGCAGGTATTAATCTAAATACAGCAGAGAAATTAGAAATCGCACGGCAGCTAGAAAAATTCGGGGCTACAATCATTGAAGCAGGGTTTCCTGCTTCATCCCCGGGTGATTTTGAAGCGGTGCAGCGCATTGCTAACGTAGTGAAAAAGTCGACGGTAACTGGTCTTGCCCGCGCAATGAAAAGCGATATCGAAACATCTTGGGAAGCACTTCGTGGTGCTGAACAACCTCATCTACATGTGTTTTTAGCAACTTCACCTATCCATATGGAATATAAGCTCCAGAAAACGCCTGACCAGGTCGTAGAAATCGCAGTAGAAGCTGTGAAATATGCACGCAAGTTCTTTCCACAAGTTCAGTGGTCTGCGGAAGATGCATTCCGCTCAGATCGTGAGTTCTTATTACGAATCATCAATCAAGTAATTGCTGCCGGTGCATCAGTTATCAATATCCCTGATACGGTTGGTTATGCAACACCTCATGAATACGGTGCATTGTTCAAGTTTTTGAAAGAAAACGTAACTGGCATTGATAAAGTGAAGTTATCTGCACATTGTCATGATGATTTAGGGTTTGCTGTAGCTAACTCAATCGCAGCGATTGAAAATGGAGCAGACCAAGTCGAAGGTACCATCAATGGTATTGGAGAGCGTGCAGGAAATGCTGCGCTTGAAGAAATTGCAGTTGCACTCCATATTCGTAAAGATTATTACGGATTGGAAACAGGTATTAATTTACATGAAATTAAGCGCACAAGTCAGCTAGTTAGCCAACTGACTGGCGTTATCATACAGCCTAACAAAGCGATTGTCGGCAAAAATGCATTTGCGCATGAGTCGGGAATTCATCAGGATGGCTACCTGAAAAACCGCCAGACGTATGAAATTATTACACCAGAATTAATTGGCGGTAAAACTGAACCGCTTGCGCTTGGTAAACACTCTGGCAGACATGCATTCAGTGACCGAGCCATTTCAATGGGCTTCGATCTTAGTGCTGACAAGCTGAATGAAGCGTTTGTTGAATTTAAGAAACTTGCTGACCGTAAGAAAGAAATTACAGAAGATGATCTATTTGTGTTATTTACAGATCAGCAAATTCAAAATAATGATGTACCTGTTTATAAATTTAAAGATGTTCAAGTGCAATATGCAATTGCAAATGTTCCATCTGCAACAGTTACAGCTGTTAATCCAAATGGGGAAACGGTGACTGCGGCAGCAACAGGTTCAGGATCGGTTGAAGCAATTTTCAATACACTGGAAATGCTTGTTGAAGGTGAAGTTCATATTCTGGATTACCGTGTCACATCGATTGGCAAAGGACGCGATGCACTTGGCGAAGCGGTTGTTAATCTAAGTATTAATGGCGAGGTGTCGATTGGACGCGATGTCGCACAGGATGTGTTAGGTGCATCTGCAAAGGCATACTTTAATGCCATCAACCGACAATTAATCAAAAAGCAAGCAAAAACGAAAGTAACTGTGGTTTAACTATATACATTGAGCATATGAATATCTGCATAAACCAAGCGAAGGCGCCTTACAGTGTCCAGTAACTGGACACCGGGTAGCCGAAGAGGATTTGAAGGGAATCTTTATCTCAAATTTTATAGTTAGCGAGAATAGATTCAAAAACAATAAGGAGGAGAAGTTCTATGGAGAAGAAAGTAGCAGTATTACCAGGTGATGGAATCGGCCCAGAAGTGACTGAAGCTGCAGTGAAAGTGCTTGAAGTGATTGCAAGACGTTTTAACCACACATTCCATATAGAATACGGAGTGATTGGCGGCGCTGCAATTGATAAACATCAAAATCCGCTTCCAGATGAAACAGTAGCACTTTGTGAAGCGAGTGAAGCAGTACTTCTTGGCGCTGTAGGCGGTCCGAAATGGGATCAAAATCCTTCGGCAATGAGACCGGAAAAAGGACTACTTGCAATTCGAAAACATTTCGACTTGTTTGCAAATCTTCGGCCTGTGAAAGCTGTGCCATCCTTGCTCCATGCATCTCCTCTAAAAGAAGAAGTGGCGAAAAACGTAGATATGATGATTGTAAGGGAATTGACAGGCGGTCTGTATTTCGGAGAACCGAGTCGACGGACGGCAGATGCTGCAGTGGATTCACTCGTTTATTCACGCGAAGAGATTGAACGTATTGTTGTAAAAGCGTTTGAAATTGCTCGCTTGCGCAGAGGAAAAGTTGCTTCTGTTGATAAAGCAAATGTGCTTGAAACGAGTAAGTTATGGCGTGAAGTTGTTGAAGAGAAAAAGAAAGCTTATCCCGATATTGAAGTGGAGCATATGTTAGTCGATTCTACTGCTATGAAACTGATTACAAACCCGGCAGCATTTGATGTTGTCGTTACGGAAAATATGTTTGGGGACATTTTGAGTGATGAAGCATCCGTCATTACGGGATCATTAGGCGTACTTCCATCAGCGAGTATTCGTTCGGACGGATTTGGTCTATACGAGCCTGTCCATGGTTCCGCACCTGAAATTGCGGGACTCGGATTGGCAAATCCAGCGGCAGCGATTCTATCTGTTGCAATGATGTTGAAGTATTCATTTAACCTGGATACGGAAGCATCAGCAATTGAAGAAGCAGTTAACACGGTGTTCGAAGACGGTTTCTTCACAGCGGATCTTGTAGAACCTGGTAACCGGGTTTTATCAACAAAAGAATGGACGGACAAAGTCATTGGCGAACTTGATACACAATTCGTCTCAAATAGCATTATGTTTTCATATGTTTAACTTCATTCATTTGATAAGAGAGGGAGGGCTGCCATATGGCACAAAATATTATCGAGAAAATCTGGAATCAGCATATCGTATACGAAGAACAAGGGAAGCCTGATTTGCTCTATATCGATCTTCATTTATTGCATGAAGTAACTTCTCCGCAGGCATTTGAAGGGCTGCGACTTGCGAATCGTACTGTGCGCAGACCCGACCTCTGTTTTGCGACGATGGATCATAACGTTCCAACACGAAACCGCGATGCGATTAAAGATCCGATTGCACGAAAACAAATCAACACATTACAAACGAATTGTGATGAATTCGGAATTCCTCTTGCGAATATGGATCATCCAGATCAAGGGATTGTCCATATTATTGGGCCAGAACTTGGATTGACGCAACCTGGCAAAACAATTGTCTGCGGCGATAGCCATACATCTACACATGGTGCGTTCGGGGCAATTGCATTCGGCATCGGTACAAGTGAAGTTGAGCATGTTCTTTCAACACAAACATTGTGGCAATCAAAACCGAAAACGATGGAAATCCGCATTAACGGGGATCTTGGATTTGGTGTAGCTGCGAAAGATGTTATTTTAGCGATTATTGCTAAATACGGCATCGATATGGGCACAGGTCATATTGTCGAATTTACAGGTGAAGCAATCCGCAATTTCACGATGGAAGAACGGATGACCGTTTGTAATATGTCTATTGAAGCAGGTGCAAAAGCCGGTTTAATAAGCCCGGATGAAACGACTATTGCCTATTTAAAAAATCGTAGATATGTTCCGGAAGCTGAAGCTTTTGATGAAGCCGCGGCATATTGGTTGTCACTGGCTACAGATGAGGGCGCGGCGTATGATACTGTTCTTGAAATGAACGCGGGTGAAATCGAACCGTTCGTGACTTGGGGAACCAACCCTTCAATGGGCTCTGGTATTTCAGCTAGTGTGCCTTACGCGCGGGACTTTAAAGTGGAATCTGATAAAGACGCACTGAAACAGGCACTAACTTATATGGGCCTTGAAGAAGGAGTTCCGTTGACGTCCATTGACATCCAGCACGTATTCATAGGTTCGTGTACGAACGCGAGAATAAGCGATCTGCGTGCAGCGGCAAAAGTGATTGAAGGGAAGAAAGTTCACCCCTCTGTTACGGCAATCGTCGTACCTGGATCACGCACAGTTAAAATGCAGGCGGAAGATGAAGGCCTTGATGCCGTATTTCTTGAAGCTGGTTTCGAGTGGCGGGAATCTGGTTGCAGTATGTGTCTAGCGATGAATGATGATGTTGTGCCAGCAGGAGAACGATGCGCTTCTACTTCGAATCGGAATTTTGAAGGACGTCAAGGAATGGGGGCACGTACACATCTTGTAAGCCCGGCCATGGCAGCGGCTTCAGCAATTGCGGGTCATTTTGTAGATGTACGTGAATTACAAGCGGTGCATGCATAACTGAGGAGAGGATGATTAGATGGAACCGATTAATGAAGTCGTAAGCGTTATAACGCCGCTCGATCGTAAAAACGTCGATACCGATCAGATAATATCAAAAGAGTTCTTGAAGCGAATTGAACGGACTGGATTCGGGAAGTATTTATTTTATCATTGGCGGCATCACGCGGACGGAAGCGAAGTGGAAGAGTTCATCTTGAATGATAAGCGGTTCAAAGGATCTAAAATCCTCGTCGCCCAAGAAAACTTCGGTTGCGGCTCCTCGCGTGAACATGCACCATGGTCAATTTTAGATTATGGATTCAATGTCGTCATCGCGCCAAGCTTTGCGGATATCTTCTATAATAACTGTATGAAAAACGGCTTGCTTCCGATTAAGTTGAAAATGTCGGAAGTAGAAGAGTTGTTAGTAAATGGTCAAAGAAATCCCTATTCAGTAGAAGTAAATCTAGTTGAACAGACGGTAACGGGGCAGGATGGCAAGTCCTATTCGTTTAATATAGACCCGTACTATAAAGAAATGTTATTAAATGGTTGGGATGAAATATCCTTGACCTTCAAATATGAAGAACAAATTGCAAACTATGAGAAGCAACTTCAAAAGGCGTAAATATCGACTTAAAAGGGAGATGGTGTAATTGGGGATTTGTATAATACAGCGCGCTTATTCGAAGCATTTGAACGCTTAACGGAAATCGTTCACCGCACGCCTATTAAACAATCTATGACTTTGAATGAATGGTCACAATCCAAAGTGTTTTTGAAACTTGAAAATTTACAGAAGACAGGGTCGTTTAAAGTGCGCGGTGCGTTCAATAAAATTTCTCAACTGACAGCAGCTGAATGCGCAAAAGGTTTACTTGCGGCTTCCGCGGGAAATCATGCACAAGGTGTTGCATTGGCAGGACGTAAAGTGGGAGCCCGAGTTACAATATTCATGCCTGAAACGACTCCAGCAGCAAAAGTAGATGCAACCCGGAAATACGGAGCGATTGTAAAGCTTGTTGGAAAGAGTTTTGATGAAGCTTATAAAGCTGCGCGAACTGAACAACTAGCAACAGGCGCGACGTTTATACATCCATTCGACGATCTAACAATTATCGAGGGCCAGGCAACTGTTGCGATGGAAATGTTGCAGCAGCAACCTGATTTGGATACGATTGTTGTACCCGCAGGCGGTGGGGGTCTACTCGCAGGGACTGCACTTGCTGTGAAGACAATCCGGCCTTCGGTAAAAGTGATTGGAGTCCAGGCCGAAAATGCACCTGCAATTGCTTCGTCCTATCATGGTAGAAAAAATAATTTGACTCACTTTTTACCGACGATTGCAGAAGGTATTTGCGTTAGAGAACCTGGTAAAGTAACGATGGATATCATTCGTAATTATGTAGACGATATGATTACAGTGACGGAAAAGGAAATATCTTCTGCGATTCTTTTCATGTTAGAGCGTGAGAAGTTGCTTGTTGAAGGGGCCGCAGCTGCGGCGATTGCGGCTGTTATGAATAAGAAATTACCAATTGCGGCTGCGCGAGTCGGCGTGATCGTCTCAGGAGGAAATTTCGACGTTGGAAAGTTGGGAAGTTGTATTGCGAGATGTAACGACTCTGTTCTAAATTTTTAATACAAATATTATGCTAGTTACACAACAAAGAGCATCGTTAGAATTACTGCAGTTGAACAAGCAAATTGAAAAAAGCCCCTTTCATTGTTGTGAAATGAAAGGGGCTATTTTTTTGCTATTTGGTGTTCTAAAATCTTCGTTAGGAGCAATGTTTCTTTGTATATCAATTTATTAATTGATTGTCAAACCTGCACTTGCAGCACCTGTTATAGTGTTTACTAGACTGAGCCCTGTTGCAGTAGCGGAAAATACCATTAGTAAACGATCTCCTGCGTTTATTCCTAATGAGAAGCCGCTAGCGGTGTTAGTCTCTATGGTACCGATATTGATTGTTCCAGTAAATGTTAGAGGTACAGTAACGCCTGTTGCGAAAAATTCATTGCTATTGCCGGATGCACGATATACCTCTGCATGGACAGTCACCGTAGAACCTATGAGACTTAGTCCTACTGTGCTATTAAAGTATGCTGAAATACTTGTAAGGGTCCCTGTACGAGGAACCATAAAGCTAAAGTTACTTAGAGCTGGAAGTGTGAATGAACTGCCGAGAATAGAAACGCCTGGAATAGAACTTCCGAATCCTACAAGAGCCGGAGTACCAACTAATCCTAATGCTAGTGTATTCAAAGTTACAACCGAAGTTCCTGATGCAAATGGTATTACTGTACTAGCACCTGGTAACCCTTGAATACCTTGAGGGCCGTCCGCGCCATTAGTACCTGGCAATCCTTGAATACCTTGAGCGCCGGTAGCACCGTCAGCTCCGTTAGTACCTGGTAACCCTTGAATACCTTGAGCGCCGGTAGCACCGTCCACGCCATTAGTACCTGGCAACCCTTGAATACCTTGAGGGCCAGTAGCCCCGTCAGCTCCGTTAGTTCCCGGTAATCCTGGAGCGCCATCCACGCCGTTAGTACCTGGTAATCCTTGGATACCTTGAGGGCCAGTAGCCCCGTCAGCTCCGTTAGTTCCCGGTAATCCTGTAGCGCCAGTAGCCCCGTCAGTTCCCGGTAATCCTGGAGCTCCGTCTACACCATTAGTACCTGGTAACCCTTGAATACCTTGAGGGCCAGTAGCCCCGTCAGCTCCGTTAGTTCCCGGTAATCCTGGAGCGCCATCCACGCCGTTAGTACCTGGTAATCCTTGAATACCTTGAGGGCCAGTAGCCCCGTCAGCTCCGTTAGTTCCCGGTAATCCTGGAGCGCCATCCACGCCGTTAGTACCTGGTAATCCTTGAATACCTTGAGGTCCTGTAGCGCCAGTAGCCCCGTCAGTTCCCGGTAATCCTGGAGCGCCGTCTACACCATTAGTACCTGGTAACCCTTGAATACCTTGAGGTCCTGTTGCGCCAGTAGCACCGTCAGTACCTGGTAACCCTTGAATACCTTGAGGGCCAGTAGCCCCGTCAGCTCCGTTAGTTCCCGGTAATCCTGGAGCGCCAGTAGTTCCCTGTAATCCTTGAATACCTTGAGCACCAGTTGCGCCAGTAGCACCGTCAGTACCTGGTAGCCCTTGAATACCTTGAGCGCCGGTAGCGCCAGTAGCCCCGTCCGCGCCATTAGTACCTGGCAACCCTTGAATACCTTGAGCGCCGGTAGCACCAGTAGCGCCGTCCGCGCCATTAGTACCTGGCAACCCTTGAATACCTTGAGCGCCGGTAGCACCAGTAGCGCCGTCCGCGCCATTAGTACCTGGCAATCCTTGAATACCTTGAGCGCCAGTAGCACCAGTAGCGCCGTCCACGCCATTAGTACCTGGCAACCCTTGAATACCTTGAGCGCCGGTAGCACCAGTAGCGCCGTCCACGCCATTAGTACCTGGCAACCCTTGAATACCTTGAGCGCCAGTAGCACCAGTAGCACCAGTAGCGCCAGTAGCACCGTCTACGCCGTTAGTACCTGGTAACCCTTGAATACCTTGAGCGCCGGTAGCGCCAGTAGCACCGTCCGCGCCATTAGTACCTGGCAACCCTTGAGCGCCGGTAGCACCAGTAGCACCGGTAGTACCCGGTAATCCTTGAATACCTTGAGCACCAGTAGCACCGGTAGTTCCCGGTAATCCTTGAATACCTTGAGCACCAGTAGCACCAGTAGCACCAGTAGCACCAGTAGCACCAGTAGCACCGGTAGCACCAGTAGCACCTGGAGGTCCCGGAGGTCCAGGAGGTCCTGTGCATACTATTTTACGGAAATTGTGACTAGAACAAGGAATAATAAATTTTCGACCATTAAAACAATTTCTTTGATAGTTATAAAAATTCATTTTTTCACCTCCTTTCTGTAACATCTTATTCAGTAAAAAAATGGGGTGAGGGGACAAACAACTACTTAGCTATAATTAAAAGCATATTTAAAGTCCAGAAATACTATCATTATTTCTCCCGGAATCCTTCCTGTCCATATACTGAAGATAATGTGATATGACAAATTCATTATTTTTTTGCTAGGAATCAAATTACATATCAATAGTTGAAATCAATTATAAATCTATTATGAATTCAACATGAAATTCGGAGTTGTCCGTTAAGTTTACTATGGCTTTAAAAAATGTTATCTTAGTGAAAGTTGATAAAATATTATGCTTTTATATGTTCATGTAAACGGTTACATACGTGTTGAGAAAGGGGCATTAAATTCAGCGAAAAATAGTGTATAGATAAGGAGAATAAAAATATGGATTTTTCACCATGGGTTTTATTTACGGATTTCGGTTTGATATCACTGCTTCTGCTTGTAGGGACGATTATTCGAGCGAAGGTTAAGTTCATCCAGCAAATGTTTTTGCCGGCTAGTATCATTGCGGGGCTCCTGGCTTTGCTGTTTGGACCGAATGGTTTTGGTCTTTTGCCATTTTCAAATCAAATGGGAGTCTATCCGGCAATCTTGATAGCAGTCATCTTTGGAACACTGCCGTTACTGTCACCACGGATTGACTGGAATGCGATTAAGACAAGAGTCGGTAGCATGTGGTCGTACTCTCAAATTGCAATGGTATTAATGTGGGGTGGAGGATTGTTATTCGCGCTCCTACTGATTAATCCATTTTGGGATGTACATGACGGTTTCGGCTTGTTACTTGCAGCCGGCTTCGTAGGAGGACACGGAACTGCAGCGGCTATTGGTGCGACGTTTGCGCAAAATGGCTGGGAAGAAGCGACTTCATTAGCTATGACATCTGCCACTGTAGGGATTATGAGTGCCATACTAATAGGGATTGTCTTCATCAAATGGGGTTCATCAAAGGGGCATACGTCATTCCTCGCTTCGTTCAAAGATTTGCCAGATGAGCTTAGAACGGGATTAATCCCACCTGAATCGAGAACGAAGTCTGAAACAGATACGGTGTCGTCGATCTCGATTGATCCATACGTTTTTCACTTATCTATCATTATAATTATCGCCATGGGCGGTTATTATTTAAGTCAATTAGGTGCGATGCTATTACCAAGCGTTGTTATACCTGCATTTTCATTGGCGTTTCTTGTTGGATTGTTCGTGAAGAAGATATTAAATTCTACGGATACCGATAAGTATGTCAGTAAGGATGTTGTGTCGAGGATTAGTGGTAGTGCGACGGATATTCTCGTAGCATTCGGAATTGGTTCAATCAGTATTTCAGTTGTGCTTGATTACGCTGTTCCGTTAATTTTGTTATTTGTGTTTGGACTTGTGTATGCATTCTTATTCTTTGCGATTTTTTCGAAGAAGTTTTTCCCACAATACTGGTTTGAAAAAGGGATATTCACATGGGGCTGGACAACAGGAACGGTCGCTATGGGTATGGCGCTACTTAGAATCGTCGATCCGAAATCGGAAAGTAAGACGCTGGATGATTACAGCTTGGCCTATATACCAATTGCGCCGGTTGAAATTATGCTCGTTACATTCGCTCCGATGCTCGTATTGAACTCTCAAGGTTTTGTCTTTGTTGCTATCACATTTGCATTTGCATTCGTTATTTATCTGATGGCGATTAAAAATAAATGGTTGAATAGAAAAGCATAATAAAATAGGATCCAATTGCTGTCAATTAGATAGCAATTGGATCCTTTTTTTATAGGGGTGAGCAATCATCCGATAAATTGTGCAAGTTTTTAATGCCTGCGTGTATTAAGTCGGCGAAAAGAAAAGGACATAATTTTTTGTTTATCAAGGAATATAGCTGTAGTGACACGAATCAGATGGAGGTCGCGTTGCAGAACTTCATCACGAAGGGGAACTAAACATTTCGCTGTTGTGTTACCTGAGGCCTCTAATCCTAGCCCTTAGCACCAACCCATAAAACTGTCTGTCATAAAGCGAGCGAATATGATTTGCGAGCTAGCTGTGGAAAAAAATGGTTTTATTCAATATTAAATTGATATCCTCAACATAGAGATTCACATGTCATTCTACCTTAACTTAATAACCCATTTATATTCCATTATTTCATTTCCTACTAATTTTTGTTTACGATAATATGATATTTTTAATACGGTTATTCCAGGTTCTATTTTGTAACTATGGCTCTTGCTGGGCGTTTGTTACCCAACTAGCCATAGGATAACAAATAAGCTTCCTAGATAAGTGGCGGTTTTTCTATACTCTTCTATGGTATTATAGATGAATGACTGAACAGAATATGTAAGTGAGCGGGGAGGATATTTGTAAATGTTACACAAGAGAAAAATCAAAGGTCCAATAAAAGTTGGACTGATTGTCGCAGTTCTTTCAATGTTCGGCTTTGGCATATTGAATGCCAGCGCGAATCCAATTAGTCCAAGTTTTACGGATGTACATAATGATTTCTGGGCTAAAGATGAAGTAACCCAACTTGTCGATTTGAAAATTATTAACGGTTATCCGGACAAGCAATTCAGACCGAGTTTAGAGGTATCACGGGCACAGGCGGCTAACCTGATAACGAATGCACTTAAGTTACCATTTGCATCTTACAAGCCGATATTTAAAGATGTCAGTGCCAAGTCTTCCCATTTGAAAGGTGCAATGGCTACATATGAAGCCGGCATTTTCTTGGGGAAAGAAGACGGGACCTTTGGCGTCGGCGACTCTTTGACACGTGAGCAGATGGCGACTGTCATCGTTAGGGCTTTCAAGTTGCAGGATACGGGAGAAGAAATCACATTCAAGGACGATTACAAAATTAGTGAATCTCATAAACTGGGCGTTAAAGTACTTGCGCAGCACGGTATCACAACTGGTAAGGAAGACGGTACATTCGATCCGAAAACAGCCGTCAACCGCGCGACATATGTCGTATTCCTACATAGAGCGATGCTGCAAAACGGGTTAATCGAGAAATTGCCTGCAACAGTATTTACAGCACCAGATACGTTCGGTGCATTTGAATCAGTCAGACAAGAGCAGCAATTTGTCGAAGTTCCACTTTCGACTTCGACCAAAACATATTTACGTTCGAATCATATCATGCAATTTGCGGGAGAAAAAACCGTCAAATATGCGCATGCAACTGATATCGTTTTCACATACCGCATAAGCGGTTTTCCATCGGTGACAGTTAAATTGACGAAAAGGGAACTGCCTAACGGAGATTACTTTTTATTCAACGAACTGAGAAATCCACAGAACAAACCGATTACTGTTGATGTCATCCAAACAGAAGAGGGATTATCAAAAGCGGTGCTTCATGAATATAGCCGATTCCCAATCAAAAAAGTTTTTGATGAAACGTTTGGTCATGATTTGATGACGTATCCAACAGGCATTTTTGAAAAAATACAAACAGACGGTGGAGTATCTCAACGAATGATTGGTAAATCATACCGGTCAACTGAACTAAACCAAAAGTACCCTACCGGCGCGGAAAGTCATACAAGGGAATTACATCAGGAGTCTGAAGCGTTTAGTGGTGTTAAGCTTGGAGAAACGCAACTTTCCGTTTACCGACTACAGTCGAAAGGCTTCGATATAGTCGATCAATGGCTCATGTCTTCCGGAGAACGATTGTTTGAGGATCGGAAGCAAATGGACTCTTGGATGCTTGAGTCAGCGATTTATTATAAAAAACGAAACAAATGGTACACGGCCACTGGTCCTTACAATAAGATGGCGGTAACGGTTGAACCAATACCGAAGTCAGGCAGAGGGTATGGACGAAATCTTCTTCTAGTGAAAGAGGACCGGGTTATGGCACTTTATACCGAAACTGGCGGACGGTATTATGAAAACCTTCTATATAATTCATTTGCCAATTTGGATGTATTCAGAGGGAAATCGA
This sequence comes from Sporosarcina sp. ANT_H38, assembly GCF_008369195.1. GTDB lineage: Bacteria > Bacillota > Bacilli > Bacillales_A > Planococcaceae > Sporosarcina. Next base: position 2,530,527 of record NZ_VOBC01000001.1, on the reverse strand, counting down.
CGTATTGGGAAACAGAAGTAACAAGCACGTACCTTAAAAGTTTGTACGGTATAACGGCTCCGTTCGTCGATACCAGATTCAACGAACAAATCGCATTGTTCTTGTATAATGGTGGCAAAGCGTTTGGGCATACGGATTACAATGTCGGTCTGAAAAACTATGCCAATCTGCTTGTATCGCAAAAGGGAAAAGGGAATATCGTCAAAGTGGACAAAGAGTCCTACTATATTTCAGACTATTTCCCTTCGGTGCAAAAAGTGAAGACACATACGTCCATGAACCACGCACTTGGCGGGATGAACGTCCTTCTAATGGCATATCAAGAATTAAAAAATCCTGCATACTTAGCTACTGCTACGAGTATTCAGACAGCGATTGAAAAGGAAAAAAACAAGTGGATCCGTCCTGACGGCGATATTTGGTATAAAGTTTCTCCGGAACATAAATTTTCGGGTCGCGATTATGTACATTTAACATTGGAAGATCTAATTAAATCCTATGAACTGTGGTCGGCAATCGATGATAAGAAGTTGCCAGTCTTTGAAGAAATGATTCGTTCCAAAGCGGGTTATTTGGACAAGAACAGATTAGGTTATACGACGAAGATTAAAAAAGGCCTTGAGCGTATTGGCATGTCGGATATTCTTCCGGCAGGCAAAGAACATACGGATGCTCTTTGAGGTAAAGTGATTACAATAGAAATCCCTTGCACTGGAATTATTCAGTGCAGGGGATTTTTTTGAGGGGATGAAAAGGGATGGAAATGCCAGTTTTGCCGAAAGTCGTAAGAGTTAGTTGATTAGCCATTACAGTTTCAAATCAATCCAAACTAACCCGACATTAAATATAAAAAAACCAATTTCATCAACAAAAAAATCCTGTCCACTCAAACACAAGTGGACAGGATTTACCTGTTTTTACTCCGTAATTCGCTCTATAAGATCTGATCGAATCCAGCCGAAGTCTGAAGGAGGATTGATGTCTGCTAGTACCTTATACCATTTGAAACCATCACTGCCGACTGTTTCATCGACTATAACTACTGGATAGCCGAATGCGGCATTGGCGCCGGGGTCTTTCGGTTTGTAAGAGAATAGTTTAGCACTTAACGCATCAGGGCTTGTCCTTACATTGACACCTACGGGACCGGTATAAATGATGCGGCCGAGATCCGCTTGTTTGTAATCCTTCTTGCCGAGGAATGTATCGATTCGCCACATATGTCCGGCGATTTTACTCCCCCAGTTTGGATCGGTAGCGTACCTCACATTAAACCCGACAACTTTATTGCCTGGACTTGCTCCATTTGCATATCCACCTAGTGGGTTAGCGTAATTTTTGTTGATGTATTCCTTAATAAATGCATCGACACTATTTTCAGGATGTTTGTACATTGCACCTGATTCCGGACTGGAATCAAATACTCTAATGCCGAAAATATTATTTTTCTTTATTGCATTTTCACTTATACCGTAATCACTTTCGTGGATGGCTGCGGCAAGAATGAACAATGCGTTGACACGATGTGTTTCTTCAACCGCTTTCAAATAGTTGCCAAGACCAAGCAACTTCGATTTGGTTGGAGCATCTTTGTAACGGGCAGCCCCCGTACTCTGACGGTCTTTCAAAATCTCAGCGATAAAGTAATCAAGTTCAGCACCGCTATATGAAGATGGTTGACGGACGGATTGGAATTGGAAGTATGGGTAGTGCGTAATCGTATTATTCGAATTCATTTCTTTAAATTGGACTCCATCGAGACTTGTATAACTTTTTCCAATTCTCATGGTCGGAGCTGCAGGTCCAATTGAGTATTCAGCAAGGGTTTTTTTAGAGATATTATCATATGTGTGGTGATACAGTACACCGTCTTGTTTAACTTCATAGTAGTCAGATTTCGTGACAAGTTCAGTCGGGACAAGATCAACTTCAATTTGTTTCGCATAGAAGGTCAATCCGCCCAGTTCGAGAATAACGTGGTTCGGGCTGCTTCCTATATATTTCATTTCACGGCCTTCTTGAATAGATGTCGCAACAGTGAGGAAAGAGGAATCTTTATAAAGGATAGCGGTTTTATTTTCCTTCGAAGCGAAAGCTTTACCTGCTTTCATTTTGATGATTTTTTTATCCTTCTCGATCGTTTTAACGGATGAAGATTCATTGTAAGCAGCCAATGCATCTTCATATGTTTTATACAGTGCCGTTGTCTGTTGAAGTTGACCGTTAGAATTTCTACTTACTTTGTATACTTCAGGATCAACGTCTGGAACGTCCACTGGAGGAATTCCAGGTTCCACAGGATCTACAGGTTTAGTTGGCTTCAATTCTTCGGCAGTTGCAAACAACCTGAACAGGAATGCTGAAGCGTGTGCAATCGTTGCGTTCCCTTTTGGCATGAAATAAACACCATTTTTTCGGTGATCTCCTCGGATAATGTTATAATTGACCGCAACTGAGACTGCATCTACAAAGTTAGCTGAAATCTGTTTGGAATCTTTAAATGTAAGAGTTTTTTTCTTAACAGGAATGTCCATATAACGTATCGCTTTATACATCATAGCTGCCATTTGCTGACGTGTAATCTTGTCGTCGGCTTTAAATGTACCATCTGGGTAACCCGCAAGGATTCCAGCGCCAGCAGCATTCTGGATTTCAATTGTGCGACCTGAATTTGTTTTCAAGTCTTTAAATATGTACTTTGTGGAAACTGGTAATTTAAGAGCGCGTGCGATATACGAAGCAAATTCGCCTCTCGTAACGGCCTTATTGGGAGTATAATTCCCTTTTGCGTCTGCTCGAATGACGCCTTTTTTAATCCAATAATTCAATTCACTTTCCATCTGGTGACCTTTAATGTCACTTGCCTGTGCTTGTATCTGTAGGAAAGGGGAGAACATGAGCAGTGTGAGTAAAGTGAAAGTTATTAATTTTTTCACGTGTAAACCTCCTTCTATAGTCTTACTTAATAGTAGCAGAAATTTGATAGATTAATAGGTTCAAATTACATAAGAAGGAACTGTAATAAATATGAAACTAAAGAATAAGCCACAACGTCTTATAAGATGCTATAATTACGGAGGACTTTGTTCATTAATATGAAACGATTTAGTCGTAGAAAGGGAAAATATCATGACAACTATAATAGAGAAATTAAAAGATAAAGAAATCATGTATTTCTTCGCAGCATTGGCAGTAATCGTCATAGCATTGTTTCTTCCATCGTCGATTGCACTTGTCGTTACTTCCTTGTTTTTTGCGTTATTCGCATTTTTTAGGCCGCAGCAAAGTTTGTTATTCCTGGTTATCTATGTAAGCATTCGCCCGCTCCTTGTAGAAGTGAATCCGGGCCTTAAGCTAATCGGGGATCTTATCACGTTCATTGCGTTTGCAAAAGTAATTATTGCAGGTAGAAAAGATTGGAAGTCTCTGTTTTCATTCAAATGGTTTGAATGGGCATTTTTCGCTTTCCTAATGTTCGGAGCTGTCAGCGGACTAGTTCAAGGTGTTTTACCATCAGCTGTTATTTTCCAATTACGGACATTTATTATTATGTATCTGCTTTATTACACAGTTTCACGGATGCTGTTACCAGAAGGATGGTTCCAACGGCTTGCGTGGGTAACTGTTTGGACAGGCCTAATCGTTTCAGTTCATGGCATTATCGAAAAACTGTCTATGAGACAGCTTCTGTTGCCCGATGTATGGAAATATAAAACGCTCTCGGCGACGAACTTTGTTAGAATCTATGGATTGCCTGGGAATCCGAATTCACTCGCGTTGTTACTGCTTTTCGGAATTATTGCTGTCCTATTTCTTCAATCAATTTACAAAACTGAGAAATACAAATGGTTTCTGAATGTAAATCTTGTTTTGTTCATTGGAGTATTCATCCTCACTTATTCTAGGGGGACTTGGATCTCAGCATTCGTACTCGGTGTAATTTTCATTATATTGTCGAAAAACTGGATTCTTATGAAACGACTAATTCTTGCAGGCATAGCCTCAATCTTACTGATTTATTACCCTGTTAATCTCGGTGTCCAGTACTTCCAAACTCTTGGTCTTAAAGCTGATCCGATTAAACCTGGAAGCATTAGCGATCGTTTTGGGGAGACTTTCGATCAAAGTAATTTGGCACTCATGACAGAAAGCGGTCGATTCTTTTATATTGAAAAAGGGTTTGAAGTATTCAAAGACAATCCGGTTGCAGGAGCAGGGTTCGGTTCATTCGGTGGGTCTGCGACATTGTCTTATGGATCGCCAATCTATAAGTTTTATGGGATTCGTTCAGACATCTATGGAGGCAAGTATTTCTACTCGGATAACCAGTACATTCAGGTAATTGCTGAAACCGGTGTTGTTGGCGTTGTTCTATTTGCAGCGTTCTTGCTATGTATGCTTGCGCTTTTCTGGAAAGAACGAAAAACAGTATTCGGCAAATTTATGATAGCCTTCTGGTTCGCGACCGGGGTTTCCGGATTCTACTATAATATTTGGGAACTTAAATTTTACACGATGTTCTTCTTCATCATCTTTGGTGTATTCGCATCCTATTCGAATCAATATGTTAAGTTTAAAATTAAAGACTTATAACAAAAAAAGCTGTTCAGGGTAGAGTAATCTGCCTTGAACGGTTTTTTTTGTGTCTAGCTCCAGGCGCCAGACGTTCGGGTCATAAGCCAGCCCGACTGCGTGGCAAAGAACGCCACTTAGGCCTGCAGGATGCAGGTCATGCAGTCGGGAGGGATTGAACTTCATCCCTCCTTGTTGCGACACGATGTCGCGAATTTAGACTGCCTTCCTTTATCCGTCTTATGCCTGTCACGTCTAAACGGCGCTTCCGCTTTTCGTAATTGTCTAGCTCAAAGCGCCAGACGTTCGGGTCATAAGCCAGCCCGACTGCGTGGCAAAGAACGCCACTTCGTCGGTCCGTCTTATGCCTGTCACGTCTAAACGGCGCTTCCGCTTTTCGTTATTGTCTAGCTCTTCGAGTTGCTTCAGACCTGCCGAAAAGGAAAATAACGCTTATTTATTTAGGTCCTTCAGCGCTTTTTTGAGCTGAACAGGTGCTTCTCCTTTTCATTATTTCCTTCTTATGGATTATAGTAATCTACTAATTATTTTGGTAAAATGTATATTAATAGGAAGGGAGAGTGTCGTTTTATCACTAGAAAAGTAGATTCATTGAAAAATTTCAGTAAACAAGTCGCAATGACAGCAGTAGCAGCCACGCTTCTTTGGACTGTACCAGCAAGTGCCTCGGCCAATCAGAGTCCGGTGAAGAGTTATCCTGTGTCATCAGGTGTGACATATTCACAATATAATAATTTGACAACAAACTACATAAATCATCTATCAGTTAATTTGGGTGATCCTTATACGAAGTTAGGTATTGGGTTACCAGCACCAATCGCAAAAACATCTACAACAACAGCTCTTGCCAATCGAGATTCAAGCGATGGCAATCGTGTTGTGGGCGCGGTTAATGCTTCGTTCTTTGATATGAAAAGTGGCCTGCCGATGTATTTGATTTCGAAAGGCAACGAGATTGTTAACGGAGGCGTTATTTCCGACTCGTCTAGCTATTATGTAAGCAATCCGATTGCTTTTGGTGTGACGAAAGACGGGCTGGCTGAAATTGATTATTACAAAATGGGTATTAATCTGGGCTATAACGGATTAGATTTTCAAATGACTGGTATAAACCGTGAACGTCAGAGTGATGAAACTATCATTTTTACACCACAACATAATAGTGAAAATACTAATTCCAATGAATTCGGAATCGAAATCGTCGTTGACACAGGACAGGCGATTACGAATACACAGTACGGGCAGCAACTGTCTGGAAAAGTTGTTAAAGTACGTGGCTATGGGGTAAAAGGGAATGTGGAAATTCCAAAAACAGGATTTGTTCTCTCTGTCCATGGTCCGAAGAATCTGGAAAGGTTCAAAAACATGAAAGTTGGAGATGATGTATCTCTTTCATTATCAATCGATGATAAGTGGATGAATTCCGAGTTTATGTTGGCAAGCGGTCCAATGCTATTGAAAGACGGTAAGCCACACATCACGATGGATACAACCAATTGGCGGGCAAGTTCTCCGACGGCACGCACAGCTATCGCGATCAGCAAAGATAAAAAACGTGTAGATCTGGTAACGGTGGACAACCGTAAAGGATATAGTAAGGGGATGACGCTCAAGCAATTTGCAAGTTACTTAGCTGCACAGGGCTATGACCGAGCAATTAATTTTGATGGCGGTGGTTCGACTGCAATGGGTGTCAGGAATCATGGCAGCAATACGGTGGTGTTAGCAAACAGACCCACAAGTGCTGAACGAAAAGTGTCAGCAATCATTGAGGCGATCAGCACAGGACCTGTTAGCGAGCCAGCTCATATTAGCGTTTCGCGTAGTCAAGTTGGCACAATGCTTGTAGGTTCAAAAGCTTCATTAATAGTGAATCATGTCCTGGATGCCTATTATAATCCACTTAAAGTAGATAATAGCCAACTAACACTGACTTCAGAAAAAGGTAGTGTTACAGGTTCGGGATTGTCATATAATGCAGTGAAGGCAGGGGAAGACCGGGTTTCCGTACAATATGGCAATGCGAAGCACTCATTCCCTGTAACTGTTGTCGATGCACCTGCAAAGTTAACGATCGTACCTTCTTCAACGAAAGTGAAACCAGGTGCAACTGTAACTTATAAAGCGAATGCAACGGATGCACAGGGAAAACCAATCCTTTATTCACCAGAACAGTTGAAATGGAGTGTTACGGGTGATATTGGAACGATTACATCAGCAGGAAGCTTTAAAGCTGTTAATAAGGCAGGAAAAGGCTCAGTGAACGTGACACTCGGATCGAAAACGACAAGCATTCCTATTGTTTTGTCTGACGATACGCCTGCGTTTACTGATATCCCTTCTACTTACGCATACTATACAGAAATAAGTTTCTTGAAAGACCTTGGTTATATAAAAGGGGACTTAGACGGTAAATTCAACCCTGGAAATACATTGTCACGTGAGCATGCGGCTGTCATTTTGAGTCGAGTGTTTGACTTGGATACATCTATTGTTAGTACACAAAAGTTTAAAGATGTACCTAAAACACATCGTTATTTCAATGAAGTTAATGCTATTGCAAGCGCGAATCTCGTAGGTGGTAAAGGGGATGGAACATTCGATCCTGCTGGCCAGCTAACGCGCGCACAAATGGCGGCAATTCTTGTGAAAGCGTACAAGCTATCAGGCGAGTCAACGAAGAAATTTAAAGACGTTCCTACAAGCCACTGGGCGTATGAACAAGTTCATATTTTAGCGAAAAATGGAATCACAACAGGAAATGAAAAAGGCAATTTTGAGCCAAATAAACCTGTGAACCGTGCTCAATTCAGTGCATTCCTATACCGCAGTATTAATAAGTAAGAAAAGCGTTAGAGTCTAGGCACTAACTCAAATTAAAAAACGTATACATTCTTATCTTTTTAAAATGGAACCCATTGACCAACTTACCGCTGGCCAATGGGTTCCATTTTCATGAAATAGCACAGTTATGTTATGATGGAACAATCATGTAGTGAAGGAAGTTGTCAAATGAAAATTGGTGTTGTGGGTAATTATGGAAATGATAATAACGGGGACGAGGCAATTTTACTTAGCATTATTAAACAGTTGACGTCAACGTTCAAGATAAGCAGCAATGATCTAACTGTATTTAGTAATAATCCTAAACAAACAGCAGAACGATATAGCGTAACGAGTTTTCCACTGTATTATAAAAAAGGCAATGCAGTAAAGACATTTTTCGCAACGTATCAAAATAATAAAAAAATCGTTAAAACGTTTGATCTTCTTGTTATAGGTGGCGGCGGAATCTTAATGGATTTATATAAAAGAGAAGCGCCGTTATTTGGATCATACGCAATGATGGCTAAAAACTCGAATACACCTTATGTTGTTTACGGATGTGGTGCCGGTCCATTAAGCAGTGGTTTAGGAAAATGGTTCATCCGCTATATGGCTAAACATGCAGATAGTATTTCGGTACGTGACCCTGAATCTGCTGAACTGTTGAAATCAATCGGTGTGAAAGAACGAGTTTTGACTATCGGTGATCCGGCGTTTTCCTTACGTCAAACGGGTGTGGAAAAATCGGCTGTGCCAACAAAAATTGGTATTACCGCTGTCCCTTATTACAATGCAGGTTATTGGCCGGAAGGTAATCCCACAATTTATAATGATTATGTAGAAGGTATGGCGAAAAACCTGGACAGTCTTGCAGCGCAGCACAATGTGGAACTGACATTTTTTGCTACAAAGTTCCCGCAAGATGCAGATGTCACAAAAGATATCCAGGCAAAAATGACACATAAAGACAAGACGACAATCATCGATGATAATCTTCTGCCAAATATGATATTGGATGTGACAGCACAGCAAGATATCATTATCGGTACGAGGCTCCATTCATTAATTTTGGCAACTTGCACAGAGACACCCGTCATGGCAATTTCCTATCACCATAAAGTGAATGACTTCATGAAACTCGCTCACTTGGAAAAGTATGCTTTTCCAATTGGGAACATCAATAAACAGCAAACATTGTTCTTGGATGCATTCAATGCTATGAAAGAAAACTGGCCCGCAACGGTCGAAGATACAAAAAAACTGTCCCAGGACTTGTACGATGAATCGATGAAAGGGACAGAACAGTTTGTAGCAGCAATAAAGAAAAAGTGAATAACACAAAAAAAGCCACAAAAGTGAATGCTACTTTTGTGGCTTTTTTTGTGTTTTGTGGTGTGGAGCGATCATATAACTCAGTGAATTAATCATATCCACACGCAGAGCGATCATATACCCAAGCGGACCAATCCTATCACGCTGCACCCGATCATATATCCCAGGGCACCAATCATATCACGCTGCACCCCGATCATATACCCCAGGGGACCAATCATATAACGCTGCAAACCGATCCTATACCCCGGCGGACCAATCATATCCATCCGCAGACCGATCGTATATCCCAGCGGACCAATCATATCCATCCGCAGACTGATTATATACTCCAGCACAGCAATCATATCCGCCCACCAAACGATCATACCACCCGAAAAAATCCTAAAACCCAAGTGCCTTCTTAACATCAGCCATATATGTCTGGCTAACAGGCAACTCTGTACCATCTCTTAATGTGAGCAAAAGATTTGAAGTAATATCCCTAGAAATGCGCTCGATGGCTAAAATATTGACAATGTATGAACGGTGGATGCGTAGAAATGTCTTCGGTAGCCGCAGTTGCAAATCTTTCAGCGTATGACTGGTACAGAACTGTTCACCATCAACATAAAACCAGGTTTTCTTTTGTAAGCTTTCGATATAGGCAATCTCTTCGATTGGAATAGGACTCCATTCTTCTTCTTGCTTGCCAGTAAGGAAGCGAAATGGTTCGTGTTTCAGTACATGATAATTCGGCGGCAAGATAACGATTAGTGCACCGGGCTGGCCCTGGAGGTCAATTGGATAGCCGATTCCATAATACGAGGCTCCGAACAATGTGTTATCCATGATTTTATCAACTTTAAGTCGCTCGCTAATTACTTTATCGGCAATACTACCGGACATAACGGGTTGCCCTTCTTTTAATTCGATCTGATGAATGCCTTCCACGTAATAAATGTAGCGATCGCCAACTGCAATCGCAACAGCAGCATCCTTTGGTATCCAGTCGTCCAATATAGCAGCATATTGTTGTAACAGTTCTTTCGCAATCCCCACATTCGCCTTCATCATGTCTGTTTCCCCCTTTGTTTTCTATGAAAATGTTACTAGCAAACTATTTCGTCATCTTTAAATCGCTTTCATCCCAAAATAATAACCTTTTGTCAGAAAGTACAGACAACCCAGAGTCCTCTGTTATATATTACTGTATAACAACTTTAGCTGTTATGAAACAGTACAAAAGAATTAATTTCATAATTAGCTGTTCGTTATAAAAATTGGAAGGTGTGAAGTTGATATGACTAGACAAAAACAGATTGAACAATTGGAGAAAAGTTGGGCTGAGGATAGCAGATGGAAAGGGATTGAACGTCCTTACACTGCAGAAGATGTTGTAAAGCTTCGTGGCTCCGTTTTGATTGAACAAACACTGGCAACAAAAGGTGCAACTCGCTTATGGAGTTCATTGCATGAAGAGGATTTCATCAATGCCCTTGGTGCTCTAACAGGCAATCAGGCTGTTCAACAAGTAAAAGCAGGACTTCAAGCAATCTATCTAAGTGGCTGGCAAGTGGCGGCGGATGCAAATCTATCAGGACAAATGTATCCTGACCAAAGTTTATATCCAGCAAATAGTGTTCCTTCTGTTGTCAAACGCATCAACCAAGCACTTCAACGGGCTGACCAAATCGACCATTCAGAAGGGCGTGCAGACGGTTTTGACTGGTTCGCACCAATTATAGCGGACGCTGAAGCAGGTTTCGGCGGACCACTTAACGTATTTGAATTAATGAAAGGCATGATTGAGGCTGGAGCAGCAGGCGTTCACCTTGAAGACCAACTTGCATCGGAAAAGAAATGTGGACACTTGGGCGGTAAAGTATTGCTACCGACACAAAATGCAATCCGTAACTTAGTTGCTGCAAGACTTGCGGCTGACGTTCTCGGCGTACCAACTGTTCTTATCTCGCGTACAGATGCAGATGCAGCAGATATGGTCACTAGCGACATCGATCCAGTAGATACTGAATTCCTTACTGGGGAACGTACACCTGAAGGTTTCTACCGGTCAAAACCTGGTATTGACCAAGCGATTGCACGCGGATTGGCTTATGCGCCTTACGCAGATCTTGTCTGGTGTGAAACATCGCATCCATCACTTGAAGAGGCACAACAGTTTGCGGATGCAATCCATGCGAAATTCCCTGGAAAAATGCTTGCTTACAACTGTTCACCTTCATTCAACTGGGAAGCGAACTTGGACGAAGCGACAATCGCCAAATACCAGGTGGAACTTGGTGAAATGGGCTACAAATTCCAGTTCGTTACACTTGCAGGATTCCATTCGTTGAACCACAGCATGTTCAATCTTGCGCATGACTACAAAGATAATGGCATGGCGGCATATTCAAAACTGCAACAGGCTGAATTTGCCAATGAAGACAAAGGGTACACAGCGACTAGACACCAACGTGAAGTTGGAACAGGTTACTTTGATGAAGTGTCTCAGATCATTTCTGGCGGTACATCTTCTACAACAGCGATGAAAGGCTCAACAGAAACTGCACAATTTGTATGATGGTTCGATGTCAGTTACTGCCTCAATTCGAAGGGCATGAATGGTGTCAGTAACTGGACAGCAACAACAATTAGGGAGGGTGATCCATCTGTCTACGAAACAAGCGACATCCCATAGTATAGAAGTTTTAGGCGAACTGACTGCTGAAAGTGAAGAGATTTTAACACCGGAAGCATTAGCATTTCTACAATCTCTTCATGATCATTTTGACGGGAGACGGAAAGAACTTTTAGCTAACCGGCAACAACGTCAAAGCGATATCGACGGTGGCATACAACTGGATTTCTTAGCCGAAACAAAGCATATTCGGGATGGAGATTGGACGATTGCTCCCCTCCCGCATGATCTCCAGGACAGACGTGTAGAAATTACAGGTCCCGTCGGCCGGAAAATGGTTATTAACGCATTGAATTCAGGTGCAAAAACATTTATGGCTTGCTTTGAAGATGCGACATCACCAACATGGGTAAATATGTTGGAAGGCCAGCTCAATATGAAAGAAGCCGTTCGACGAACAATTGAGTTTGAACAGCATTCCAATGGCAAGACATACAAGTTGAACGATGATATCGCTGTGTTAATGATACGGCCGCGTGGATTGCATTTAGTAGAAAAGAACATTGCAATTGACGGCGAACCGATTGCAGGAAGTTTCTTCGACTTTGGACTTTACTTCTTCCATAACGCTAAGGAATTAATCGAAAGAGGATCTGGACCTTACTTTTATTTGCCGAAGCTCGAAAGTCATTTGGAAGCTAGACTTTGGAATGATGTGTTTGTCTTTGCACAGCAGCAACTAGGAATTCAGGGTGGCACAGTTCGAGCGACGGTGTTAATCGAAACAATTGCAGCAGCATTCGAAATGGACGAAATTCTCTACGAGCTACGTGATCATTCAGCAGGACTTAACTGCGGTCGTTGGGATTACATTTTCAGCTATATCAAACGACTACGCAATCAACCGGATGTTATTTTGCCAGATCGTGGCCAAGTGACGATGACGTCGCCATTCATGCGGGCTTATACATTGCTTTGTATTAAAACGTGCCATAAGCGCAACGCACCGGCAGTCGGTGGGATGGCAGCACAAATTCCGATTAAAAATGATCCGGAAGCAAATGCAGCGGCGTTTGCTAAAGTGAGCGAAGATAAGCACCGTGAAGCGACTGACGGACATGATGGAACATGGGTGGCACATCCGGGGCTTGTTGCAGTTGCGATGGCGCAGTTTAACGAACATATGCCGACACCGAACCAGATGGACCGGAAGCGAGAAGATGTGAAAGTTACATCTGCAGACTTGCTTGAAGTCCCTGAAGGAACGATTACGGAACAAGGACTGCGAATGAATTGTAGTGTGGGCGTTCAGTATATCGCTTCTTGGCTCAGAGGAAACGGAGCCGCTCCTATTAATAATTTGATGGAAGACGCGGCGACAGCGGAAATTTCAAGATCACAAGTATGGCAATGGATTCGTCATCCGCAAGGTCAACTTACGAGTGGGCTGGATATTACCGGAGTATTGGTTACAGACGTATTGCAAGAGGAACTTGGCTTAATTAAACAGACTGTTGGTGATCATGCTTTCCACGATGGAAAGTATGAGGAAGCTGCAGAACTGTTTTCATCATTAACATTACAAGATGACTTCGTTGAGTTTTTGACACTGCCAGGGTATGAAAAACTAAAATGATGTATAAGTGGAGGTCAACCAATATGGAAATGGAGGAGATTACTATGCAAACGAACAAAAACAGGAAAGAATTGCCGAGAAAGATTTGTCGTGAATGTGGATGTGAAATTGTAGAACAGGTCGAATCCCCATTGTTCGAATGTGAGCGGTGCATTGGTTCGAACGAAGGGTGACATAGCAACGGCTCTATTCCTATATGTGGAATAAAGCCGTTTTTACTTGTTTTATTAAAGAAAAAGAGGGTTTGTGTAACAAATATGGAAGTAGTATTAGTGCTAGTGAAATATTCTGAAAAAGGTAGGGGAAATAGAATGAGAAATGAAGAGATGCTACTGATACCTGGACCAACGCCTGTAGTCGACTCAATTTATGATGCGATGGCTAGTGAAACAAGAGGGCATACCGATCCACGATTTGTTGCGATTTACAAAAATGCCATTGAGCAAACAAAGAAATTATTTAAAACAGACGGAGAAGTATTCGTCGTTGCCGGATCTGGAACAATTGCAATGGAAATGGCGCTCATTAACACGGTTGCTGCCGGCGAAAAGATATTAGTCGTCAGTCAGGGCTATTTCGGTGACCGGTTCATTAAACTGGGACAAGCATTCGGCATTGAAGTGGACGTACTCCAATCGGAATGGGGCAACCAAGTGACTCCTGAGGAAGTGGAAGTGAAACTTGCTGAAGGGAATTATAAAGCGGTTACAATTACGCATGCCGATACATCGACGGGTGTTGCAGCTAATCTCGATGCGCTCGTGCCAATTGTAAAAAAGCATGGAGCATTAGTCATTTTGGATGGTGTCTGTGCAACAGCTGCTATGGAAGAAGATATGAGCAAAGGATATGGACAACCGGATTATAAAATTGATGTCATTTTGACAGGTTCCCAAAAAGCGATTGGCGTTCCTCCAGGATTAGCAATTGTAGCTTTCAATCAAACAGCATTGGCGGCAAGAGAGCAGTTGGAACGTGTCCCTGCTTATTATTGCGATATCTACAATTGGATGCCAGTCATGAACGATCCTTCAAAATATTTTGCAACACCGCCCGTCAACTTGATTTATGCCTATGATGAAGGAATGAGACTCGTTCACGAGGAAGGATTGTCAAAAAGGATTGTTCGCCATACGGCATTCGGCAAAGGGGTGCGAGCTGCACTTTCTGAATACGGCATGAAAGCAATTGCTGATGAACAAGTCGCGGCTTCAACATTGAGCTGTATCCTTTATCCGGAAGGTGTTAAAGATGCCGAATTCCGTGCAGCACTCGGTAAAAAAGGCGTAATCGTCGCAGGCTCACTTGCTCATTTAGCAGGCAAAGCATTCCGTATTGGGCATATGGGTAACACAACGGAGGAAATGTTGGAAAAAGCGATTGAATTGATAGGTGCCACGTTGAATGAAATCGGACATACGGTTGATACAGCGAAGGCAGTTGAAAGGTTTAAGGAAGACGTGCGGGCTGTCGTTTGATGAAGAAAATCAAGGGGGGCTTTCCTTTAACGGGAAAGTCCTTTTTTGTGTTGGAAATAGGGGGTGACCGATCATATAAACTTGTAGACCGATCAAAAAAGTGTGCCGACCGATCATATAAGCTTGTAGACCAATCAAAAAAGTGTGCCGACCGATCATATAAGCTTGTAGACCAATCAAAAAGTGTGCCGACCAATCATATAAACTTGTAGACCAACCAAAAAAGTGCGCCGACCAATCATATCTAACAACTGACTCTAAACCATATCCTCACTTGCCATTAACGTTAACGTCAATGTTAAACTGGTAATATAGTTGAATATTCTAACTGGTCGAGGGGGAGCTAGAGTGATGGATATTTCTAAAGTGGCCCGAGCATATGATGTGTCGACCCGTACAATTCGGTACTACGAGGAGCTTGGTTTACTACATCCCGACAGGACTGCGGGAAACAGTAGGATTTACTCGAAAGCAGAACTAGTAAAGTTAAAACTTATCTTGCGTGGGAAAAGGTATGGATTCACGCTGGAAGAAATAAAGGAGATGATTCTGCTTTTTGATAAAGACCGGACGGGGATCAAACAATTGGAGCGGACAATCCATTTCGGCCATGAAAAGATCGGACAAGTAGAAGCAAAGATTCAAGAACTTACAGAAATGAAGAGGGAAATGGAACAATTACTTGTGCAGTTCGCAGAAAAACTAACCAACATAAAGGGGGATTAAGGAAATGAACAGTTCACAATTATTGGAACGGAATGCGAGGAAGTATCCTCAAACTGAAGCGGTTATCGGAATGGGGAAACGGTATACGTATAGGGATCTTGATCAGCTTGTGAACCGGTTTGCACATGGGTTAAAATCTCTCGCAATAGGACAAGGAGACAAAGTAGTCCTATACATGCCGAACGTTCCAGAATTTACTATTTCTTACTTTGCGGTTCAACGTCTTGGGGCAATCATTGTTCCGATAAATGCTAAGATGACGCTTCCAGAAGTAGAGTATGTACTTGAAAACTCAGATGCAAAAGCCTTCATTGTACATGAGTTACTGTTCGAATCGGTGAAAAAGCTGGACAGCGAATTAGTATTAATCAAAACCGGTGCCGCGTTAGAAAGCAGCTGGATCAGTTTTAAAACGGTTCTCGATGAAAATGATTCTCCAATCGAATGCAATTTACGGGAGTCTAGTGAATCAACGATTTTATATACTTCCGGAACGACAGGTAAACCGAAAGGCGTGTTATTCAGTTATAAAAACATCTTAACAGTTGCGCAAATGATTTGTGTCGAGATGGAAATTAAACCGGAGAGCCGCTTGCTCATTATGATGCCACTTAGCCATTCAGCACCGATTCATCTTTTTTTCATGGCAGGGCTAATAGTTGGTGCAACTAGTGTATTAACGCCAACATTCACACCGGATCTTTTAATTGAGACCGTTGAGCAGGAAAAAACGACACACTTCTTCGGAGCACCTGTCGTATATTTATTGACGGCGAAGAGCCCGAAGATGGAAACAGCTGATTTTTCTTCGATGAAATGGTGGATTTACGGAAGCGCACCTTTATCGCAACCTGAAGTTGAATTTGTGCAGAAAAAGTTCAAATCGGATAATTTCATATGTGTCTATGGACTGACAGAAGCGGGTCCGAACGGTACATTATTGAGCGCAAGTGAACATAAAACGAAAGCAGGAAGTATTGGGAAACGGGCGGCACTTCACGCAGAGTTTAGGATTGTTAATCCTAGCGGGGAAGATGTGCAACAAGGAGAAGTTGGGGAAATTCTTTTACGTGGGGAAGGCAATATGCTTGGCTACTATAACAATAAAGAAGCCACTGCAGAAACATTCATAGGTGACTGGTTGAAAACAGGCGACTTGGCGAAAGTTGATGAAGACGGTTACATTTGGGTTGTCGATCGGAAAAAAGATTTAATCATTTCCGGCGGCGTCAATATTTATCCTAAAGAAGTCGAAGAAGTACTCATTACACATCCGGCGATTAATGAAGTCGCTGTAGTTGGCGTGCCGCATCCGGAATGGGGAGAAACGGTAAAAGCCTACTTTTCTGCAAGTGAAGTGTTGGAGTTAGAAGAGATTAAACAATTTGCGAAAGAACAACTTTCGCAGTATAAAGTGCCGCGTTTATATGAACAAGTTGAGGCGCTTCCGCGTAATGCATCCGGCAAGATTTTAAAACAACCACTGAGAGAAGGCGAAGCAAATGGTCTTACAACAACGGTCTGAAATTAAAATGTCATTGAATTTTTTTGAGCATGATGAGACATTACAAACACTATTAAAAGAATCATTGTCTCCTAATTTCTACGAGTATGTCCATAAAGAATTAATGAAATTTGGTTCACTGGTAGCCAATGAAATCGATGATCGTGCCAAACATACGGACCGCGAAGGGCAACCTCGACTCGAGAAATATGATAAATATGGTGATGATAGTTCACGTGTTTGGGTCAATGAAGGCTATAAGAAGACAGTGGAAGAAACATATCGAACAGGGATTGTTGGCTATGTTCATAAAGATATACCGGAACTTGGCCATAAGGGAAACTACTTATACAGTTTTGCACAAGGCTATTTGCTGTCACAGGCGGAACCAGGATTCCATTGTCCAGTAACATTGACGCAAGCAACGGCTTATTTGCTTGATCATTATGCCAGTGACGAAGTAAAAGAAAAGTTCTTGCCACATGTTTGTGCAACGGGTGATATGGAATTATTTGAAGGGGCGACATTTTTAACAGAAAGACAAGGAGGTTCAGACGTCGGTGCCAATGTCGTGAAGGCAGTGGCAGACGGTGAAAATTATCGTTTAACCGGCGAAAAGTATTTTGCATCCAATGCCGGAATGGCTGGCGTCGCGATGGTTCTTGCTAGAATGGAAGGTTCAGCAGAAGGTTCGCGGGGACTGAGTTTATTCGCGGTGCCCTGGAGAAAAGACGACGGCTCATCAAATGGTATCAAGATTCGAAGATTGAAAGACAAACTAGGTGTGCGTGCTGTGCCATCCGGCGAAGTAGAGTTTGACGGTGCATTGGCTTATGTCGTAGGTGATCCTAAAAAGGGCTTCTATTATATGATGGAAGCGTTGAATTTATCGCGGATTTGTAATGCCATCGCGTCACTTGGCATCATGCGCCGAGCGTTCAACGAGGCGTTGATGTATGCGGAAAAACGCAATGCTTTCGGCAAAAAATTGACTGATTTCCCAATGGTCCAAGAAAGTTTGTCGACAATGAAGTCTAAACTTGAAGTCGAACTGGCAACCACATTCGATCTCATTAAGCTCTTTGATAAAGTAAGTTCTGGGAACGCTTCTGAAGAAGAAACTGCATTGAACCGTTTGAAGATAGCGCTCGTGAAAAAAGAAACCGCGGAACAGGCAATCCATTTCGCTCATGAAGCAATTGAAATGCACGGTGGCAATGGTTACATCGAAGATTTTGTCACTCCAAGGTTACTCCGCGATGCACAAGTATTGACGGTTTGGGAAGGGACAGCGAATATTTTAGGATTGGAACTCCTTAGACTCGTCAATAAATTCAGTGCACACTTGCTGTTCATTGATGAAATGACAGAGAGGTTAGACTCTGTTTCAGAAAGTTCATGGAAACTGCGGGTATTTAACGCAGTGGAGAAACTAGCAAAAGACCTCACAATATTTGCAAGTTTGGACCCTGACAATCAAACAATCGAAGCAAAGGAATTAATGCGTACTATGGCTTTACTCTATGAAGGAGTCGTTGCGCTTGAATGGGCGGCATTATATGGAGGGCGATATGACAAGCTGATGGAAATTTTCATCGAAACGAACTGGCCTGAACGAGCGATCGGTGAAGTGAAGAGCAGTGTGAAGTATTTTAAAGATGTACTGTCACACGTGTCGATTGACTAAAAATAACCAAAAAACACCTTAATCAAACACTAGGCGTTCCGGGTACAGTTGCTTTTAGATCGCTTGGATTGAACGACTCCTCTGAAATTACCGAGATATCTTGAAATATAGGGATGTGACCTCTTCGCATCCCTATGGGGGCCGTTCATCCGCTTCTCTCCAAGGGCACAGGTACACGAAGTGCTAAAGTTTTTTTGATGAAAGAATAGTTGGCTTCATATCTGGACAATGGCCGTCAAAGATACAATTTTGGCTGTTCAAGTCCTCTCTATAAGGATTTTCATTTTTAAATTTATAGAAGTGTCACTTTCTAAAGGGCATCACATGATGTTTGCAAAAAGTAATCAAGGAATGCATTGGACAACGTGCAAGCGTGCCCGAAATTGTATCTTCGGGCACTTTTAACTTCTGTAAAAGTCATCTATTCTTATTTTTCAAGCAGCTGTAATTTTCACTTGAACGTTCTAGCTACTCCCTTTCCTCGGTAAAACTGTAGTGATTAATTTAGCCGAAAGCGAGCCGGAAACGTACTAGGCCAAATGAAGAATTTTGCGCCTACCTTACCAGTATCTTATGCAAGAAAATGGTTAATCAACAGACGTGTCACATCAGTAAGGGCTTGTTTTGTATCTGAAATGTTAACTAATCGTGCAACGCAATAAGTTTTCCGTCTCTTGTCACGTGTAGATCACTGTGAAAAGGAGCGAACAAAAAGAGGTAGCCAAGCATCTGGCTCCCCTTGTTTATACGTTCTACCGTGATTTCTTTAAGACGACAAACTCATAAGGATTAACAGAAGTAAATTCACCTTTAACTTCCTGTTGAGTTGAGTTCTTATTAAAATTATTGTTCGCCATAATTCGCCACCTAGCTGATGAAGGTAAGCGTAACTGATAGACTATTTTTGTTGGATTAATATAGATTGCAAAGTCTTCGTTATCTCCAAGTAATGTGAAGCCAAAAACAGGAGCGGGCGTGTCTAATATATATAATCTTCTCCTAATATCTTGTTTAGAAGTAAGGCGAAATACATCATATTTTTTTCGTAGTGCAATCAACGTTTTAATAAATTCAACATTTTCATCTTCTAATTCTCTTTTCAGCCAATCTAATTGATTGATCTGATCACCGGAAATATAGCTATTCTCATCGCCCTGTTTAGTTCTAAACCATTCTTGACCGGCATGGATAAACGGAATCCCTTGGCTTAATAACGTAATACCTGAAGCAAGTTGGTGCATTTTCTTACGCGTTAATTCGCTGTCTTGATCATTGCTAAGTAGAAGCCGATCCCATAGTGTATGGTTATCGTGACATTCGACATAGTTAATCGTTTGATTCACATCGGACACGAATGGTGCACCAAATTCTTCTAAAGCGGTTCCAGATACGAGGTGGGGTAGCCTTTCGATGAAACGGCCTTGACCATTTACATAACCAGTATCGTATTTGTTAAATAACTGACCTTTGAGAGAATCGCGGAAATAGTCATTGAAAAATTTGATACCTGTTAATTGATTGGAGTGCATGGAAGTAGCTTTCTTTTCTGAAGCTAATGAAGTTGGAAGATCCCAACCTTCACCTAATAGCATAATCGGAATTGCTTCTTCTTTACAGCGTTCATGAATTTGGTTCATTGTCTCGATGTCGATGGCCCCCATTAAATCAAACCTGAATCCATCTACATGATATTCATTAAGCCAAAAATCAATCGTATCTACTATGAATTTTCGCGCCATTGCTCGCTCTGTTGCAAAATCATTACCTACCCCAGTTCCATTGCTAAGGCTTCCATCACTGTGATACCTGAAGTAATATCCAGGAACAAGTTTTTCAAATGGGGATTCTTCCATGATAAAAACATGATTATAAACGACATCAAGAATGACTGCGATTTCTTCTTGATGAAACGCTTGAATCATCTTTTTACATTCAATGATTCTTGCTACGGGATCATTAGGTGTCATGGAATAACTACCTTCTGGTACTTGAAAGTATAATGGATCATACCCCCAATTATATTCATCGTTCGGACTAGTCTCATCTACACGTGCAAAATCATTAATTGGTAAAAGTTGAACATGCGTGCACCCTAGTTCTTTCATATAAGTGAGCGCTGTTGAAAAACCATTTTTTGTTGTTGTAGCTGTTTCTGTCAAACCTAAATATTTACCTCGATTAACGACCCCACTTTCTTCTTGATTTGTTGCATCTCTTACATGTAACTCGTATATAATTGCATCTTGTAAATTTTGAAGTTTTGGCCTGTTTCGTTTGCTAAAGTTAGGCAGACCTGTTCTAGTAGGGGCTATAATTACGCTTTTTTCACTGTTCGCAAGCATAGCTTTCGCATATGGGTCATTCACATGTGTCGTTTGTCCATTGACGATGATTTTATAATTATAAGTAAAACCATGCCAATCACCATAGATTTTTATTTGCCATAGACCATTTTTTTGTCGATTTAATAAAAAATATCGATTATCTAAATGTAAATTTACAGAAGTAGCCGTCGGGGCCCAAATAGAGAATGTGGTTGCCGAGTCTTCGTACTCAGTCCCTAATTTAGTATTCAAATTGGAATAGTGTCGATCAAACCAATCAGTTCGGACGATTGCTCTAGGATAAACAGGAATCTTCACTGTGCCCCATAAAAGCACAAGACTTTCTCCGATTGGCAGTTCTTCTAGAAGAATGATCCTTACAGTGGAATCGGCGTTTACATTTTCAACCTTTGTCAAAAAGTACTTCTCTTTTGCTGCCCAATAAATGACGGGTGGTTCTTCCGTGTGTAGCAATATTGATATATCGTTCACGATAACGGTTAACACGTGAACATCATCGATCCAAGCTACATGAGTTTCCACAAAAGCAACCCCTTTTCTTGTTTAGAACTAACATACAGGACATACGAGCGCAAATGTCCCTATTGCCGATACCTAAAATCTACCTCCACTATTTCCGTTCACACTTGCTTATTCTTAGTATATGTTCTACCCCCATTTTAGAAACTTATCTAAACTTCAACTGAAAATGGATAAATTTTTTCTTCAATGAAGTTATTGTCAACCTATTTATAGTTTAAACAATACGATGGATTTATATATGGAGTGAGAGTTAAGTCATTCATTCGACATTAACTTACATTAAAATTGACTATAAAAGAAATTTGTAGAACGATTTAAAATTTATTTGCAAAATTATCTGTTAACATAGATTTGTTGTAACTCTTAGCAATAAGGTTTCCACCTGGCTTAGGAAACTATAAAATCACGTACTTTGGATAAGCTGCAATATAGAAATTTCACGTCTAGACTACAGCGATTTTGTTCTTCCGATTGTAGCTGCATAAGATTATGAAAGTTATGTCTTTCCTATATCCAGCTATTTCAAAGAAGTAAATGATAGATGATCTGCGATAAAGAAGAAATAGTCATATTCTTAAACCTTCATGAATATAATCTTAATTGGCTCAGGAAAGGAGTCAGCACGATGTATTACAATATTTCAGAACAGGATATATTTTTATTTCACCAAGGTACTAATTATCATAGTCACCAATTATTGGGTTGCCATACTATTGAATGGGAAGGCACACAAGGTTATCGATTTGTAGTGTGGGCACCTAACGCCAAAGAAATCCATGTAGTCGGTGACTTTAATCAATGGACAGGCAGTTTCCACTCATTAAAGAGAATTACGAATGAAGGGCTATGGATTGGTTTTTATACGGACATTCCCGAAAACATCCCTTATAAATATGAAATTGTATCGAAGAATGGTCAGGTGCTATTGAAAGCAGATCCATATGCTCTTCAATCTGAACTTCGGCCAGAAACGGCATCTTTAACCCCGACTCTATCCGGATATGAGTGGAGTGATGATGAGTGGCAAGAAGAAAAGAAAACGTTTGATGTTTATACATCTCCAGTATCGATTTATGAAGTTCATTTAGGCTCATGGAAAACAAACGAAGTCGGTGAATTTTATTCATATCGCGAACTTGCTGATCAATTGGTTCCATATGTAAAATCGCTAGGCTATACACATATTGAATTACTGCCACTTGCGGAGCATCCATTTGATCTGTCGTGGGGTTATCAAATAACTGGGTATTATTCAGTCACGTCACGTTATGGTCCACGTGATGAATTTAAATACTTTGTTGATCAGTGCCATCAACAGAACATCGGTGTAATTATGGACTGGGTTCCTGGTCACTTTTGTAAGGATGCTTTTGCACTTCGTCAATTTGATGGGGAGCCATTATATGAATATGCTGATCCTCGTAAAGCCGAAAAAAAATTGTGGGGAACATTAACCTTCGACTTTGGGCGACCTGAAGTACAAAGTTTTTTAATCTCTAATGCGCTTTTTTGGCTGGAAGAATACCATATCGATGGGATTCGTGTAGATGCAGTAGCTAGTATGCTCTATCTTAACTTCGATAAATCAGAAGACAAGGATAAAATCTACAATTCATACGGTGGAGATGAAAATCTTGAAGCATATGCCTTTATTCGCAAATTAAATGAAGTTATTTTTTCATTTGAGCCTGGCGTAATGATGATGGCTGAAGACAGTTCAGATTTACCACTTGTTACGGCACCTACACATGTAGGAGGGCTTGGTTTTAATTTCAAATGGAATATGGGCTGGATGAACGACACGCTTACATATATGGAAGCTGATCCAGTTTACCGTAAATGGCATCACAATTTGCTGACTTTTTCATTAATGTATACACATACGGAAAACTTTCTACTACCGCTGTCACACGATGAGGTCGTTCATGGTAAAAAATCATTGCTGGATAAAATGCCTGGTGACCAGTGGCGGCAGTTTGCAAATCTTAGATTGCTATATGGCTATATGATGGCGCACCCTGGTAAAAAGTTGTTATTTATGGGTGGTGAGCTAGCACAGTACGCTGAATGGAAGGATCAAGAACAATTGGATTGGCATCTATTGGATTATCCACTTCATAAAGCGATGTTTAACTATGTCAAAGCGCTCAATCATTTCTATCTTGAATATCCAGAACTTTATGAATTAGACCATGATTCCGAAGGGTTTGAGTGGATCGATCCTCATAATATCAATCAAAGTGTGATTGCTTTTCGTAGACGTAGTACAAGCCCAGGGGATGAACTAATCATTGTCTGCAATTTCACACCTGATGTCCTTTTTGACTATAAAATTGGTGTGCCAACTCCTGGAACTTATCTAGAAGTTTTTAATTCAGATACTACTCAATTCGGGGGATCTGGACAGGTAAATGATGCTGACCACTTTAGTGTTCCACAAGAATGGCACAGATTATCACAACATATAAAAATAAAGGTACCACCTTTAGCTATCACTATTTTTAAATGCAAAAAAACACCGGAATTTATCGAGGAGGCTAATTAATGAAAGATTGTGTGGGCATGTTGTTGGCTGGCGGAGAAGGGAAACGTTTAGGCAAATTAACGAACAACTTAGCGAAACCAGCAGTGCACTTCGGTGGTAAGTATCGAATTATTGACTTCACGTTAAGTAATTGTACAAACTCAGGACTGAAGACATTAGGCGTGATGACTCAATATTCACCACTTGAATTAAACAAACATATTGGGAATGGAAAACCATGGAACTTGAATCGGCAAAATACGGGTGTGGCGATACTTTCCCCTTATACAGCGAAAGACGGAGGAAACTGGTATTCTGGCACGGCTGATGCAATCTATCAAAATATTCATTTTATCGACCGGCATGACCCAGAATATGTCCTTGTCGTTTCAGGTGATCATATTTATCAAATGGATTACGCAGCAATGTTGGAAGATCATAAACAAACGGGTGCTGATGTCACCATTTCTGCAATCCCGGTGCCTTTGGAAGAAGCATCACGGTTTGGAATTTTGAATACAACCGATGACATGCGCATCTACGAATTTGATGAAAAACCTCAACAACCGAAAAGTAATTTAGCATCTATGGGCGTTTATATATTTTCATGGGCAACGTTAAGAGCCTATTTATTGGAGGATGCCGAAAATAGTCACTCCAGTCATGATTTCGGAAAGGATATTATTCCAGCAATGGTTAATGATCAACTTCGCTTGTATGCTTATCGATTCGAAGGTTATTGGAAGGATGTCGGTACGATCCAAAGCTATTGGGAAGCCAATATGGACCTGCTTGATGAAGATTGGAGTCTCTTATTAAATAATGGGGACTGGAGAACATACACCAACGAGACGAACATACCCCCAGAGTATATCGGGGAAACTGCAGTTGTGAAGAATTCATTGATCAATTCGGGGTGTTGGGTGTGTGGAACAGTTGACAGTTCTGTATTATTTGAAAATGTAGTGATTCAGCCTGATAGCATGATAAAACGATCAATCTTGTACCCTGGCGTAGAGGTGGGGAAGAATTCGATTTTAGAACGAGTGATTGTAATGGAAAATACAAAGATTCCTGAAGGAACACATATTAGCATTGGACTCAATGAAGAGCCGCTCGTGATCACTCAAGATACATTGACGGAGATTTTATCGTTAAGTTATTAGGACAAGAAATAGTAGGACAATGGCTTGTTGGACTCTTCAGTAAAATGACGTTGTGAACATCGGTACTATATATTCGGCACTTAACAAATGGAGTGTTCTTCCAACACCGCTTAGTCGCTTGGTGATGGCCTTCCGCAATAAGACCGTCAGAAGTTCGCTGGGGAGGGATTGAACTACATCCCTCCTAGGTCTTATTGCTTCGGCGCCTGCAGGAAGCGGGTGTGCAGCCTTTGCCGCAGGACGCGGCGATATTAGGCTGCCTTTCATTAGTGTCGCTTCTTCGCTAGACTTGTTCGTTATACTGGTGAGATATACCGCCTAGTCAATTCGAAATAAATAGTGCCGAATAAATATATGTTGAACAAATGAATACCTATATAGACTGAGCGAAGGCGCCTTAACAGGGGGAGCCGAAGCCCTAAGACTGGCGGCGAAGCTGCGTGGCTTAGGGCGGGAGGCATCCCCGAGCGCCGCAGCGGATTTGAATGGAATCTTTAGTTCAACCTATCTATACAATTTAAGGGGGAAAAAATAGATGAACACAATGATGGGTCTTATTAATCTGGAACACGAGCATCATTACTTTCATGAATTAACTTATTTTCGTAGTGGTGCCACAATTCCTTTTGCAGGTCGTTATCGTTTGATTGATTTTCCACTTTCCAATATGGGGAATTCTAATGTAGAGTCAGTCGCGATTTTTACTCGCAATAAATATAGATCCTTAATGGATCATCTTCAAACAGGTGATAGCTGGGAGATGGATGAGCGGAACGGAGGCTTGTTTATACTTCCACCGGACTGGAACGATCCGTCTGATATTTCAAAAGGCGATTTGAGTTTTTTTCACAATAACCGTGATTATTTTGCTCGTGGAAAATCTTCTTATGTGCTGATTAGCGGAAGTCAATTTATATCAAATACGAATTATCAAGATGCGTTTAAAAGTCATCTGGATAATAAAGCAGATGTAACGCTGATTTCTACTCATGTCGAGACGTTAAATACTGAACATGATTCTGCTTTTCGTATTGAAGCAGACGAGGGTGGCTGGGTCACTACTATCACGAATGATAAGCAAAATAACGACCTTTTCACGGGTGTTTATATTATAAACAAAGACTTATTAATGACGTTAGTTGACCAGTGTATCGCACACCACCAAGATCATTTTTTTGTCCATGGAATTAAAGAGAATCTTGCTAAGTTAAAGGTTCAAACCTATAGGAACAATGGGTACGGTGTGTTTATCAATTCAATCGAGAGTTATTATCGACATAATATGAATCTATTATCTGAGGAGAATTATAAGGCACTGTTTTATAAACTCCCATTTATTCGGACGAAGGTTGGAAATCAGCCACCTACGAAATATCGTAATGAAGCGAGTGTCAAAAAATCAATTCTGGCAAATGGTTGTATTATTGCTGGCGAGGTAGAGGGCAGTGTATTGTTTCGAGGTGTAACTGTAGAAGAAGGAGCCACGATAAAAAATTCGATTATCATGCAGCGTTGTAAAATTGAAGCAGGTGTTCATTTGGAGAATGTAATTTTAGATAAAGACGTTCATGTGACCGCAAATCAAAAATTAATCGGATCGAAAGAAAAACCATATGTCATTGCAAAAAGACAAGTCATGTAAAATAAGAAATCGTTGGTTGGAAAGGGAAGATTTCATATGAGAAACGTATTATTTGTAGCTTCGGAATGTACACCTTTTATTAAAACTGGTGGATTAGCAGATGTGATCGGATCACTTCCACAAGCATTGAAAGAGAATGAGCGAATCGAGGTTCGAGTGATTCTTCCACTTTATGATGAAATTCCGGTAGTATGGCGAAATCAAATGGAGTATCAAATGAGCTTCAATGTACCGCTAGGGTGGCGTAATTCGGAAGCAAGTCTTTATTCTTTAAAATATAATAATATTATGTATTACTTCGTTTCAAATGAGTATTATTTCACCCGCAAAGGGGTATACGGGTATTATGATGACGGTGAAAGGTTCTTGTTTTTTAGTCGTGCTGTTATTGAAGCAATAACCCATCTAGATTTTAAACCGGATGTACTCCACGCACATGATTGGCAAGCGGGCATGGCTGTTGCTCTTGCTAAAATCATTCAGCCAATTCCCGATATGAAAACGGTCATGACAATTCATAATATTAAGTACCAAGGGATGATGCCAGTCGATATATTTGAGGATTTCTTTGATATGTCACGAGAGCATATCGGTGGTTTTGAATGGAATGGGATGTTGAACTGTTTGAAAAGCGGTTTGTTTCATGCAGATAAAATCACAACCGTTAGTCCTAGTTATGGAGAAGAAATAAAAGATCCTTACTATGGCGAAGAACTTCACCCATTTCTTTTGGAACGGTCCGCTGATTTAATCGGTGTGCTTAATGGTATTGATACTAAAGATTATAATCCTCAAACAGATTCGGCAATTGCAGTTAACTACCGTTCTTCAAGGGCTAAAAAGAAGGATAATAAAATTATAATCCAAGAGAAACTAGGATTGCCGATTGCCGCTGAAAAGCCGCTCTATATTATTATTACTCGGCTTGTTGAACAAAAAGGCTTGCATCTTGTTCAACATATTTTAGATGATTTTCTCCACGAAGATGTTCAATTCATTATCTTAGGAACCGGTGATGAAGAATTCGAAACATATTTTGCGGATGCTGCTGATTGTCAACCCAATAAACTTGTTACCCTGTTGGCATTTGATGAAGAATTAGCACGACAATTATATGCAAGTGCAGATTTCTTTGTAATGCCATCAAAGTTTGAACCTTGTGGATTAGCCCAACTCATTGCCTTACAATACAAAACGGTACCAATTGTGCGGGAAACAGGGGGACTGAAGGATACAGTTCTATCATTTAACGAAATAACTGGTGAAGGAAATGGATTTAGTTTTACAAATTACAATGCTGATGATTTATTGGCTACCTTACGCTATTCTTTAAGAATTTATCATGATCCTATTCAGTGGTCTGTGTTGGTGAAAAACGTAAATAAAAGTCAGTTCAGCTGGCAAGATTCAGCTCGAGATTATGCGAATATATACGACCAATTAATGCTAATAAATGTATAGGAGGCAGAATCTTGCTTGAACTAACTGTGGATGAGTTTAAAGAACGGATCATTAGCAAATTACAAACAAACAAAAGAAAAGAAGTAGCGGATGCGACCAGTAAAGATATTTATTATGTGATTGCTTCAATTGTTAATGAGGAGATCCTACCGCATTGGCAATTGACTCAAAAAAGATATAACGAGAAAAGCTGTAAACAAGTTTATTATTTATCGATGGAGTTTTTAGTTGGTAGTTTAATTGAAAGTAACCTGCTTAATTGTGGGATGCTTGAACTATCAAATGAGGCGCTAAAGCAGTTAGGGTTAGACCCTGATAACATTTATGCTCAAGAGCATGATGCTGGATTAGGGAATGGTGGCTTAGGTCGATTAGCGGCTTGTTTTCTTGATTCATTAGCCTCACTTAAATATCCTGGACATGGTTTCGGAATAAGATATCGTTACGGTTTATTCGAACAGCGAATTATCCATGGTAACCAGGTTGAGCTTCCGGATTATTGGTTAAAGGATCAGTACGCCTGGGAAACACGAAAAGAGGACGAAGCTATTTGCATTCATTATCACGGAAACGTACATATGTTTCAGCGGAATGATGGAAATATTGAATTTAAACATGAAAATACAGATAAGGTAATAGCGATACCTTATGATATTCCTGTTGTTGGCTATAAAAATGAAGTAATCAATACACTTCGTCTTTGGAGTGCAGAATCAGTTGGTCAAGATCGGGATGGTTCATCAGAAGAAGGAATGCATTATTACCATGACCTTGATCATAAGCACTCGATTGAGCAAATTTCAGGGTATTTATACCCCGATGATTCGAAGTATGAAGGAAAAGAGTTGCGCTTAAAGCAACAGTATTTCCTTGTTTCTTCCAGTATACAAAATATCATTAAGGACTTTAAAAAGAATCATCAAAAATCGTTAAAGTATTTACCTGAAAAAGTGGTTGTTCAAGTGAATGATACTCACCCAACTCTAGCAATCCCTGAATTAATGAGAATTCTTATGGATGAAGAGCACTTCAGTTGGGACAGTGCGTGGGAAGTAACGACAAAAGTAATTGCCTACACGAATCATACGACATTGAGTGAAGCGCTTGAAACCTGGCCCAAAGGAATGATGGAGCATCTACTTCCACGTATTTATATGATTATTAATGAAATCAACGAGCGTTTTTGTAAAGGACTCTGGTTTGATCATATGGAGCTTAGGGAGAAAATTCCGGAGCTAGCAATTATCGCTGATGAGCAAATCCACATGGCGCGGCTCGCAATTGTGGGTAGCTTCAGTGTGAATGGAGTCGCACAAATTCATACGGATATTTTAAAGAAAAAGGAAATGAAGAATTTTTATGAACTTTTCCCAGATCGTTTTAATAATAAGACGAACGGAATCACCCATCGCCGTTGGCTGTTGCAAGCAAACCCCAAATTATCAGGACTTATAACAGAGTCAATTGGTCCACAGTGGATACAACGCCCCAAACAGCTTATCAGCTTATTAAAGTATTCGAAGGATGCTTCATTTTTAGAGAAATTTCATCAAGTGAAGCATGAAAATAAGCAAGTATTAGCTAACCTCATTCATGAGCGCACGGGTATTTTAGTGGATGATCAATCAATTTTTGATGTACAAATTAAGCGACTTCATGAATACAAACGTCAGTTGCTTAACATTTTCCACATTATTTATTTATACAATGAGCTAAAAGAAAATCCAAATCTAGATATGATTCCCCGTACATTTATTTTCGGAGCTAAGGCCGCACCGAGCTACCATTTAGCGAAAGAAGTGATCAAGCTTATTAATAAGGTGGCTTCGATTGTGAATCATGACGCGGGTATTCAAGGTAAGCTGAAAGTTGTTTTTTTAGAAAATTATAATGTTAGCCTTGCTGAAAAAATTATTCCGGCAGCCGATATTAGTGAACAGATATCAACTGCGAGTAAGGAAGCATCAGGTACTGGCAACATGAAAATGATGATGAACGGTGCTTTAACAATTGGTACGCTGGATGGTGCAAATGTTGAAATTAAAGAGGCCGTTGGCAATGAAAATATTTTCATTTTCGGTTTAAAAGCAGATGAAGTATTGAATTACTATCAACATGGCGGTTATAATGCTACAGATATTTACAATACGGATGACAGGATTAGCCGGATTTTAGATCAATTAAATCAGGGGGAATTTGGATCGCATGAAATAGAGTTTAAAGATATTTATTACAATATTCTCTCCCAAAATGATCCTTATTTTGTCTTGAAAGATTTTGAACCTTATCTTGAAACTCACGAACTAGTGGAGCAGACGTACCGTGATAAATTATCCTGGCTCCATAAGAGTGTTACGAATGTCGCTCACTCAGGAAAGTTCTCCAGCGACCGAACAATCCAAGATTATGCGACGGATATCTGGAAGTTAAAAAAACAGCTTTGAAGCAACCGGAACGGCAGTTGTTTGAATAAGGAAATAATGTGCGCTATCCTTTAACGGGTAGCCCTTTTTGTGTTGGGAAAAGGGGGTGAGCTATCATATAAGCATGCGTACCGATCATATAGCCTTGTTGGTCGATCATATAAGCGTGTGGACAGATCGTACAACCTTGACAAGCAATCATATAACGTCTCAGACCAATCATATCGTCTATTGACGCGCGTATAACTACTTGGATGGCCAGCCAACATGAATAATTAATAGAGTATTGTGAAGTTAGCTGATTATCGTTATAGTTACAACAACCCTTCTGTATAAATAGAGCTTATGTATGCATGTGGAAATTGAGCGAAGGGAATATTTAGTTCGTAATTATAAGAAAGAAGGCTATCAGGATGAAAACACTATTACTTACAGGGTTTGAACCCTTTTTAAAATTCACCGTTAATCCGACAATGAAAATCGTTGAAGAACTACATGGCAAAGTGATTGGCAATTACAAAATTCACAGTGAAGTGTTGACGGTAGACTTCCAATCATCTGGCGAGCAACTCCTTACGCATATTGAAGCGCTAAAACCAGATGCAGTGCTTTCATTGGGGCTTGCAGGGGGCCGTTATAAAATGACGCCTGAACGGATTGCGATTAATGTAAAAGACGGCGAGCCCGATAATAATGGCAATACGCCCGTCGATGAAGAGATTCAAGCGCAAGGTGAAGCGGGGTATATGTCAACGCTGCCAGTCCGCGCGATGGTGGACCGGTTACTAGAAGAAGGACTGCCAGCTGAAGTTTCAAACACTGCAGGTACATATCTATGCAACAATGTTATGTATGAAGGACTCCATTACGCGGCCACACAACGACCAACGATGAAATCGGGTTTTCTTCATATACCTGCTTCGCACGAATTGGCGATTGAGCACGGAAAAATTCCAAGCTGGTCACATGAAGATTTGAAAAAAGGCGTCACCGTATGCATCGAAGTGCTAGCTGCTGATGAATCATAATTGCAGAATGCACATTAAGCTCTAGGTTATTGCCTGAAACGGTCCTCCATGCATACGAAGAAATCGAGATATATGTGATGGATAGTATGTTAAACAAGTAGGTGCAAACAATAACTGGAGATGTGATTTCATTACAGACAGATACAATTTGTTTCTATGGCGAAGGACAGGGTGTGGTGTCCAGTGCTTATCAACTCCGCCAAGCTTTGGTGTCTGTAAATATACGTGTTTGTGCATTCTGAGACGCGATATGCTTCCATTATTTCGGGTCGTCAAATCTGGCATATCTGTATGCCAGTTACTGCACCTATGGACAGGTACCATTTGGTTTGTGTATTGAATGCATTATTAGATGGAACTAAATAACCCATACAAAAAATCCTGTAAGAAGTGAATTTACTTCTTACAGGATTTTTCAATTCATGTCTTGTTCTAAGCTTTTTGACCGAAATTGACGAATCAACACAAGCAATATGATTTCGACAATAAAGGACACAATCGCTAGTACTAATATGATTGGAGCTAAAGATAAAGCGAAAGCGTGTGAGATTAAAATGAGCAGTGAAATGATTTGTGTAACTATTGTCAGGATAATATAAAAACGCAGTAAAGTACCCGTCTTCTTTTCAAGTGATGTGAACGGGGCTACTTGTGCGATTTCCAAAAGTCCACGCATAAAGTGATAGACAAATCCCAGTTGGACAAACGCGACAACCATGTATATAGCCATCAGTATATAGGTGTTTGTCGTCATCTCTATCTGTTCTGTTATGTGCGCCTCGAATTGGTAAATTAAAGGGATTGATACCACTCCCAGTATTAGTACGTAAGTTTTCGCTTTCGAAAACTGATCCGAATAGGACATTAAACCTGTCAAACCTAAATAGATGAATAGATAACCAAGGAAGTTAGGTAAGATATCAAAATTATTGATGTAAAAATTGAAGAATACGAGGAGTGAACCCCAGAATATCTTATTGAACGCTTTTGCCACGCTTATCGCCTCTTTCTGTTTTTATATATTGAGTATAGATATGACATGTGAAAACTCAGCGAAGGCGCCTAACAGGGGTAGCCGAAGCTATAAGACTGATAGCGCAGCGGTCAGGCTTATGGCGGGAGGCATCCCCTAGCGCCAAAGCGTATTTGAAAGGAAACTCTATGTTCCATATGCTCCTAGAGATTTTCAGTCTATGTCTTGGTATCCAAAGTGTGGTGTCAGTAACCGACACGAAGCATTTTCTCCATGTTACTGGTCACTGTTTTGCTATGAAAACTCAGCGAAGGCGCCTAACAGGGGTAGCCGAAGCTATAAGACTGATAGCGCAGCAATCAGGCTTATGGCGGGAGGCATCCCCTAGCGCCAAAGCGTATTTGAAAGGAAACTCTATGTTCCATATGCTCCTAGAGATTTTCAGTCTATGTCTTGGTACCCAAAGTGTGGTGTCAGTAACCGACACGAAGCATTTTTCTCCATGTTACTGGTGACTGTTTTGCTATGAAAACTCAGCGAAGGCGCCTAACAGGGGTAGCCGAAGCTATAAGACTGATAGCGCAGTAATCAGGCTTATGGCGGGAGGCATCCCCTAGCGCCAAAGCGTATTTGAAAGCTATCTCTATCTCACCACATAGAGTTGTATTCATCATGAAATCACGCTATTACTATCCTATAATATATTTTCAACATAAGAAAGGTTTTGTACACACTACCAATTACCTTGCGTTAAATTATTTAACTTATTATAATTATCTAATAAATGTAAAAATATTTAAAAGGGGGTCTGTCAATGTATATTGCAGAGAAACTGAAGGTTACTTCCGAAGCACATCCAGAAAGAGTTATTACATCGTTTAATGGAAAAGATACTTCATACGGAGATTTCTATCGTAAAGCTGAGAATCTAGCAAGGCATTTTCAAGATTTAGGATATGTGAAAGATGATATTTTAGCATTCTGTCTATTGAATTCAGATTCCTTTTTAATATGTTACTATGCATGCCAAATAGGTGGATTTACAGCGCTACCGATTAATACGAAATTGACTGCACCTGAAATGAACTATATTTTAGCGCATTCAGAAGCGAAAGGGCTCATTTATGATGAGCGGCTGGCAATGGTGTTTAATTTACTCGAAGGTAAGTTGCCAGCATTACAACATAAATTGGTCACTAATCATCAATTCGAAGCTATTATTGACGGTGAACAGCGTCATGCAGAACAACGGGAATCACTCGATGCTGATACAGCGGTTGTCTTTTACACATCTGGCACAACTGGCCGACCAAAAGGCGTTATGTTGACTAACAGAAACATTGCGGCAGCCGCTGAAATATGGAGTGAATCGATGGAGATGGACCACAATGATCGAGTGCATATCGTGGCGCCGCTTTTTCACTGTGCGGCAAGTCATGTATTTAGCATACCCGTCATTTACAGAGGTGGAATGGTCATCATTGAAGAAGCGTTTTCTCCTGAAGCAACAATTCGAACGATGGAGCAACAACGCGCGACGATATTTTTCGGAGTGCCGGCCATGTACAGCATTCTTTTGAATACGCCGTCACTGGAAAAATCGGATTTATCCAATTTGAGACTGTTCTGTTATGGCGCGGCACCAATGCCTTATGAACTTGTGAAAAAAGTGAAAGCGTTGTTCCCAGATGTCAATGTACAAAACTTGTATGGGCAGACGGAAAACTCACCTGGAGCGACGACGCTAAAAGATCAATATGCATTGTCGAAAATCGGTTCTGTAGGCAAACCATTGCCGCAAACTGAAATACAGGTAATGGATGAGTTAGGTAGACCGCTTCCAGCGGGTCAAGTAGGTGAAATTGCTGTAAAAGGTCCTCAAGTGATGAAAGGGTATTTGAGAAATGAAGAAGAAACCGCACGAACGATAAAAGATGGCTGGATGTACAGTGGTGATCTCGGTCGTTTTGATGAAGACGGTCTGCTTTATATTGTGGACAGAAAAAAGGAT
This sequence comes from Sporosarcina sp. ANT_H38, assembly GCF_008369195.1. Lineage (GTDB taxonomy): Bacteria > Bacillota > Bacilli > Bacillales_A > Planococcaceae > Sporosarcina. The sequence continues at coordinate 2,496,030 of NZ_VOBC01000001.1, read as the reverse complement.
ATGATTATCCGCGGGGGAGAAAATGTATATCCGGTAGAAGTGGAAGAAGTCTTGTATGCCATTCCGGAGGTACTTGAAGCAGCAGTCGTTGGCATTCCTCACGAAATATACGGAGAGGTAGTGAAAGCGTGCATCGTATTGAAAGAAGAGAATATGCTTTCTGAACAAGCAGTCATCGATTTTTGTAAAAGCCAGCTAGCTTCCTTCAAAATTCCAGCTGTTATCGAATTTCTCGCTTCACTCCCGAGGAACGCCAGTGGGAAAGTGTTGAAAACGATACTCCGAGATCCAGTCAACATTCAATGAAAAAAAGCAGTTTGAATCCTAATGGGCATCCAAACTGCTTTCTTCATATTTTACACGAACGGCGATATCAGGTTTATCAGTGAACACGCCATCTGCTCCAAGTTCTATAAGTTTACGTATTGTTTCTTCATCGTTGACGGTAAAAGGATGGACGTCCAAGCCTTCTTTATGCATCGATTCGATAAATTCCTTTGTCACTGAATCTACGTTCAAACCTACACCTGATGCATACTTTAGGAGTTGCCGTACTTTCTTTTTTGAAAGATGAGCTTCCTTATCGAATGAATATAATTTGATAAGCGGAATGGACGGTTCCATGTCGAATATGTTCTTCAAACTACTTTCGCTGAATGATTGAATGATCACTTTTGGTAGTACATCATCACTAGAAAGAAGATTATTGGCCCGAAGCTGCCGCACTAGTTCTTCTTCAATACCTGAATACTTATTGGGTGATTTCATCTCGATATAATAATTGACCGAATCGCCAAAATGGAGCAGGATGTCCTCCAATTCAATAATGCGCAATTGCTTATAAATAGGAGAAGCATACCGAGGATTCGTTTCGTTAAATTCTTCACCGGGCAAATAAAGTTGAAGTTCGTTAAACGTCACATCAGCAATAGCTTGTTCATTATCCTGAAATGTTAAGTAGGAGTCATGCAACGCAACAAGTTTTCCGTCCTTTGTCATATGTAAATCAAGTTCGATATAGTCTGAACCCATCTGCACAGCTAACTCATAGGCGGCTAACGTGTGAGGAGGTGCATAGGCGGATGCCCCACGGTGAGCGATGACGAGGAATTCATCATCAGGTAAAGAAGGACGTTCAGCATAGAGCTTCATGCAACCAAATGATAATAAAAGTAAGAGCAGTAGCGTCCTTTTTTTCATTGCAATCACTCCTCATTTGTTAGGGAAATGTAAATATTCATAAAGATTCAGTAAATAATGAAAGACGTTGCATTCTTTTATAGTAGGCTATACCAATAGGCAGAAGTAATCACCTTGTAAATGCATAAGTGCGTATCGGATTTTCAATTGGAAAGGGATTGAATTTGTGAAAAAAGTAGAACTTATTAACGTTTCGAAGTCTTACGATAAACAAATAGACGTTATTTCCAATATAGACGTAACCATCGAACCTGGCGAATTTTTTGTCCTTGTCGGTCCATCCGGTTGTGGGAAAAGTACAATGCTACGGATGATTGCGGGTCTTGAGAATATTACGAGTGGTACGCTTAAAATCGGTGATCAGGTTGCCAATCATTTATCACCCGATAAGCGTGACCTTTCCATGGTATTCCAAAACTATGCGCTCTATCCACATTTGACAGTTCAACAAAATATTACATTTGGGCTCGATGTGAAAAAAGTGAAGAAAGCTATACAGCGAGAAAGGGCTGCAGAAGTGGCTAAAATGTTGGGGCTCACCGATTACTTAAAAAGAAAGCCACGCGAACTGTCGGGTGGTCAGCGTCAGCGAGTGGCGCTTGCTCGTGCAATTGTGAGTGAATCGCCGATTTGCCTTATGGATGAACCGTTATCCAATTTGGATGCGAAATTGCGGGCTCATATGCGTACGGAAATCAGACGGATCCAGCGAAAGCTTGGTATTACAATGATTTATGTGACGCATGACCAAGTTGAGGCGATGACGATGGGGGACCGTATTATGATCCTTCATGAAGGGGAAATCCAACAAGTTGGAAAACCGATTGATATTTACAACAATCCCGCCAATCCATTTGTCGCCACGTTCATCGGTTCACCGCCAATGAATTTAGCGTATGCCGATGCCGATAAAAAAGCATCAGCAATCGTCATTGGAGATATACTGCGTTTGCCGGTACCTTCTGAGGAAATCATTGATATTCCCGAGTACCAACTTATTGCGGGCATCCGACCGGAACATTTAAGACCGGCATTAAAAGAAACTCCAGAAGAGGATAAGCTGTATGTTACCGTAACGAACGTAGAAGTTTTGGGCAATGAAACCGTGTTTTCATTCAAATTAGGCACGAATGAATGGATGGCAAAATGGAGTGGACAATGGCATATCGATATTGGTGATTCGATTCCAATCCTTATTGACTACGGTGCATTTTGTCTCTTTGAAGCTAGAACGGGAGACTTAATCAAAAAGCCGACGGACCTTGGAAACATCGTATTCGGCAAAGAGGTGCTAGTATGACTACGCTTGAAAAGCCCGGAATCTGGAGAAAGACGGTGAATGGCAGAACCGCGCTTCTTTATTTACTGCCATCAATACTTCTTTTTTCAGTATTTGTCTTCTACCCAATGTTTAGAACAATTTACTTAAGTTTTTTCTTAACTGACCAAAATGGTGACGCCGCGATATGGGTAGGTTTTGAAAACTATACTTATTTACTAGAGTCCACAGCATTTATCAACAGTATGAAAGCAACAGGGTTGTTTGTCTTATACACAGTGCCAATTGGTATCGTCTTAGCGCTATTCTTCGCCTTATTAGCAAGTGAAAAGCTGAAAGGGATCGGATTCTTTCGAACAGTGTATTCGTCGACAATGGGAATATCTGTAGCTGCTTCATCCGTGATCTGGTTATTCATGTTTAATCCGAGTATGGGGATGTTCAACCGGATGCTGAGCTTGCTGAATTTGCCACAAATACAGTGGTTGCTCGATCCGGAATGGGCACTTCTATCTGTCTCCATTTCGACGATTTGGATGAACATTGGCTTTTCGTTTCTCATTTTACTCGGAGGGTTACAAAATATTGATGAGCATCTTTATGAAAGTTCCAGGATAGATGGGGCAGGATACTTTTACCGATTACGTCGAATTACACTTCCGATGTTGTCGCCAACTTTGTTTTTCATCATTACTATTTCGCTCATTAATGCGTTCCAGTCGTTCGGACAGATTGATATTTTGACGCAAGGAGGTCCGTCGGCGTCGACGAATCTTATTGTTTACTCCATTTATCGTGAAGCCTTCATCAATTATCAGTTTGGAACAGCAAGTGCACAGGCAGTCACTTTGTTTATCATTATTCTAATTGTAACGATTCTTCAATTTAAACTAGGAGAAAGGAGGGTTCATTACCAATGACAACAAGCCTTCCTAAAAAGATTTGGATCTACTTCCTGCTAATTGTTACGTCATTTCTTGTATTCTTTCCAGTTATGTATGCGTTCTTGATTTCATTTATGACTGGACCAGAGCTATTACAGGGGAAGTTTCTACCGCAGTCATTTAGTTTGGATAACTATATTAAAGTATTTGATAGGTTGCCATTGTTGAATTATTTATTGAACAGTTTCATCGTTTCCATAAGCGTCATGCTGGGGCAACTGGCGGTGTGTAGTCTTGCTGCTTATGCGTTCGTTTTCATCCAGTTCAAAGGGCGTGACTTCATCTTTTTCCTGTTCATATCAACAATGATGATCCCGTGGGAAGCAACAATGATTCCAAACAAATTCACAATCCAAAAACTTGATTGGCTCAATACGTATCAAGGACTGACGCTGCCATTTTTCGCACTGGCGTTTGGAACGTTCCTGCTAAGACAACATTTCAAAACGATACCGAAAGAGTTGCACGAAGCGTCTCAAATTGCGGGCTTAAGTAAATTCGCCTTTTTCCGACGTGTGATTCTACCAGTTTCGAAAACGAGTTTGGTCACGCTTGGTGCTTATGGTTTTTTGACGACATGGAATATGTATTTATGGCCGTTGCTTATTACGACAAATAAGTCCGTGAGAACCGTTCAAATTGGTTTGAAGCAATTACAGTCGCAAGAAACGGGAACAGAATGGGGGGTGGTTATGGCAGGTGTAATCGTAGTCATTATTCCGACATTATTATTGTTATTTATCGGACAAAAGCAGTTGCAGAAAGGGTTGTCTCAAGGTGCGTTAAAATAATGTTTACTACTATGACAAAGGGGTGCAAAGTAGGATGAAAATGTTGAAATCATCAATTTTCTGGCTTCTTATTTTGAGTTTAGCGGTTCTCACAGCGTGTACGAATAGCGATAATGATACAGATGAAGAAGAGGCGGAAACGTCAAAACCAGCAACAAGCGAAGGAACAGTAACAGAGGATGAGAAAGTGTCCATTGAATTTTGGCATGCGATGTCCGGCACGGGGCAGGTATCACTCGATTCAATCGTCAAAGGTTTTAATGACTCACAGGATAAGTATGAAGTTGTAGCCGAATTCCAAGGGACTTATGAAGAATCACTGACAAAACTACGTGGTGTCGGGGGTACAAAAGACGCGCCAGCCATTACACAGGTGTTTGAAGTCGGCACAAAGTATATGATAGACAGCGGATATATTGAGCCAATACAGTCGTTCATCGACAAAGATAATTATGATTTATCACAACTCGAAGAAAATATTTTAAATTACTATAAAGTCGACGGAGAACTCTATTCAATGCCATTCAACTCATCGACTCCGGTAATGGTCTACAACAAAGATGCATTCAATGAAGCAGGACTTGATCCTGAAAAAGCACCCGAAACGTTTTCAGAGGTAATCGATGCGGCAGCAAAACTGAAAAAGGGTGAGATGTATGGATTCTCCATGTTGACGTATGGTTGGTTCTTCGAACAGCTCGTAGCAACGCAAGGTGGATTATATGTCAATGAAGACAATGGACGTTCAGGTGACGCAACAGAAGCACTCTTTAACGGACCAGAAGGACTTAACGTCTTTAACTTTTTGGATACTATGAATAAAGCCGGTACATTCGGTAACTTCGGAACGAACTGGGATGACATTCGCGCAGCATTTGCATCCGGAAAAGTCGCTATGTACATGGATTCATCAGCAGGAGTAGCAGGTGCCATCACGACAGCGCCATTTGACGTAGGGGTTGCCTATATCCCACATGCGGATGAAGTGGAGCGAAATGGTGTTGTTATTGGCGGTGCTTCACTTTGGATGTCCAAAGGAATCGCTGAGAAAGAACAAGAAGCGGCATGGGAGTTCATGAAATATTTAACAACGCCAGAAGTGCAGGCACAATGGCATTTGGATACAGGCTATTTCGCCATTAATCCAAAGGCCTATGATGAAGAGAACGTAAAAGCGAAGTGGGCAGAATTCCCGCAGTACAAAGTAACTGTAGATCAGTTGCAAGACACGGTACCAGGCCTGGCGACACAAGGTGCGCTAATTTCAGTCTTCCCGGAATCACGCCAGCAGGTTGTCACTGCGTTAGAAAATCTCTATCAAGGAAAAGCCCCAAAAGAAGTACTTGATCAGGCGGCTGAAGGAACAAATCGTGCAATGGAAATCGCCAACAAAACGAAGAAATAGATTCATAGACAATAAGCCCCTATTTGAGCAAAAGCGAATAGGGGCTTATTTCTTATTATTCCTAACAGTAAGTATGATTAGTGCGGGACAATCTAATTTTCATGATATGCTAGAAAATGGGTTGGCTAGTGTGCTAGAGCCAATTGGCTATTCCGTGTATTCGCACGGGAAAGAATACAAAATGGGGGAGATGGGCGTATGTCTTTATTGAAAAAGACGGGTATGTGGATTGTCGTTCTTGCACTCACATTAAGTGGATTAACGTTTGCAACTCAAGCGAACGCTGCTACGAAGACGCAAGATGTGACCCGGGGTGAATATATCTCAGCGATCGTTAAAGCACTTGAATTTAAACTAAGTGACGGCGAGACACTTGAATTTACAGATGTAGATGCAAAATTGGCGCCTTACGTGGAAGCAGCACAGAAAATGGGTCTTATAAAAGGGGCTAGTTCAACAACTTTCAAGCCTAATCAGAAACTGACACGCGAGCATGCATTCCTGATTGCGTCCCGGGCCATTAAGTCAGAAGAAATTTTCTCTACTGATCTACTTGATAAATTCAAAGACAAAAGTTCATTTAAGACAGATGAACTTGTGGAACTTTCAAGAAGTGTCGGACTTGGTTTGTTACAAGGATTTGAGGATGGCACGGCCAAACCTCAGAAGATCGTAACAAAAGTACAAGTTGCTAAAATTATTGATCGTTTGTTAAGTGCATATAAAGTTGAACCGCCAACGAATTCGGTTTCACTGCGTATTTTAGGTACATCTGATTTGCATACGAACTTTGTTAACTATGATTATTACCAGGACAAAGCGTCGAATGAAGTCGGACTTGCTAAAACAGCGGTTTTGATCGAACAAGCACGTGCAGAAAATCCGAACAATCTGTTGTTTGATAACGGAGATTTAATCCAAGGTACACCTCTTGGCGGTTATAAAGTAACAGTGGACAAGCTCGAGAAAGGTGAACTTCACCCGGCACTTGCTGCCCTTGAGTCACTTAATTTTGATGCGAGTACATTAGGCAATCATGAGTTCAACTATGGTCTGGACTATTTGGATTTGGTATTGGAGGAAGCGTCATTCCCGGTTTTGAATGCCAATGTCTATGATGCAAAAACGAAGAATAATCGCTACACACCTTACGCTATTTTCGATAAAGAAGTTGTTGATGGATTAGGCGAGGCACATACATTGAAAGTTGGCGTTATCGGAGTTGTTGCACCGGGAATCGTTCGTTGGGACCGTGCACTGCTTGATGGTAAAGTGACTGTAGAAGATGCAGCGAATACAGTTGAGAAATTCATCCCCGAGATGAAGGGCCAAGGTGCTGATATTATTGTGGTCTTATCTCACTCAGGAATGGGAGATGAAATCCATACTGTTGATGAAGATGATGTAACTTATCAAATTTCCCAACTCGATGGTGTAGACGCAATTTTAACAGGTCATAACCACGCAGTATTCCCAGGAGATTTTGGGGATCTTAAAAATATTGATATGGAACAGGGAACAGTAAACGGAACACCTGTCGTTATGCCGGGTAAATTTGGCAGTCACTTGGGTATCATTGATCTTGAACTTAAAAAATCAGGCGATCAATGGGCTGTTATCAAAGGCAAAGGTGCAGTGCGTGAAATTGATAAAAAATCAGACAAAGTTGTTCAAAAGGTAATTGATGCAGTAAAAGAAGCACATGAAGGAACAATCAAGTATGTGCGTAGTCCAGTCGGCAAAACAACGGCACCAATCAATAGTTACTTTTCTCTTGTGAAAGACGATCCTTCGATTCAACTCGTAACAAATGCACAAAAATGGTTCGTTGAAGATAAGATTAAAGGCACTAAATACGAGAAACTGCCTGTCCTATCATCTGGTGCCCCATTCAAAGCAGGTGGTCGTAATGGTGCAAACTATTACACTGAAATTCCAACAGGTGAAATAGCCATTAAAAACGTGGCAGACCTTTATGTATTCGACAATACATTGTTCGCACTCGTTATGACAGGAGCAGATGTGAAGGAATGGCTTGAAATGTCGGCAGGTCAATTCAACCAAATTGACCCGTCATCTAAAGAAAATCAGAATTTGATCAATGAAGAATTCCGTACGTATAATTTCGACGTTATCGATGGCGTCACATATGAATTTGACGTCACGCAACCTGCTAAATATGATTACGCTGGAAAAACGATTAATGACTCATCTAACCGAGTTGTCAATTTGAAGTATGATGGAAAACCGATTGATCCGAAACAAGAATTTATCGTAGTTACAAATAACTACCGTGCAAGCGGAGATTTCCCAGGTGTACGTAGTGCTACAGATTCAATCGATTATGCTTATGAAAACCGCCAAGTAATCATGGATTACATGATTGATGTAGGAACAATCGACCCGTCAGCAGATAGTAACTGGGCGTTCGCACCATTGAATGAAAGTATCAATGTTACATTTGAAACGTCTAGTAAAGCGAAAGAATTCATTCAAGAAGGAAAAGGTATTGAATACCTTTCTCTGACGAAAGATGGATTTGCGGAATTTTCATTGAAACAGCAGTGATGTACTGAAAGAAAATGCGTAAGGGGAGTGAACCCTTTGCGCATTTTTGATTTGTAAATAGTTGGAGTAAAAAAATGTATCACAATAAAAAACAATCTACCACATTTTGTGATTAACCAAACGTAATCAGTACACCTCCTGGCCACTACAGATATAGTTGCGCTTTTGGATTAAATGACTTCTAGTAGGATTACCTAGGGATGCGACTTTGTCGCATCCCTAGGTAATCGTATGGTTGTCTTTTATCCGTCGCGCTCCAAATGCATAAGTGCACAGAGTGCTGGAGCTTTTTGGGAAGAAAGAATAGCTGCCTTCTTAGCTGGAGAAAAGCCGCCAAAGATGCAATTTTGGCGGCTGATACTTTTTCTATGGTTTTTTTATTCACTTTAAAGAAGGGTCACTTTCTATAGGGCATCACAAGATTTTTGCTGAAAGTAAGCAAGGAACACATTGTAAAAAGTACTAGCGTACCCGAAATTGTATCTTCGGGCACTTACAATTTCTATAGAAAGTCAGCTATTCTTTTCTTTCAAAGCAACAGAATTTTCACTTGAACATTGTAGGAACGCGACAGGCAATTATTCGCAACAGGATTATCGAAAAAAGTGTGGCTAGAAGTGACTCCGTCACTTCTAGCCACACTTTCCCCCGAGGGAGGCATGAATTGCAATTCCTCCTTAAAACGGTCATGAATATAACGCCGTTAGCGAGCCGGGAATGATCCATTGCAAATAATTGGTTAATCAACAGACGTGACAATTTCCAACCCTAAATGCTCCTTAAATGCTTCTGATATTTCTGCAAGTTCGGCATCATTCATCAGATAATACCAGATGCCGTTCATTCTCTGACCATTCCCGTTTTGGAAGTGAAACTGTTCTACTTCACCCAAAGCCGAACGATAATTTTTTTGAACGTCTGTCATTTCGTCGAATGTCATGTTTGTTCGGACATTGTCGCCTAGTGCATTGAAAATGCTTTTATAGTTCATGAGGCCTGTCAGGGAAGCCCCTTTACGCAAAACACCTTCGATGACTTTCTTTTGCCTGTCCTGTCTGCCGAAATCTCCGCGCGGGTCTTCGTCTCTCATCCGCACATAAACGAGCGCAGATTCCCCATCCAATTGAATTTCACCTTTAGGGAATACATGATCATCTACATAGAAATCGAGTTCATTTGCAATCGAAATTCCATCAACAGCATTGATAATGCTTTCAAAACCTTCCATGTTGATGGTCGCAATATAATCAATTGGAATGTCGAGTAATGACTCAACGGATGCCAAAGCCATTGTTGTTCCGCCAAATGCATAGGCGTGATTGATTTTATCTTTAGTGTCTCGACCGATTATCTCTGTGTACGTATCCCTCGGTATGCTGACCATTTTTGTCGATTGTTGTGTTGGATTTACCGTCATGACTACGATTGTATCTGAGCGCCCAGAATCGCCTTCACGCTCATCCACGCCTAAAAGAAGGACTGAAAATGGATCCTGCTTCTTGAAAACAACTTCAGCTTCACGCTTCACTGAAATTTCTCGCTCGATAGGTTCGTGCATTTCTGCTACAGCGCTTGCCGCATTCTTATAGAAGGCGACGAACCAAATTGTAGGGATGAGCACGACCACTGCAGAAATTCCACCTGCCAGAATCCATTTTTTCTTATTATTCACATGTAATCTCCTTATTTAACCATTTCTGTTTAAATCATTGTACGCAAGTAGCTGTATTGTATTCGTGTTCAGTGAAAAATGAGTAGTGTAGATTGAATATTCAAAATAGGTATAAAAGTAATGCTTTTATCCGTCAATAGTTATATAATCAGAATAGGCTAAAAGATGGTGAGGGGTAATGATGAAGTTTACTGTAGCGAAAAAGTTATGGGTAGGTTTTGCAACGATTTTGGTATTACTTGTAATTGTCGGCGTGATGAGTTTATTGACGTCTATTCGTCTGAACTCGGATTATACTTATTTATTGGATGACCGTGTAAAGAAAGTAGAGCTAGTGGATGAATTCATCTTAAAGCACAATGAGATCCAAGATGAAGTACGGGGTTTTATGCTATTCAAGGACGATTCATATTTAGAATCACGTACTAAATATGTAAATCGTTACAACGAGTTATACGATGAATTGAACGCTATTCTAGTTAAGAAAGAACATCTGATGTTATTGGAAGAACTTCAAGGAGCACGAACAAAATATTTGAATTTGCAAGATGAGATTGTACTAAGTGTCCAAGATGGAGAAGATCGTAAAGCAACAGAACTTGGGCGGGCATCTGCAAACGTTGGCTCTCTTGTATTAGAAAATGCAAAAATTATCAAAGAGGGACAATTCAAGGCATTAGAGCAAACGCGCAATGAGTTGGAAAAATACATTGCAGTCTCGAAATTATTCGTTATCGGTATGATTGTTTTCGCAACAATATTAGGTATTATCATTTCCACAGTAATCAGTCGCAATATCTCGCGTCCTGTGCGTGTGGTGACAGATGGTTTAAATGAAATTGCTTCAGGAAATTTGACGATTGATTTATTAAAAGTTAAAAACAAGGATGAAATTGGAGATATGGCGGCTGCGTTCAATAAAATGGGGACAGACGTCGCGAATATGGTGCGGAAAATTAACGCTTCTGCCGCTCAATTAGCAGTTCAGTCGGAAGAATTGTCAGCCAGTTCCGAAGAAAGCCTAGCCTCTTCAGAAATGGTTGCCAAAACTGCTGAAACTCAGATGATAGGTAGCGAACAGCAGCAGAGGATTATTGGACAATCTAGTTCTTCTATGGAGGAACTATCACTAGGTGTCGCTAATATTGCGGCTAATAATGAAGAAATGCTGCTGGCAACAGAAAACGTATCAAAACTCGTTACGACAGGATCTAGTGTAGTGGGGGATATGTCAAATCAGATGTCGACAATCCAATCGACAATCCATGAATCGTCCGAAATTATGATGGAAATGGCTCAGCATTCCAATGAAATCCAAAAGATCACGACACTTATTACTACGATTGCTGAACAGACAAATTTGTTAGCACTCAATGCAGCAATCGAAGCTGCACGTGCGGGGGAATATGGCAAAGGCTTCGCGGTTGTGGCGGAGGAAGTTCGGAAACTGGCAGAACAGTCGAAGATGTCTGCTAAAGAAATCGGAGTAATGGTAAGTATAATCCGAAATGCATCAGAAAGAGCTGTCACTTCCATTACGGCAGGGAGTGAGCGTGTAGATATCGGTATCGCAGCAACCGAACAATCACTTCTTGTCTTTGGAGATATTCATCATGCAGTTGAAGATGTTGCGGCCAAAGTCGGAACAGTCTCTGCAGCAATCGAGGAAATTCAGGCGATGGCAGAAGATGTGAGCCATGGAGCTAGTGAAATCGAACAGTTGAGTAGCGAAGCTGCCGCGGCTGCAGGTGATACAAGCGCCGCAACGGAAGAACAGTTGGCGGTCAATCAGGAAATTTCATCGAGCGCACAAACATTATCGAAACTGGCTGAAGATCTCCAAATGGAAATGAGACATTTTAGAGTGTAAATAGGAAATGGAAATAAGAAAAAGAACAACAGGTCCTCGGACTTGTTGTTCTTTTTTACTTGCACTATAAGTTATTCAACCAGGAACAGTGTCTAGGTTCGAGATGAGTTACTTGTTTTTAAGTAATAGAGCATTAACGGGCTGTATGACCCCCACTTCAATTCTTAGATGACACTAGAAGTGGGGGATGAAGAACCATCCAAATGATTGAGGATTAACTTTATTTAGCTTTTTTCACTTGTTTCACATTGTAGATGAAGTTCGAAACAATTTTCGCTGCATGTTCACGTGATGTTGATCGTCCAGGCATAAATTTACCGTTAGCTCCTGTAGCGATTCCAAGTTCGTGAAGCATTGAAATGGAGTTTACTGCTTCTGCATCATAATTGCCAAAATCCGCATAGGGGGCTTTTGCAGCTGCTGTATATTTTGTGCCTGTGTAATTTTCATACGCGCGTTCTAGCATCAATGCGAATTGTGCACGTGTAACTTTTTGGCTTGGCATGAATTTGCCGTTAACACCTTTAATAAGTCCGTGTTCGTAGGCTGCAACTATTTCAGCCTTTGTTTCCGCCGCATAGTTTTCGATGTCGCTAAATGGTGCAGTACCTTCAGCTTTCAGGTCAAGTGCGCGGACAATCCAAGAAGCAGCTTGTGCACGTGTCATTTCTTTTTTAGGACCATATGTCGCGTCTGAACCTTTCAAAACACCGCGGTAATAGAGATCTGATACATATTGATATGACCAACTATCGTAAGCTACGTCACTGTAAGGGACTTTTGCTGAAATACGGCCTTCAATTTCTGAGTTAATTGTACCAATGGATTTCATATGTTCTGCAAAAGATTCCCAGTCAACGAAACCAGGTTCTCTTACTCGGCCATCTTCGTATGCTTTTTTCAGCATGTCATAACCATCTCCACCTTGCGCTGTGAAGACGTTCGTTGCAACTTTGTATGATTTGTCAGATTCGATTTCTTTACCATCAATTGTAATTGAAACGACGCGTTTGCCTGCTTCTGCTTTACCATCGAAAATAAGTTTCATTCCTGCAAAGTGAAGGAAGCCACCTGATTCTTTAGGGTAATCTTTGACAGAATGTTCGAAGACGGATTTCAATTCAGCACCGCTCAATTCAATAAGAGCGAGGGAATTTCCAAAAGGAAGGACGCCAATCGCTTGACCGTATGTAATTGGTCCTTTAGGAATAGAAGTCCGGATACCGCCGCCATTTTGGAATGCGATGACAGTCGATGGATCGATTTCTTTCGCTTTTGCAAGCATACCATCCGTGATGAGGTTACCTAGATTTGTTTCACCTGCACGAACACCGCCTAGATCACGGAGACCGCTTAGGAATACATCAGCTGTAGCGCCAGTCGGTTTTTCCATTGTCGCTTTCACTGTATCAGAGAATGGCTTAATAAGTTTGGCTGCGTCTGCATCAGTTGCAGCATTTTCACCGCCGACAGCATGAAGTACACCGCTATAATCTTTGATGACACCTTTTTCGTCAAAGGTGATGTCAAGTTGTCCTAGGAATTTGTTGTACTCATTCGCCTGGACGATAACAACAGGTTCAGTATCTTTGTTAACGACATGAGGTTCGTCGAGTTTAACATGTGTGTGACCGCCGACAATAATGTCGATACCCGGTACGTTTTTAGCAAGTAGGAGATCGTTGTCGATATTGTCAGAGTCATTATATCCAATATGGGTAAGTGCGATAATTTTGTTCACACCCGCTTTTTCAAATGCAGTGACTGCTTCTTTCGCTTCCACGATATAGTTCGAGAATGTCACTTTCTCAGGGCTTGAAATGTCTTTTGTTTCTGCAGTTGTTAGACCAAAAATACCGACTTTCTCGCCATTTACTTCTTTAATAATTCCATTATATATTTTACCATCTTCAGCTTTTGCTTCGATTGTTTTAGATTGAAGACCATCGAAAAGTGGGTCTGCAGAAAAATTAGTATTCGCACCAACGAACGGGAATTTTGCGCCTTTGATGAAATCTGCTAGTGCTTTGTGTCCTTCAGCAGATGTACCAAGGTCAAACTCATGGTTGCCGAATGTCATGGCATCGTATTCGAGATAATTCATTACTGCGAGATCAGCTTGTCCTTTAAATTCATTGAAGTAAAGCGTCCCAGAAAATACGTCCCCAGCATCAAGTAATACATTATAAGGCTTTTCGGCCTTGAGCTTTTTGACGAGTGCCGCACGTTCTGCAGTTGAAGCGAGGTTTGCATGCGTATCATTCGTGTGTAATACCGTCAACGAGAAATCTCCCGTTGCTGAAACAGGCGTTTCTGCAGCAATTACAGGTGTGATGGCAGATAAACTTAATAGAAGCATAGCAGTCGCAGTACATTTAAAATATTTAGTAGACATAGTATACCTTCCTTTTCTTTTTTTTGTGCTATTTCGTCATCATTCGAATCTTTAGAATTGTAGAGAAATAGTCTGCAATTTTAGTGTAACAGTATAGGTATTAATGGACAAATTAAATTTTTGTAAACGAACAGAAAAAAATACCTAAGAGAATAGTTTCATTCTCTTAGGTATATATTTCTACTGTGCTGAATAATATTGTACTAGACCTTGATAGATTGACTCTGCATAGATTTCTAGGTAGGCATCACTCGTCAGCTTTTTAAAATCATCCGCATTTGAGAGGAAAGCGAGTTCGACGAGTACAGCTGCTACGTTGGTATTTTTAATGACATAAAAACGATTGTCTTTCACACCACGGTTAACCATGTTGGCTCTTTTGACAAGATTATTTTGAATGTAAGTTGCTAAGGATTTGCTTTCAGCAGAGTTAGCATTTAACGATGAATCGAAGTACGTTTCAGACCCTTTTGCTGACGTCGAAGTGGCTGAATTCACATGAATCGACACAAATGTTTCGGCAAAGTGCTTCTTGGCGAAAGCTGTACGCTGTTCAAGTGAAAGGAAAGTATCATTTGAACGTGTCATGACAACGTTTGCACCTGCTTTTTTCAATTTTGCTTCTACAAGTTTACCGACTTTTAAAGTGATGGCTTTTTCGGTAACCTTATTTTTTGAAGTACCAGGATCATGTGCACCGTGACCTGGATCCAAGACGATGATTCGACTATTAAGCGGATTTCCCGTTTGATTGAGCAGTTTTAAATATGTTTTACTAACAAACCCTATTTTGGAGTTCGCACGGATTTTTGCCCAATCTCCATTAAGTGATAACACTTCGACCTTTTGATCTAGTTTTAAATTATCGATAACAGGGGAGCTAGTGCTTGGACTTTGTCGCATGTTAAGGCTTTTCACTGTCACTTTCCCTACTAGGTTACCATTCCCGCTAGGTTCTTCCGGGACTTCAGGTTCCGTAGGTTCCTCAGGTGTTTCTGTGCCAACTTCAACAGTATAGCGTCCATTGATATAGCCTTCACCTTCATCGAGGACGATAAGTAGCCAATCGCCTGTTTGCCCAACAACTTCAACGATTTCGTTATTATTTAGCTTGTGTATGATGTCGCCTTCAACTGAGGGAAGAGAGCGAACGTTCAGTGTTGCTCCGTCTGTCACCACTTTAGCAAAATACGTTCTTGACGTATGATCTGGTGGCGAAACAGGTAGAGCGAACTTATCACTCATTGCGCGAGCTAGGAATAACGAGAACTGTGAGCGTGTCAATAAATTGTTTGGTAGGAACTTTCCTGCATCCCCTTTTGTTACTCCAGCGTAATAAAGACCGTTAATACGCTCAGCGTATGTATGATTCTTCATATCTGTAAACTTCATTGGTTTATCGGCAGAAATCTTTTCAGAAAGATTGAAAGCTATCGCAAGTGCATTACCCATTTCAGCGCGTTTCAATTTTTCGTTTGGTTTGAATGTTCCGTCAGGATTTGTTTTGAAGTAGCCGAGTGAAACTGCACGGCTAATATAGGTGTATTGCTCAGTTCCTGATTTAACGTCTTTGAACTTTAAAGAGGGGGTAGGGATGCCCTGCTTTTTAGTAGCAATTACAAGCATCTTAGCAGCCTGTCCACGTGTTAGATTGTTGCTAGGTTTGAACTTTGAAATTCCATTTTCCAGATACCCTTTAATAATTCCGAGATCTGCTATGTAATTGACCTGTTCATAATATTCCTTATCAGGTGTTACGTCCGTGAATTGTGTTTTTGCGAAAGATTGTCCTGGGACTATGGAAACGAGTGTGAAAATCATTATTAACACTGCTGCCCACTTAATTGTCTTCATTGTGTCCTCCTTTTATGTAATAGAGTGGTAGTTTCATATTAACAGTGATGACCAGGTATTACTATACTAATAAATAACTATAATTGAATTTTTATATAAATAAAACCGGATGTTCCTTTTAATGGAACACCCGGTTTTAAGAAATTAGTTGTTTAGTCGATCAATAAATTTACCAAATTGTTTCGCAGTAACTTTATCATTTAGGCCGAAATTGCCATCACCATAACCGGTTGTAATTTTGTTGTGATAAAGAATATTGATATATTCTTTTGCCCAATGATTTTTTGGAACGTCTTTAAAGGAGGCTTCTGTAGAACCTTTAATATTGAATGCCTCTACAAGTACTTTAGAAAGTTGTGCACGTGTCATTTTTCCATCAGGATTGAATTTACCATTATCTCCAGAGAAGATGCCTGCATCTGTTACTGCAATGATTGCATTTACTTGAGGATGATTAGCCGATACGTCGGAAAAAATGGATTTAGTACTTTTTTTCTTTAAACCAAGCTCATCGACAAGTGTTTGAGCAATTTCAGCACGAGATGCGTACTTAATGGCTTGTGCAACATCATCCGATGCGACGAGAGAACCAGAAGAAAAATCATGTACTCGTCGTGCCCCGATATAACGGCTGCCCCAGTAGGCAGGGTCGTTTAGTTCAGAAATCATGACACCCTTGCTTGAAGATGCGTGGATGAATTTGCCGGATCCTATGTAAATTCCGTCATGCGAAACGCCACTGCCACTTGTGTTGAAAAATACAAGGTCTCCTATTTCAAGATCCCCTTTTGCAACAGATGTTCCCATAGCATGCTGTTGACCAGTCGTTCGAGGGATAGAAACCCCTACTTCTTTAAATACATGTTGCGTATATCCTGAGCAGTCGAAACCGGAAGTGGTTGTCCCTCCATATAAATAAGGTGTTCCTATATATGATCGTGCTTTGTTTACGAGATCATTAGCAGAATTAGCCGAAGCCATGGTCGGGATGGAAGTTGAAAATAGTAAACTTGCAAAAACCAAAAGTAAGAGTCGTTTCATTATTTTTTCGAAATCCCTTCTTGCACCTTTATATTTACAGTGTGCTTTATCTATGAATATCTTAGCATAGCTAAACACTCAATTTGATTACAGTTACATTACAATAGAGTTACAGTGTTTCGGAATACTTACAAGTAAACTAGTAACACCATTTGACAGGACTCTATCCCGTCTAAATGGTGTTTTTATTGTTATAAATTACTAGTGTTAGAGAGCGTTATTTGTCGTGAAGAGGTCGAATGTCAGGTGATATGGTATAATTATTGAATGAAAATAAAGGTCTATCTATATAGATTGAATGAATGATTCCATTCAATAACGCTTCGGCACTTTGGGGATGTCTCCCGCTAGTCTTATAACTCCTGCTACCCCCTTGTAAAGGGACTACGTTTAGTTTATATGCCGCATTCAATACTTCAACATATATAGGTAGGTTATTGAAAGATGAGGTTGGAAAATGAAGAAAATAGTCGTATTCAGTAATATGTATCCGTCTCAACAGCATCCGACATACGGTCTTTTTGTGAAGAATCAAGTTGAACTTCTTCAGTCTGCAGATATTGATGTCGATGTAGTTGCAATTCAGAATCCTGGAAAAGGGAAAATACAGGCATTAAAAAAATACACATCATGGTTTTTCCGTTCTTTTTTATATATGATGAAAAATCGTAAGAATTTATCATTAACACATGCGCATTATGCGTTTCCAACAGGGGTTCTTTCATTAATAGGGAAAAAGATGTTTGGCATTCCTTATGTAGTGACGAGTCACGGTGGAGATATTGATAAGATGGCAGTTAAGAGTCAGCACATTGCCAATATGACAAGAACCATTTTGCAACAAGCGGAATCGGTTATAGTTGTTGGTGACAAGCTTCGAGAAGATGTGATATACCGCTTCGGGGTTCCCGAAACGAATGTGCATGTCATGAGTATGGGAGTCGATACTTCGGTTTTCAAATATGTGCCTAGAGTTGTGGCGAGGGAAATGCTCGGTCTTCCTATAGAAGAGAAAATGTTGATCTTCGTTGGAAATGTGATTCAGGCAAAAGGGCTTTTGGAACTTGTTGAAGCATTTGATTCACTGAAAATGTCGCTTCCTGAGAGTTCGTTATACGTGATTGGCTCGAAGAAAGACGGACGTTTTGTCGAGGAGTTACGATCATTCATACGAGAAAAAGATGTTGAAGATATTCACTTCAAAGAGCCGCTTAGTCAAGCAGATTTGTCACTTTGGATGTCAGCTGCTGATGCGCTTGTGCTTCCCTCACACCATGAAGGGTTCGGATTGGTCGCGCTCGAAGCAATGTCTGCAGGGACGAAAGTTGTCGCCACAGAAGTTGGAGGGCTTTCATACTTGTTGAAGGACCAAGCGGGGATTTTGGTCGAACCGAAAAATCCGGCTTCGCTGGCGGAAGGTTTGTGGAGTGCGCTTGACGAGAATTCTGATGTCATCGATGAAACAGTCGTGCAGGCGAAAATTACGCAGCACTCATTTGATACCATTTTGGGGGACTTGTTGTCGATTTATCGTTCTGCTGAGAAGGGTCAGGTTGATGATAATGAATAAAATGATGAAAATTATCGGCGCTGTTGCGGTTATTAACATTGTTGCAAGAGTGTTCGGGTTTGTAAGGGAAATGGCGATTAGTAATCAATACGGCACATCAAAAACTGCAGATGCGATTGTAACAGCTTATACAATTCCGAATTTCATTTACCTGGTGGTTGGTGGTGCGTTGACGACAGCGTTCATATCTGTCTATCACTCGACAAGGACGGATAAAGCATTGTTTGTTCGGAAATCATTTACGACAGTTCTTGTAGCGGCAGTTGGAATTACGGCTGTATTAATGATTTTTACAGATCCACTCTTGAATTTGTTTTTCAAAAATATGACTGCTGAAGAATTTGCGATGACGCGTACGCTTTACCTATGGATGATGCCGTCTTCTATTATTCTTGTTTTATCGACATGGATGAGCGGCGTATTGAATGTGAATGGCAAGTTTAACCTGTCCAGTTTAGCAGTCCTTCTATATAATGCATCTTTTGTAGGAATCGCTGTTGTGTTGACAAGTTATTTTGGTCCTGAATCGTATGGAATTGGTGCACTAGTTGGTGCGTTATTAATGGGTGTGTTTTTATATGTAGGACTTCGAAAATCAAAACTTTATTCTTTGAAGCCTTCATTTGCCATGTCTGTTGATACGAAGCGTTTATGGGTGATTGCATTGCCAATCTTGTTCGGTGGCGCCTCGTTGCAATTTTATTTTGTTATTCATCGAATAGTAGCGGATGGGTTTGGGGAAGGGACAATTTCGGCGGTCAATTACGCATCTAAATTGACAGGTTTCCCCCAGGCAATCATGATGACTGCGGTAACGACAGTTATCTATCCTCTTCTTAGTAAAAAGCAGGGGGAAGGCGATATGGAAACAATCCGTGCGCTTTATAAAAAAGGAATGCTCTATCTAGTTGCACTGCTTCTACCAGCAACTGTGATTTCTTACATTTTTGCAGAGCCGCTCGTCCGTCTTGTATTTGGACATGGTGCATCCACGGAGTCCTCGATCCTGTTAATCGTACCGATTTTCCGGGTATTTACACTGTCGATGTTTTTCCTTGCTGCGAATACCTATATAACTCGATTCTATTATGCCAAAGCAAATTCGATAGTGCCTGTCATATTCAGTTTGATAAGCGTATTTGGAATTAATATCGCGGTTATCTACATGATGATTGACTCGCACGGTGCTTCAGCAATTGCATACGGTACGGTCATTAGTGCTGCAGTAAACTTCGTGATGCTCGCTATTTATGCGAGAGTGAAGTGGAAATTGTAATTTAATATAGTGATGGAGTTGCCCTGGATTATTTGGGGCAACTTTTTTATTTGTATTGAGAGTGTTGAACCACTCATAACTAGGTGTGAACCGATTATAACTAGGTGTAGACCAATCATATATGCGGATAAACCTATCATATCTAGGTGCCGATCAATCATATATGCCAATGAACCAATCATAACCACATGCAGACCGATCATATATACAGTTGACCAATTATAACTGCTTGCCAACCAATCATAACTATCTCCAACATTACTTTATATTTCCCGGAAAATAGGTTATTCTGAAAGATGTGAAGTATTTAATAATATAACGTTGAAACGCAGAATGATTGGAGTGTTTTAATTGGTGATCAAAGAGAGAATTGGGAAATGGTTCGAGCATTTTCACGCCTATCCAGAAGTGAGTTGGAAAGAAGTAGAGACAACTGCGAAATTGGCGGAAATTTTAACGGAAATGAATGTAAAACATCATACATTTGACGATGTGACTGGGGTTATCGCAGAAATTGGTGAAGGAGACCATATTGTCGCGGTACGCGCCGACATCGATGCGTTATGGCAAGAAGTAGGGGGAGTCTATAAGGCGAACCATTCTTGTGGGCATGATGCGAATATATCGATGGTGTTAGGTGCGCTTAGTTATTTGCAACAGGAGGAACTAGGCAGCCGAATCCGCTTTATCTTTCAACCTGCAGAAGAAAAGGGCAATGGTGCAAACTCGATGATTGAGCGGGGAGCGGTCGACGGTGTTTCGTATTTGTTCGGTGTGCATTTACGCCCTCAAGAAGAAATTCCATTCGGAAAGGTAACGCCAGCAATTCATCACGGGGCTGCAATGTTCCTTGAGGGAAAAATCATTGGTGACGATGCGCATGGTGCACGTCCTCAGCAAGGCAACAATGCACTCGATCCGTTATTTGCGATTGCTCAGTTTGTGAAAACAATCTATTTTTCACCTTACGAAGCATACTCAGCGAAACTGACAAAAGTACAGGCGGGCGGAGATAGTCTCAATATCATTCCAGGAACTGCAACGTTTGCAATCGATGCTCGAGCGCAATCCAATACAGTATTGCATGAGTTGAAGAAACGCATTACCCAAGGGATTCAAGCGATCGGGCAGATGCATGGTGTGGAAATTGAATTGGCATGGAGTGACTATACACCGGCTGCAGAAGTATCCGAAGAAGCGACAACTATTGCAAGGGAAGCTATTTTGGCAACTGTTGGGGAAGAGGGATACGCACCCGATATCATTACATCAGGCAGTGATGATTTCCATTTCTATACGATTCATAATCCGAAATTAAAAGCTGCAATGATCGGTATCGGGGCAGATCTTGGTCCAGGGCTTCATCATCCAGACATGACGTTTAACAAGGAAGCTCTTGATATTGGCGCGCGTGTTTTGGCGGAGACGTTGAAAAAAGCATCACTGTTGAGTAAATAATAAAAGACCTTCTTACACTGCGCTAATTGCAGTGTATGAAGGTCTTTTCAATTTAAAGTATGTCGATTGTACATAATAATTTTCATAATTAACTATGTAGAAATAATATTGACTAATTAAAATAATTAGCCTATTCTGACTCTATAGATAATTGTATACAGTCGACGAAAAGAGGAATTAACTTATGACAAAGACTGTGATTAAGAAATCAACTTTAACATCGCAAGTTTATGAGCATTTAAAAGAAGATATAATTCTCGGGCGTATTAATCCGGGAGAAAGGCTCATAGAAGAAAAAATTGCGGAAGAACTGCAAGTGAGTCGAAGTCCTATACGGGAAGCGGTTAGGATGCTTGAAAAAGATGGTCTGTTGTCTGTCAATAAGTCAGGGGGAGTGACAGTTGTCAAACCCTCAATTGAAGATTTCAGGTATCTGTATGAATGCAGGGTTGAGATTGAGTCACTCGCCGCCTATTACGCAGCGGAGAGGCGTTCAGCAGAACAGTTAGAAGAAATTCGTTTGCATATTTTGAAAATGGAAAAAGTAACGTCCGATAATTACTTGAAAAATGTGTACGATGTCAATGTCAGTTTTCATGAATCAATCGTCCGTGCAAGTGGAAACCCATTCCTCATCTCGATGACTTCACAATTAAGAGGCGTGAACAGTCTTTATCGGAAAGCGATACTTGAATTCGATCCAAAGCGCGTGGTAGACGCAAGTGCGGAGCATCTACAAATTTTTCAAGCAATTGTGGACCAAGACAATAAAAGGGCTAGAAAACTGATGAAACAACATATTGAAGAGGATTATAAGTTATTTATGAAGTCAGCTATGCAAAAGTAGGAGGTTCAAAAAATGACTAGAAAACCATTAGACGGAATTAGGATTCTAGAATTAGGAAATATAGTTGCGGCGCCATTTGCGGGGAAAATATTCGCGGAGTTTGGGGCGGAAGTAATTAAAGTGGAAGAACCAACGAGTGGTGATCCGCTACGGAATTGGCGTGTTATGGATAAGGATACGTCAGTCTGGTGGTACGTCCAAGGAAGGAATAAAAAGTCTATCACTGTAAACATGCGAGAAAAACAGGGACAGGAAATCGTGAAAAACCTTATTGGAAAAGTAGATGTAGTTCTCGAAAACTTCAAACCGGGTACGTTGGAAAAATGGGGACTTGGATTCGAAGATATGCAGAAAATCAATCCATCCATCATACTTACACGCATTTCAGGATATGGACAAACTGGTCCCTATAAAGAAAAGCCAGGGTTCGGTAGTGTTGCAGAAGCAATTGGCGGTCTCCGTTATTTAACGGGGTATCCGGAACTTCCACCGGTTCGTGTTGGCATTGCACTTGGCGATATGGTGGCAGGTTTGTATGCAGTTATTGGTACGCTAATGTCACTGCGGGCGAGGGATGAAGATTCTGAAAAGAAAGGGCAAGTTGTGGACGTAGCGTTATATGAATCTGTTTTCAGTTTACTTGAAGGCATACTTCCAGAATACGATCTTACCGGCCATGTACGGGAGAGATCGGGCACTACATTGCCAGGCATCGCACCGTCCAATACGTATTTATGTGCTGATGGAAAACACGTAGTGATTGGCGGAAATGGAGATAAGATATTTAAGCGTCTCATGACTGCCATTGGAAGAAAAGACCTTGCTAACGACTCTAACTACGGATCAAATCAAGGACGTGCGGACGATGTTACATTCATTGATGCAACAATCGAAGAGTGGACGAAACAGCACTCGTTAAAAGAAGTGCAAAGAATACTGGATGAAGCGTCAGTGCCTGTAGGACCTATTTATGGAATCCAAGAAATTGTTGAAGATGAACATTATAAAGCACGTGACATGTTGTGTGAAGTAGATTTGCCGAATGGAGGAAAAGTTTTAGTACCTGGCATCGTACCGAAATTATCAGGTACACCAGGTGGAATTGAGTGGAACGGACCCGCACTGGGGGAACATAACGAAGAGATATATACGGAATTCATGAAGTTTTCTATTGAAGATTTTAAAAGACTGAAAGAGCAGGGAGTCGTTTAAATGCCGGATGTAACAATAATTGACGTTAGTCCGCGAGACGGTTTACAAAATGACCCGAAGTCTGTATCGACGGAGGAAAAAGCAACTCTTGTAAGAATGCTGGTTGAATCAGGCGTTTCAAAAGTCGAAGTAACATCCTTTGTTCATCCAGAAAAAGTTCCACAAATGGCTGATGCAAGTGCTGTCGTAAAGGCAGTATCTTCTTTTAAAGGATTAGAATCGATTGCACTTATTCCAAATTTAAAAGGGTATGAACGTGCTCGAATACACCAGCTTTACGAGGTTAATTGGGTAAGTTCCGCAACGGAAACATTCAATGAAAAAAATATAGGCATGTCGATCGAGGATAATTTGAATCAGTTTAAAACAGTTGTAAAACAAGCAAAAAATGATGGAGTAAAAACTTGTTTTTCTATTGCAGTCAGTTTCGGCTGTCCGTATGAAGGAGAAGTTTCAGAAGAGCAAGTACTGTCCCTTGTCAAAAAGGTTAAAGAGGCGGGAGCGGATCGTATTGGCATTGCGGATACGATCGGTATCGCTACTCCAGATCAAGTAGAACACTTAATGGGAAAAGTATTACGGATAGCAGGCTATATACCGGTTACTATCCACTTGCACGACACAAGAGGGCTCGGTTCGGCCAATGCCTACGCTGCTTATCAAGCGGGTGTAACTATATTTGAAACGGCTGCTAGTGGGATTGGTGGATGTCCGTTTGCGCCAGGAGCGGCGGGGAATTTGGCTACTGAGGACCTCGTTTACTTATTTGAAAGAATGAATATCGACACTGGTGTAGATTTCGAGAAATTGTTGGATGCTGCGGATTATGCCGCGAGTTTATCTTCAAAAAACCCGTTGGGGCGTATCCGACACGTTGAAAGAAAAAAAGATAAGGGGATGAGAAGATGAAGAAGTGGATGTCAGTAATGATTTATACAATTATTGCGGGATTACTGTTATCGGCATGTAGTGAATCTGGTAATGAAACAAACGAAGATGGTGCGGCAACGAATGAGGATGGATTTGAAGCTACGACAATTCGTCTTGCATATAACTTGCCTCAGGATCACCATATCTCTGTAGGAATTGAGAAGTTTGCAAAAGATGTAACTGAAAAATCGGGTGGCAAAGTAGATGTACAGGTATATCCGGCTGGCCAATTATTAAGTGATAAGGATATGAATCAGTCCTTATTGTCAGGCGGAGTCGAGATGGGTGTGAACTCCTCTACCTTATGGGCATCAACAGTTCCTGCAATGGGGATATTCGACGTTCCTTATATATTTAATGACTATACGGCAGTAGGGGATGCCGTGAACGGGGAATTTGGTGATAAATTACGTGGAGCAATGGAGGAAAAAGGAGCAAAAGTGTTGATTTTTGCTGATTATGGTTACGTCCAGTTTGCAAATAACAAACGACCATTGAAATCACCTTCCGATTTTAAAGGACTGAAAATCAGAAGTATCGGTGATATTCCATCTGAATTGATAAAAGCATATGGCGCATCTCCGGTATTCATGGGAGGCGGCGAAGTCTACATGGCTCTTCAACGTGACACAGTTGATGGAGCGACATCAGGTACAACAGCAATGCTTCAGAGGAAATATGATGAAGTGACAAAGTATTTGACGATTAACAATTACGCTTACCTCGAATTTTTATTAACCGTGAATAAAGATTACTGGGACGGTTTGCCAGAAAAAACGCAAGCACTAATTGAAGAAACAGCAAAAGAAACTGAAGTATGGATCCGTGAGCAAGCGGAAATAGAAGATTCTAAATCTGCGAAAGAGCTTGAAGAAAAAGGTATGGAAGTTTACGTTGTTCCAGAAGAAGACTTACCTGAATGGAAAGAAGCTGCAGCACCGGTTCGAGGAGCGTTCACGAAAAACTCTGGGGACCTAGGTAAAGAGCTACTTGAAATGACAGATAAGAAATAAAGTCGTGATTGTTTTTAAGGAGGAAAAGTTAGTGAAAAAAATATATATCTTTTTTGATCATTTAATTAAATGGGGAGCTTATACTGCCGGGGTTCTAATTCTTATTACGACTGTAATGACCTTTTACGAAGTTATCTCACGATCGTTTTTTAATAAGCCAACTTCGTGGGCGACGGAGCTATCGATTTATGCAATCATCGGCAGCTGTTTTTTAGGCAGTGCCTTTGCGGTAAGAACCTATTCTCATATTACGGTAGATTTATTGATAAATAATGTGAATGATCGAATGAAAACAGTTCTTGCCTATATTTCAAATACACTGGGATTGGTGTTTAGCATCATTTTTACTCTATATGGTTTTCTCCATGTTATGAAAACTTATTCACTAGGGGTTACTTCATCATCCTTGTTACGTGTTCCTATGTACCTGCCGGAGTTAGTTCTTCCGGTGGGTGGGGCGCTATTATGTATTGCATTTATCATGCAAATTATTGATGGCGGCATACATAAAGGAGGAGAGCACATATGAGTTTCTTTTTTACTGGAGGAATGGGTGCCCTTCTGGTGCTCGGTCTCCCCGTTGCATTCACCCTTGGATTATTAGCAGTTGCCGGCATGTTCTTCTTTAATGGTGGTACATTCGCTTTTATGCAAGTTCCGATAATATCATTCAAAGCTTTAGATGATTTTACGCTGACAGCATTACCAATGTACGTATTAATGAGCCAAGTATTGGTGATTAGTGGTGTCGGGCGGGATCTATATGAGATGGCAAGCAGATGGTTCCGTCATTTTCCAGGAGGACTTGCAATTGCGACGCTTTTCTGTTGTACAATTTTTTCTGCGATTTCCGGATCGAGTGTTGCTACTGCCGTAACCGTAGGGTCCGTGGCACTACCTGAGATGGTAAGAAGAGGTTATAATAAGCGTCATGTATTAGGACTACTTGCTGCAGGTGGAACACTCGGAATTTTGATACCACCAAGCATACCAATGATTATTTACGGCTCAGTAACTGGTGAATCCGTAGGTAAACTCTTCATCGCAGGAATCATTCCTGGAGCTATTTTAACAGTAGCATTTATGATTTTCTCAGCCTATCAAACTAGACATATTAAAGATGCTCCTGCTACATGGGTCGAGAGACTTGAAGCATCGAGGAAAGCGATATGGGGACTAATGTTGCCAATAGTAATTATCGGTGGAATCTATACGGGAATTTTCACACCAACTGAAGCGGCTGCAGTTGGGGTTGTTTTTAGCTTTGCAATTGCTGCATTTGTTTATAAGAATTTAACTATTTCGAATTTAAAAGAAATTATGTTAGCGACTGTAAAAACCAATACAATGATTTTGTTCATTATCATAGGAGCCATGTTACTAGGATTTATCCTAACGATTTTACAAATACCACAATCGATTGTGAGCTTTGCGACGTCTCAGGATATTAACCCATGGATTATTTTTATCTTGATCAATATAGTGCTTTTGATTTTGGGAATGTTTCTCGAGACGGTTTCAATTCTTGTTATTACATTGCCAATTCTCTATCCAATCATCGTCGCACTTGGGTTCGATCCAATCTGGTTTGCAATCATCATGGTGATAAATATGGAACTGGCATTGATATCCCCTCCAGTAGGGTTAAATTTGTTTGTTTTGAAAGGGTTGGATAAATCAAATACGATTAGTGAAATAGTTAAAGGTGTCATACCCTATGCCATCATTATGCTTGTTTTCATGGTCGTCTTGTCGTTTTTCCCTGGAATTGCGACAGTACTCGTCGATAATGTAGAATAAAAGGATAAATCGAAAGGAAGACTGCCTCATTATAATTGGGTAGTCTTTCTTTCGATTTTTAATTTGGCCGCTTTTTATGCCAGCTGCAGCAACAGCTGATAACAGCGAATCAATTGCAGCAATAATGAAGGGGAGCTTCAGTAGACTGATCAATTTGGGCATGGATTGGCGATCCCACAGAATGCTTTCCAAATCATTTCTACTTTATCAGGGAATAGAAAAATCGAAATGAGTAGGTCAATCAGAAGTATCGGTATACTCGGGGCTATTTTGGGTAATATAAATTAATGCTACGACAATGCTGAAGACGTTATCGTGTGATATTGATTGAAAAGAGCAGTCATTTATTCGTGAAAAAAATATCTTTTACTAAATCGGAAATCCCGAAGAACATATCTAAGAAAACGCCTAATGACTAGGTAAATTCCTCTTTCAAGTAAATCCCACAAAAGTTAAAGTAACAAGGGCTTATAATTAGTACAGATGTCTTCAATGAAGAAAATGAGGGACAGAATTCAGCGCGTTTGCTTAAAGCAAATAAATTGCAAGTGACTCGGAAAAGGACTATTCTTTAGACGTTAAAGTATATTTGGATGGAGTGGTAATAATGGGTAGATTACAAGATAAAGTTGCATTCGTAACAGGTGGCGCATCAGGTATGGGAGAAATGATGGTCAAGATGTTTACAGCTGAAGGTGCTACTGTAGTTGCAGCAGATATTAATGAAGCGGCACTTGAAGAAAAGTGGGGCAGCTTTGAAAATGTGATGACAGTTAAATTGAATGTCACTTCTGATGAAGAGTGGAAAGTAGCAGTTGAAAAAGTGGTTGCTAAGCTTGGAAAGATTGATATCTTAATTAACAACGCTGGTATTTCTACTGAAAAAGGGATGAATGACATTACAATTGAAGACTGGCGCAGACTGTCGGACATCAATAGTTTCGGACCATTCCTTGGTATGAAACATGTACTTCCGTTTATGAAAGAAGTATCTAAAGGTTCAATCGTCAATATCTCTTCATACACAGCACTTATCGGAATGGGCTTTAACCCTTATGCGGCATCAAAAGGAGCGGTTCGCGCGATTTCAAAAGCGGCTGCAGCAGACTTCGGGAAATTTGGAGTACGTGTTAACACGATCTTCCCAGGTATTATCGAAACACCAATGACGAAGGGGCTAGAATCTTCACAAGACGTGGTTACAATGCTTGTTAAAATGACACCACTTGCTCGTCTTGGTAAGCCTGAAGACGTTGCGAACGCGGTTCTTTTCTTGGCATCAGACGAAGCTGCATACATTACAGGTGCAGAACTTGTTATTGATGGCGGATACTCTGCAAGATAATTTCTCTAATGAAGTGTATGTATGAGCTTCAGGATATATAGGAAATAAAACAGACCGTCATGGATTCAGTCCATGGCGGTCTGTTACTTATTCACGAATTAATTCACTTTCTGTTAATAGAATTCCCTCATAGCCCATCTGACGGGCAAGTTGCGTAATATGAGGTTGCTCAAGTCGTGCGGTGTGAAGGATAGCTTGATCAGCGAATGCTTCACGAGTTGGACCGTCGAATAGTAATTGTCCGCTACTAAAAACAATTGTCCGGCTAAAGGTTTCGGCTACAAAATCCATGTCGTGTAAAATGCACAGCACAAGTTTGCCTTGTATATGCAACCCACGGATAATTTCTTTCAGAATCGCCTTACCATGTACATCTTGCCCCATAGTTGGTTCGTCAAAAATAACAATGTCTGTATCCATAGCAAGAATAGCTGCGACAGTAATCATTTTACGTTCGGCGAGGCTTAAATCGTACGGATTATCTCCTGCTTTGTTCGACAGTCCAACCAGTTTAAGCATCTTCTCTGCATTCACTCGTGCGACTTCGGGTGTCTGTCCGACGTTGAGAGGCCCAAACATTACTTCATCCAACACATTATTTTTGAAAATCTGGTCATTCGGATTTTGGAAAATGAGTCCGATGGTGCTAGCAAGTTTTGCGGCGGTCGTGCCTTTCGTGTTCGTTCCATTTATGATAATATCGCCAGAAACTGGTTTTGATAACGCTTTCAACAGTTTGACAAAAGTTGTTTTTCCCGCACCATTTTGCCCGATAATGGCTGTAGGTTCGCCACTTAACATGACGCTGACCCCATGTAAAATGGGGTTTTCTTCTTTATAGCTGAACTGGAGATTCTTTACGATAATTTCAGGACTAACGGTATTCAGTAAAGGTGTAGTTTCACTGATTACCTGTATATCTGCTTTGGTAATTCCGCTTGCAGGCATTTCTTCAAGTGAAATAGGATAGAGGCCAGTCACTTTATTTTTTATATTCAGCGCTTTTGCGACTTTTGTATAAACGGGTGATTCCACTCCGAAAGTGTGTAAATCATCACGTGAAAAAATTTCAGAAGGTGATCCAGAATCTTTCAATTTTCCTTCATGCATGAGAAAAATACGATCGGAGTAGGCGGCGAGTTTCTCCATCTTTTGCTCGACCATAATAATCGTCATACCTTCTTTCGACAGTTTTTCAACGACGCGGAAAACCTCTTCGGAACCTTGTGGATCGAGCTGTGACGTAGGTTCGTCAAGTATTAAAATATCCGGTTTCATGGCGATGACGCTGGCTATTGCGAGACGTTGCATTTGACCTCCGGATAGAGAAAATGGATTTTTATCCTTCAGATCTTCGATATCGAGAAACTGCATACTTTCATTGATTCGTGCATGCATTTCATCGCGAGGGAGACCTAGGTTTTCAAGCCCGAACGCGATTTCGTCATATACTGTGAATTTGGCTCCGGTCATTTGGGAAAATGGGTTTTCAAAAACGAGTCCAACTTTCGCTGTAATAGCACTGATTTCATGTGTAAATACGTTCATATCGCCAATGAAAACATCACCACCATATGACCCTTTGAAAAAGTGGGGGACTAAACCGCTTAGTGCATAACATAACGTCGTTTTGCCAGCGGTATTCATGCCTGCGATGCCGATGAATTCCCCTTTATTAACTGTGAATGAAATACCGTCAAGCGCGAATGTATCAGTGTTCGGATACTTATATTTCAGATTTTCGACACGGATACTGTTCATAAGACAATCCTCCAGACGATAGCGGCGAATAATAGGATGACAAGTATTAATTTCAAGATAAGACCGTATTTATAATGAAAGGATTCATTCAAAAATGATTTTGTTCCTTTTGCATTGAAACCGCGTATTTCAAGCGCAATAGACCGTTCACGCGTATCGTTCAGTGAATTCAGCACTACAGGACCAAGAAGTGGGATGAATGATTTGATGCGCGTTTTTAATTTACCTTCTTTTTCCATTCCGCGGGATCGCTGTGCATCGGTGATTTTGCTGGTCATTGCCATCATTTGCGGGATAATCTGCAAAACCGACAGAAAAACATAACCGATCTTAGGAGACATTCCCTTATAGATAAGGGAGTCGACAAGATGATCCGGTTTGGTCGTTAAGATGAGAACGCCGAACGCACAAACCATATTTATAATACGTAGTGTGAGCAGGAATGCGAATGCAAATCCTTCCTTATAAACAGGTAGTGGTCCAATTTCAAAAAGTAGTGTCGCGCGGTCGGGGTGGAAGAATCCTTGAACAATAACGATGGATATTATTAACAGCATGCTGACGCCAATAACCGGGAAAATGTACGTGAATACTTTTCCAACGAGAAGAACAATGAAGGTAAACGCCAAAACAGAGATGACGAATAAATGAGTCGGAAGGATATATGTTATTGCGATTGAAATGAATACGAATAAGAGTTTGGAAAGCGGATCGATGTCATGGATGACCGATTTCTTATCTACATATAGTGTCATGTTTTTCACGCGAACCCCCCTAACTTATAATCTTAAGTAAGCGGCCAGATGAACTAGAGCGCTTACTCAATTCTTAGAGACGCTCTATTTCCGAACGGTTGTCATACAAATGCGTCAAGTTTTTAGGCAATCCTTTGAAGATAAGGAAACTAATTAGAACGGTCGCCATTTTATCAGGTACGTCAACG
Organism: Sporosarcina sp. ANT_H38; assembly: GCF_008369195.1. Taxonomy (GTDB): domain Bacteria; phylum Bacillota; class Bacilli; order Bacillales_A; family Planococcaceae; genus Sporosarcina. The sequence continues at coordinate 2,464,856 of NZ_VOBC01000001.1, read as the reverse complement.
ACAATGCTGTCTGCGAACGATGCAAACCAAAGCGGCATGTCTTGTGCCATCATCATGGCGAAAAGTGCATCCCCCCAAACATTTCCCGTTTGTCCGCCCCAAAACATAATATTGAGTGGAGTTGAAACTGTGGCGGCGATCAAGCCGACGACGAGTCCAAGTACAAGCGCTTTTCCTACATTTGCAATCCATCCTTTATAGGCCATGATTCCCACGATAAGACCAATGACTGCGGATGTAATCGCATAAACAAATGAAATAGGATCGGCTGTGAAGCCATAGATAATATTGTTCACAATTCCTGCAATGGCACCTATAATCGGACCTGCTAGCATACTAGCAAGCACTGTACCAATTGAGTCGAGCCATAGTGGTAATTTAAGCAAGCCAGCAAACAACTTCCCTAGATAGTTGATGCCGATTGCTGCGGGTATAAGGACAAGTGCAGCTGTTGTGAAGTTAAGTGACCACATACTGTTTTTCTTCATGAGTAATTCCCCCTTTTGTATTCCACTAATTGAAGTTTCCCTTTATCGTATGAGGCAAATGCCTAAAACGATACAAGGTTGTCTTGGTGTCTTGACACGTGTCAACTGTATTGTAACTTACAATCTTCTTTTTGAATAGATAGAATTTTTTTTCGAAGAAAAGAAGGATGGGGATAGCGCGCGAGTTCTACATTACTGTCCAATAGATATCAAAAACTCAATGATGCCAACACAAAAAAAGCTTCCCCACTAATAGGGAAGCTGAAAGTATCAGTTAAGCTGATTAAAACGTTTAAATCCTGTGAATTTATCTTTCCAGTAAACTGAATTAATTGAAGAAATTTCAACTTTCTCCGTAGCGGCATGGATGAAGTTACCTTCACCTAAATAAATTCCAGCGTGCGAAATGCCACTGCGGTATGTGTTTTCAAAAAACACCAAATCGCCTGGTATAGGCTCGTCCACACTAAATGAATTGGAATGCATACCAATTGTATCAAGTCTAGGCATATCAAGTCCTGCCTCGCTAAATACATAGTTAATGAATCCGCTGCAGTCAAAACCCTCTTTATTTACACCGGCCCAAACGTAGGGTGTTCCCAAAAGTGGAAGTGAAATATCGACCGCATTAAGTAAAATCTTATTGGAAGTAAGAGTCGGCTCCGTTGGCTTCGCGGTTGTTGCAACCGCATTCTTCCATGAGTTAGTTGAAGAAGTTTCTTTTATTACAGTGACAACTTTCTTATTTACTGTTTTTGATGGGGATGAATTGACTGTTCCTGGTTTTTGACTAACCATACCTTTTAAAGAAACGGCCAATTTTTGATTGGTTTTAATTGAATCGGAAGCAAGGCTATTTAAGCTTTTCAATTCTTCTACAGTTAATTTATGCTTTGTAGCGATTTTCCATAGCGTGTCACCGGGTTTGACGGTATATGATTTAGTTGCTGCTTCCGCACTCCCGACAAAGATAAACGTCGCTAGGGTAAACGTCGCCAGCACAGAAAAAACTTTCTTCTTCATCTATTTTCCCCTCTCCACGACAAACAGTTCTATATATGTATTCTATCTGAATAATAGAACTAGAACAATAGACTGTTTAATTACATTTGCGTTACAATTGTGTTGCAGAAGTATTGCGGAAGGGGGTATTGGACTATTTATATATGTTGATATAAATAGTTTCGTTGAATACGCTTCGGCTGCCCCTTGTAAGGCGCCTTAACATAATTATCATAAGTATTTATATATATTGAGATAACCGAATGACTGTTTCTAAATCTGCTGATTGAACGGTATTATAAGATTTATATAAAGAACATCCATCAATTATTTTGTGTTTACCAAAATAATTGAATCGTTTTACTGTCCTGTTTTATCTAATAGGGGAGAAACGGAAAGATTGTACATTTTTCGGATTTTTATGGACCTTATGCAGAAAATACAATGCTTTATGAAACACTTAAAGGGGTAAGAAATATTAAACTGAAATTGGTCAGGTGCCCGCAACACCGTATCAAGAGGGTATAAAGGCAATGTTGAAATGGATGATGGAAAAAGAGTTAGAGGAAAATAAGGAAGTCACTACAATAAAGCAATAGATAATTTTATGGCAATATAAAACCGGCCCCCGTTTTATGCGGAAGCCGGTCTATTTTCTTCAAAACGAATACTGTTTCAATAAACTTTCTAGCTTTAACGCAAAGCCAATATTCCCTTTAACTTTGAGTTTCCCCATCATAAAGGCAGCAGTCGAATTCAAGTTGCCAGCAAGCAATTTCTTGAAATCACTCACACTCATCGTTAGTGCGCAATCGACTTCCCCAGGATCACCGGTAATCGTTTCGGCTTTGCCATCAGCTAACTTTAAGCCATATAGACCGCCATCTTCCCCGGATAGATTGAATGAGTAGGTGGTAGCCATCTCTTTTATTGGACCCGGTTCCTCGTTCAACTTTTCATCGATTTTAAGCCAAATAGCTGCCATTGTCATGTCATGAAAATTCATCTTCGCTGGACACTCCTCCAAAATACTGAATTATCATTCAGTATAACTTAAATTGGAAAGAAAAACGGGTTAATTCCGAAAATTAAAAACGTTTTGAGCGTAACGCATTAAGTACAATGCCAATAAGGCCACCGACAATCGCTGGCAAGAGCCAACCAATCTGCTGTTCATAGAGCGGAAGATGAGCAAGCACATCATTCACAGGTTTTATGTCGATTCCAGCACTTTTTAATCCGTCAAAGATACTCACAAAAGCAGTTGCTAGAAGCGCTAAGATATAGACTATTGGTTTTCTGTCAAACGATTTGTCGATGAAGGACATAAGCATCAGAACAATGGCAAGTGGGTAGATTGTTAGCAGAACCGGTATTGAAATAGAAATAAGCTGCGTCAATCCGACGTTTGCAATAATTGTGCTGAATCCCGCAAAAATGAAGACATATGTCTTATATGAGTTTCGTGGAAATACCTGCTTAAAATACTGTGCACATGCTGAAACGAGACCGATTGATGTTGTTAAACAGGCGGAAACAATCGTTAATGCCAGAATAATCGTTCCAAATGGCCCGTACAAAACAGTTGATGCGAGTGCAAGAACTGAGCCCCCATTATCTTGTAACCCGACAACATTGACACTCGTTGCACCAATATATCCAAGTGATATGTATACAACCGCTAGTCCGACAGCGGCAACAAGTCCTGCAAAGACCATGGATTTCATGACAGCGCGGTTTTCTGTTACGCCTTCAGCTTTAAGTGCGTTAATAACAACGATTCCAAATACAAGTGCCGCAATGACATCCATCGTTAAATATCCTTCAACAAAGCTGCGGAAAAACGCGTTCGTTTTAAATTCACCTTGAGCTTGTCCGATTTCGCCCATAGGCGACACAATACTTTTCACAGCAAGTGCACCAATGACTAAGAATAGTATAGGTGTCAATACTTTACCGATACGATCGACAAATTTCGCAGGATTCAGTGCAAGCGCAACTGTGATGATAAAGAAGATAATCGTAAACAATACAAGTGGCCAGCTTGAGCCGGAAACACTATCAGGCAAAAACGGGAGGATCCCGATTTCATATGAAACAGTTGCTGTTCGCGGAATACCGAAAAATGGCCCAATTGCCATATAGACAATCATTGTGAAGATAATTCCGAAATAAGGGTTGACCCGATTTGCGATAGTTTCTAAGCCGCCACCTGCATTAGCAATTGCGAGAACTGCAATTAGAGGTAATCCGACTCCTGTAATTAGGAATCCTATCATAGCAATGAAAAGCTCGTCTCCCGCCATTTGTCCTAGAAGTGGTGGGAAAATAATATTACCAGCACCAAGAAATAAAGCAAATAGCAGAAGCCCGAGCACAAAATTTTTCTTTAAAGACAAGTAAACTGCAACTCCTTGTGAGAATGATGTAACAAAATTCATTACTTTTGATTATAACTGAATGGGGGGGTAATAGTCTAACAAATTCGACAGTATTCCGAGAAAATTGTCGAATATTGTAGACTATTAAAAAGAGATAGAGTTTGATGTTTTTACATTATTAATATACATGGTTTAAAATATCATTCAAGTTCCTTATATGCGGAGAATATATCACGTCTGCTTAATAACCGAAAGTAACCAGATATTAGCTTGATTACCCCCTGGCCGCTACTTGTATAGTAATGCTTTTTGGATCGCTTGGATTGAATGACTTCTATATAACGATGACCGTTATGTCTGGTTGTCCTTCATCCGTCGCGCTCCAAATGGATACGTACACAGAGTGCTGAGGTTTTTTGGGACGAAAGAATAGAGGCGCATCTACATGGAGAAAAGCCGCCAAAGATGCAATTTTGGCGGCTGATGCTTTCTCTGTGGTTTTTTCTTACTTAATTTAAAGATGTGTCACTTTCTATAAGGCATCACAAGCTTAGATGCATAATCTTTACTAAAAGTAAGCAAGGAACGCATTGTACAACGTGCAAGAGTGCCTGAAATTGCATCTTCGGGCACTTATACACTCCATAGAATGTCATCTATTCTCAACAGTATTACTGAAAAGAGTATGGCTAGAAGTGACGGAGTCTTTTCCAGTCACATTTAACCCCTGGTAAAGATACAGTTATCATTTCGTTCGAAGCGAGCCGAAGTGGTATGGAATGGAATTACTCATGTCATCTTTATAGCATTGTCGTTAAAAGTGCTTTTGGATTTTCAAAGTATAAGTTTTTGACACGGAACAGAGTCTAGACTTCAGGTGACAACTTTTTGGATAATAAGTAGTCCGGAAAGTTCCAAGTCCGTTGCCTTTTCGGAGGGATTGAACTCCATACTTCCTAATTATCGAGTCTACCAAGGCGATCGCGATTTTCATATAAATGGGGATGATATGCTTTATTCTAGCGGAAATGTATAAATTTGCGATTTATTATGTCCAAAGTCATAAAGTGTTTACGACCTGGTCCTAGACGTGTAAAATGGGGACTGGCTAGTATAATCAGGAGGTTTTATAATGGAACAAGTGCAATTTATGCGTAATCTAATTATCGAAACACCTTCAGTACCCGGTAATTTTGCGAAAGTAGCGTTAGCTATTGGACAATTAGATGGAGATATTGGTGATATTCAAACCATAAAAGTGGGTACATTATCGACGATTCGTGATATTTCAATTCAATGTTCGAGCGAAGAACAATTGATGAAGATTGTCGAAGCGGTTAACCAAATTGGAGCAGGAATTAGCGTTCATGCGGTAACAGATGATGTGTTACAAGCTCACGAAGGCGGAAAGATACATATGAAAGGCCGTATGGAAATCCGCTCGTTAGGTGATTTGCGACGTGTCTACACACCAGGCGTTGCAAACGTTTGTGAGCTTATTAAGAATGATCCAGAACAGGCGAAATATTTCACAGGAATCTCAAACACCGTCGCGATTGTGACGGATGGCACAGCAATTCTGGGTCTTGGTAATATCGGACCTGTCGCTGGAATGCCAGTAATGGAAGGAAAAGCTGTCCTATTCGATCAATTCGCGGGAATAAGCGGCATACCTATTTTGCTCAATACTAGTGATCCAGATGAGGTTGTAGAAACAATCAAGCATATTCAGCAAGGATTCGGCGGAATACTGCTAGAGGACATCGGGTCGCCGCACTGTTTTGAAATTGAAGAGCGGTTGAAAGCAGAACTATCGATTCCAGTCATGCATGATGACCAACATGGTACAGCAGTTGTGACATTGGCATCTGTATTGTCTGCATGTAAACAAACTGGTGTGAAAATCTCGGATTCTGTTGTCGGACAAATCGGGCTTGGTGCTGCAGGTCTGGCGATCAGCCGTATGCTGATGAATTATGGCGTGAAAGAGATGCGTGGTGTCGACCGTAATGAAGTTGCACGGGAGAGGCTTGCTGAACACGGTGGCACCGTTGTAGATTCACTTGAAGAACTGATGGCGACATGTGATATTATCGTAGCCACTACAGGCGTTTCCGGACTTATTAAACCTGAAATGATACGAAAAGGGCAAATTATTTTGGCTTTGTCCAATCCAAACGCTGAAATTTCACCGGAAGATGCACTTGCAGCAGGCGCGGCATTTGCAGCGGATGGCCGTCTCGTCAATAATATTCTTGGTTTCCCAGGTATTTTCCGCGGTGCGCTTAATGCGCATGCAAAGGAAATTACGTATCCGATGCTAATCGCTGCTGCACTAGCGATTGTTGACAGCACGAAACCGGGCGACCTTGTTCCTCATCCACTCGATCCAAACGTTCATCTCAATGTAGCAGCTGCAGTTGAACGAGTAGCAAATAACTTATAATTGATAAAAGCCTCTTACCCGGGAGAATTTAGGCTGGGTAAGAGGCTTCTTTTTATGGGATAACTAGAGTAGGATTTTCCCTTACAAGTAGATAAATCGCTACGTCTGTTGATTCACGATAATCCAACCTTAAGAAATCAAAAATAACCTAGATCTCTGGACAGGACCCTGAGATCTAGGCTTTTTCATTCAAATTTTCATCTACCAATTAGCCAGTCGAATGGCGGTGACCCTGGTGGAGAATGTTTCATTATATCAATAACAGGAATTGTATAAGCGAACAGAATTAATGCAATTGTAATTCCGATCCACAAATACCAGTTTTCGAGAATTTTGGGAGTAGGCTCTGCATTATCTTCTTCTACGGCAATCGGATATTCTTGAACGCCGCGTGGTGCGAAGAATGTAAGCTGGATGAAAATATAGACCATCAATAGAATACCGATGAATAGAATTGTTCCGCCGACTGCTTGCGCAATCTGGTAATTGATCCATGTGGCAACTTGTTCTCCGCCTGCATATTCGGAGAAGCTAGAACGACGGGGGCCGCCTAGTAATCCTTGGATATGCATAGCACCTGACATAATTGTCATACCGAATGTCCAAATAAAAGTCTGGATGATTCCGAGTCTGTTCAACCGTGGAGTCAGTCTTCGGCCAGTCAAATGAGGAACAAGCCAATACGTAATCCCGAAAAATGTCAGAATGACTGTTGTTGCAGCAGTTAAATGGAAGTGACCTGTAACCCAAATTGTATTATGAACAAGCGCATTCATTTGGTGAGATGCGTTTACAATGCCGCCTGCGCCACCTGGAATGAATGCAGCCATCCCAATGAATGGTGCTAGGAATCGTACATCTTTCCATGGGAGCTTCTTGAACCAGCCAAATAAGCTCTTATAGCCTTTTCGTCGGCCTGTTACTTCAAATGAAGCGAAAATCGAGAACGCTGTCATCAATGATGGAACAACAACCATGAAAGTCAGAACAACTTGAATGAATTTCCAAGTAGGGTCAATACCCGGTTCTGTCAACTGGTGATGGAACCCGACCGGAATTGAAAACAATAGCAATAGGATGAAGGCCATTCTAGCAAGTGAATCACTGAATAGCTTTCCGCCGATAATCTTAGGAATGACGACATACCATGCCATATAAGCTGGAAGTAACCAGAAATAAACGAGTGGATGCCCGAAATACCAAAATAGCGTACGGCTTAGTAACACGTTGATTGTTTCTGTGTAGCCGAGTGACCAAGGGATGAACATAACTAGGACAGATGTTGCTACGCCAATTGTTGCGATGAACCACATAAGCATATTAATAATAACCATGAATGCTGGTAATGGTGATTTTTCACCTTTATGTGCTTTTTTCCATACATAAAGCTGATGGAAGTTGACGAATGCAGCAATCCAGCTACCGATAATAACGAGCGCTAAACCGATATAGAATGCCGGATGAGCCCGAAGTGGTGCGTAGAACGTATACAATACGGATGCTTCACCAACAAGAATCGTAGTAGCAGCCATTATAGTTCCAATCACCATGACCCAGAATGCTAGCCATGCGACTTTCAACTGTTTATCCGAAATTCCGACTGTTTTCCCCATGAGAGAGAATTGGAAGCCGATAATGAAGAAGGTAGTTAAGACAAGGCCAAGGATTACGCCGTGAACGGTCAAGAGTGTATAATAGTCGATATTGAACGGCAATTTGAATTTGCCGGAGCGTACAAATGTCTGTAATAGACCCATCAGACCTCCAATTAAAAGGGAGATGTAAGTAACCCACATGTATGCCATATATAAGCTGGATTCTTTTTTAGAAAGCGGTAATTGAACTTTAGTCATTACTCATACACCTCCACTGTTCCGAACATCTGGTGGTGACCGATGCCGCAGTATTCGTTACAGACAATCGTGAATTCGCCTGTATTCTTCATGACAGCTTCGTAACGGCTGATGTGGCCGGGTTCAACCATCATGTTGACGTTCGTTCCGGCTATTTGGAAGCCGTGGACAACATCTTTTGTTGTAATTTGAAAAAGAACGGTAGAGCCTTTTGGTACACGAATCGTTTTAACTGCATCGCCATCTTTGTCTTTCCCTAAATCATAGTTGAACGCAGAAGCAACGATGTTGACTTTATACTTACCGTCAGCCACTTCACTGATACCGAGGTTTTCAGGTTTGAAAGCCTCGTGCGCTTCAACATTTTGTGGATCGATGGTTTCTATATGGCTTTGCGGGTGCGTCCCTTTCCAGAAAGCAGCCAAGCCGATAATAATTAGAAATAGAACAAGTGAAGCCATTCCGAAAGCGAGCCAAATTTTTTCATATTTATGCAGATGCATATGTAGACCTCCTGATTTAGTTATTATCTAGATAAAAAAAGTGCGTAAAATCCGAACCAAGATACCAGAATGACGACTCCCAACAGCATGACGGCAATGAAAGTCCCTTTCAAATTATGTGTAGGTTCATTCGAATTGAGCTGATGTTGTTTTGGATTTCTTTTCCCCATTGTTACACCCCCTATTCCCGGCGAAGTGAATTCGCCGTCTTACTTATATCATAGTCTCAAGGATTAATATGGGAATTAGGGAAAACCCTATGCCGAGGGATGTAAGACGAGATTTTACAAATTGTTCACTCTTTCTTCACACTTCTGACGACTTTTTGCTGGTTATCTAATATAGGTCGTGGGATGTGCGTGAAAAATGGAAATAGTGGGGAAGTGGTATGTTTAGTCCCATTAAAGTTGACCAGACTGTTTGGGGAAATTACAATTAAGCGTGAGCAAAATCTTATCGAAAGTTGGTTGATCTATATGAATAATCTAAAAATCATAAAAGTTGAAAACCCGGAGCAAGGCGCAGAAAATGTTTGCGAAATTATTAAAAACGAACTTGAAAGTGGACGTCTAAATGTTCTTGGTTTGGCGACAGGAAGCACTATGATTCCTGTTTATAATAAATGGACTGCATCGGATCTTGATTTCTCAAATATTGTCACTTTTAATCTGGATGAATATATCGGAATTCCAGAATCAAGTCCGCATAGCTACGCTTATTTTATGAGCGAACATCTTTTTGATAAAAAAGAATTTAGAAAAACAAATATTCCTGATGGAATGGCAGAAGACTTGGTTGAAGAATGTGAAGCTTATGAAGATCTTTTATTAGAGTACCCACTCGATATCCAGCTACTAGGGGTAGGGGAAAATGGTCATATCGCTTTCAATGAACCGGGAACTCCTCTCGATTCGGTCACGCATGTAGCACAATTAACGGAATCGACATTAGGTGTGAATAGCCAGTACTTCGAAAATGATGAAAAGATTCCAGAAACGGCTATAACAATGGGAATCAGCTCGATTTTAGGTGCGAAAAAACTGATTTTATTAGCATTCGGTGAAAAGAAACGCGCAGCTATCACGAAATTGCTTGAAGGTAACGTAACTGCTCAGTGGCCAATTACAAAATTATTGGACCACGACGATGTAATCATCATTACGGATTTAGAAATTTAAGTACGTCTGTTGATTCAACAAAATTAACCAGTAAATAATTTGATCAGTCCCTGGGCGTTACTTGTGTAGTTGCGCTTGGATTGAATAACATCTTTTACGATTACCGAGATGTCTGAATGTGTAGGGATGTGGCTTTGTCGCATCCCTACACATTTTTTTGTATGGTTGTCCTTCATCCGTAGCGCTCCAAATGCATTAGTACACAGAGTGCTGATGCTCTCTCTATGGTATTTTCTTATATAATTTAAAGTCATACATGCCCCTCGAGGGAGGAATGATTGCAATTCCTTCTTAAATCTGTCACGTTTATTTCGCCGAGAGCGAGCCAAAAATGTTCCAGTGAAAATGGAGGTTATCAATCCCTTTTCACTAGAGTTTTATGTGAATAAATGTTTAATAAACAGACCTGATATTTAAATTAAGTTCAAATAAAAGGAGAGTGCCTACAGCTAGTAGGCACTCTCCTTTGTCGATATAGAAAAAACAGGTTATTGTCGATCGTGATCCAATGCAGCAATAATAGATCGACTATCACCAACTTTTTCAGAACAATGTTGTTGTTCTATTTTTTTTTGCATAAATCTTCTTTCCTTATTAGATTTCCCAGCAGTCCGCTCCTGGTCGGATGCGTGAAAACGACTATCTTCTTGAATGGGTTCATAATCACCTGCTGCGTGATCGAGATTTGGATCATGGAAACAGCTTCTAGTGTTATGTTTCGTGTGGGGTTTTTCTGGTGCTTTAAGAAAAGACTCTTTCGTTTTATCTAAAATGTCATCTTCATGTCTCACTTCAATCGCCTCCCATTAAATTAGATGCTACTTTACAAAATTCCCGTTCTAAAAAAACTATAAACCCCATGAAATGACAATCGTATTTCAATAATCTATTATAATTCAAATAGTGTAATAGAATTGTTACGTAATTGTAATGTAGAAGTTGTTTAAAGCGTGTTAATGTTGTAATAGATCATTATTTCAGATAAATTAAGCCTTTGGGGGAAGAGTATGAAACTTACATTTACGCTAAAAAAGACAATTTTAATGATAGCTATGTCATTTCTATTACTCGTCGCACCTTTCGTTGGGAAAGTCGAAGCTTCATCCAAATCGGCTGACATTTTACAAACTGCAACAAGCCTCATTGGCGTAAAGTACAGTTATGGTGGGAACACAACAGGTGGCTTTGACTGCTCAGGCTACGTATCATATGTGTTCAAGCAACATGATATTAATGTATCGCGTACTACCACTAGCATGCACGCATCAGGAACTCCTGTTAGTAAAGACGATTTAGAAACTGGGGACCTCGTATTCTTCAACACGTCAGGCAAAGGGGTTTCACACGTTGGTATATACATAGGTGATGGTAAATTTTCGCACGCATCAACATCAAAAGGTGTACGCGTTGATAAGTTGAGCGATCCTTATTATTGGGGTGAACGCTACGTAGGTGCAAAACGCATCGCGGGCGTAAACGCAGTTGCTTCAGCTAATTAATACTAAAAAACGACAGAGATGAGCGGCCTTAATAGGACACTTATCTCTGTCGTTTTTATATACAGAAAGTCACTTTGTTGATTAACTAAAAATAACCGGAAAACAATTTATTCAAACACTAGGCATCCCTCCTTGTCGCCACAGGATACGGTGACAAGAGAGGGGTGTCTTCTTTTTTCGCCATAAGCCTGTCGCATCTTAGAGAGTGCCGTGCGATTTACTTGATAAGAGGAAGTATTGAATAAAGCATATAAACTAAGTATAGGTACATTAGAAGGGGGAGCCTGAGCCCTCCAAACAGCGAAGGGCCGGGTCTATACAATATAATGCAAAATAGCAACTGGCGCCGGGGGAGGCGTCCCTGAAGCGTGACTTAATGGGAATCACTCAATCTAGCTATATAGAAAGGCTACACATCCGAATCAGAAAGTACCTGATTCGGATATGCAGCCTTTTTTGTTGTTTAGGAAGCTATAAAATCTCGTGTAGTGGATAAGGGAGCTATTCTACGTCTAGACTCCAGCGCTTTAGATTTTAAGCATTTTGTTGTGGTACACGAACTGTCCAACGTGACAAGTCTGGCTCGTCTTTTTGAATCAATTCTTTTGGATAGATGAATGTCCATGGTTTTGATGTGTTGGCCTTCACAGAAAGCGGATCAAGAGCGAATGAGCCGCTGGCAACTAAATCACCAGACGCGTCAATCAGTTCAAGAGGAAGTTTTTCGATGTTGATTTGTTTCGAATGACCGTTGCGGATAAATACAGACGCTGCGATACCGCCGTCATCCTGCTGTTTAACTTGGAATCCACTAATATTTACTTCACGTGGTTTCAATTTCGGAAGTCCTTCGACGACTTTTGCAAGACCATCTTTTTGTTCTTCCGTTAAACCATCTTCCCAAGCTTGTTCCAATTCTAGTTTGTGTGGCACCATTGACTGGACGTTAAACGCTAGTTTCCAGTTTTCTGTAGGTGGTTGTTCTACAAAAATATTGTCTTTCGTAAATACGAACACCCAAGGTCTTGCGCTGCACGCTGGGATATCACCAAGTTCTTTTAAATCGAATTCATCGGAAGCGAGCGTTTTTCCTTCTTCGTCTAGTAGCATTAGTTCGACTGATCCAACGGAAATCTGTTGGTCTAGTGAAGAACGGAAAAATGCTTTTACGAGCCAGCTACCGTTAGCAGGTTCGACGTCAATGTCGATTCCGGAAAGGGAAATCTGGTTCGGTTTAAGTGGTTCAAGTTCATTCGAAAGGAAACGAAAAACATACTCCTGCTCCTGTGGAACGTCCCATTCAGGATGAATAGAGAGCGTTGTTTCGACCTCATCCGTGTTTGTCGATGCATTTATACCGTCAATGATTTCTTCGGAACCGATGGTACTATCTGACCCTGTCTTTTCGGTTTTCTTGAAAAATGAGAAAAGCTTCATTGTTGTACCTCCTGTTGTTCCGTAATAAGTTTCATAAAGCTAATGACTTCAGATGCAATGCTCCGGCGTAACTTTTGATAATGACGTCCGAATAATTCAAGTCCTTCACGCTGATAGATACGCATCGGATCTTCTTGACCATATGAACGGAGTCCGATACCTTCTTTTAAGCGTGTCATTACCTCCAAATGTTTAACCCACATCGTGTCAATATGGGATAGCATTACTTGCGGAATCATTTGATTGACCCGTTCATTATCTGCGAATGACTCGATAAAGCTAAGCAAGTCATCGAGTGGCGCATCATATAGTTTTAGAATGTCTGCCGTCTTTTCCATCGTGTGTGAAATTGCGACAGGTTCCAATAACAGGCTGTTCATTGTGCGCTCAATTCGTTCGAAATCCCAGTTGTCTGAAGGTTCTTCATCCGGGCAACTATCGTAGACGACGAATTCTACTGTCTCTGAAAGCATAGTTTTCAATTGTTTCAGGATGCCTTCACGGTCTAGGACGTTATTACGAAGTGTGTAGACGACTTCACGCTGGTCGTTTATAACGTCGTCGAGTTTTAAGTTGTATTCACGCATTGAATAATGGGCGCCTTCTACGATACGCTGCGTCCGTTCTGTCAGTTCGTCCACTTCGGGATTCTGCACGAGACCGTCCTCATCTGTAGTGACTTTCTTGAGGAACTTCTCAAGTTCTTCTTTGGCAAATCTCTTAAACATATCATCTTCAAGAGATAGGAAGAATCTGCTCTCGCCATGGTCTCCTTGTCTTCCCGACCGACCACGTAACTGGTTGTCAATCCGACGGCTTTCGTGTTTTTCTGTACCGAGTACGAAAAGTCCGCCGATTTCTTCAACCTCTTCACCTAGTACGATATCCGTTCCGCGTCCGGCCATATTTGTTGCCACTGTAATTTGACCGAGTTGTCCTGCTATGGAAATAAGATCTACTTCCTGTTCGACACTTTTGGCGTTCAGTAAGTTGTAAGTAAGTTTGTATTCATTTAAATACTCTACTACCTTTTCAGATTGTAAAATGGATGTCGTACCGACAAGGACGGGTTGCCCTTTTTTATTGCGCGCAGCGACTTCTTTGGCCATCGCTTTATATTTTTGATCGATAGTTTTATAAACTTGGTCAGGTGAATCTAAACGTGCGCGCGGGCGGTTTGTTGGAATCTGAATGACTTCCATACCGTACACTTCACGGAATTCTTTTTCCTGTGTTTTAGCAGTACCTGTCATCCCGCAAAGTTCTTTATACATACGGAAGTAGTTTTGGATTGTAATTTGTGCTTGCGCTTTGTTTTCCTCAGTGATTGGCAGTCCTTCTTTTGCTTCGATTGCCTGGTGTAGACCATCGGAAAGTGTGCGGCCTTCCATAATTCGACCTGTGAACATATCGACGAGTTCAATCTTGTCTTCTTTTACAATATAGTCTACGTCGAGTTTGAAGATAACGAGTGCACGTAATGATTGAATCATATAATGATAGAGGGTTTGGTGCTCTAATTCATATAAATTGTCAACACCAAAAGCTTTTTCTACTTTTTCGATTCCGGTATCGGTAAGTGAAGTCGCTTTTGTTTCCTCGTCAAAATCGAAATCGACGCCTTTTTTAAAACGTTTCGCAAGGCGTGCTGCAATATAATGAAGATCAGCATCTGCTTGCATTTTACCAGCAACGATTAATGGTGTTTTTGCTTCATCTACTAAAATGCTATCTACTTCATCAATGATAGCGAAATGGTAGGGACGCTGAACTTTTTGCGCTACTTGCTGAGCCATGTTATCACGCAAATAGTCGAAACCGAATTCAGTTCCTACACCATATGTAATATCCGCATTGTAAGCGGTTTGTTTTGCCGGACCTTGCATCATTGGTACATTCAGCCCGACTGTGAGGCCAAGAAAACGGTGAATCTGACCAATCTGCTCATAGTCGCGTTTCGCGAGGTAGTCGTTCACTGTAATAACGTGGACACCTTTACCTTCAAGTGCACGTACATACGATGGCAGGGAAGCGACAAGCGTTTTACCTTCTCCTGTAGGCATTTCAGCAATGTTTCCTTCTGTCATAACGAGTCCGCCAATAAGTTGAACATCGAAATGACGCATACCAAGAATTCGCTTAGACGCTTCGCGAACGACAGCAAAAGCTTCGGGAATAATGGATTGGATTTTCTCGCCAGATTGGATTCTTTCTTTAAAAGTATCTGTCATACTTGTTAGTTGTTCGTCGGACATAGTTTCATATGTAGCTTCTAATTTATTTATTTGTATGACAATCTTTCGGTATTTTCGAAGCTGTCTCTCGTTCGTCTGATTCGAACGCTTGAATATTGATAGCATTGGATGAACGCCCCTTTTTTCGATCCCTTAAAAGGACCCGTCCCTATTTTACCAAATAGAATGGAAAATGACTACCTTGAGATGAAATCGACATATAAGGAAGAAGAAGGAATGGGATAGCTAGGGGAAGAAAAGGGAAAGATAAGATAAATAAAAGCGCATGGCGCCTTATCAGATGTGAAAGCTGTGTGTTGTAACTCATTCACAGTACGATATTAAAAAATGCCCTAAGCAACAAGAAAAGAAATAATTATAGTAAAGAGTTATCTAGTAAAGTGCTTTATTTGCCTATATATGCTATGATACTGTTGGTTTGATAAATTAGCGATTTACTATAGGGAGGAAGGACATGTTATTCCTTGCAATGGCTGCTGCACTTCTAGCTTCCATCTTACTTACTCCACTCGTCATTAAATTGGCATTCCGGATAGGAGCGGTCGATCGACCGAATTACCGGAAAGTACACGCGTCTGTTATGCCGCGAATTGGCGGTCTTGCAATATTTGGTGCTTTTCTAATCGGCTATGCAGTATTACTTCCGAAAAATGAACATGCCGCTGGTATACTTATCGGTGCTGTTATTATCATCGTTATGGGGTTTCTTGATGATATGCTTGAAATTACCGCGAAAGCTAAACTTGCTGGACAATTGGCTGCGGCTTTTGTCGTTGTCGTATGGGGCGGCTTACACATTGAAGTCATCAACTTACCATTTATTGGAGAATTCGATTTTGGTTACTTAAGTATTCCAATTACAATTATTTGGATCATCGGTATCACAAATGCAATAAATCTTATAGATGGATTGGATGGACTTGCGGCGGGTGTTTCGACGATTGCACTTATTACAATCGCTGTTATGGCGATGATAATGGGAAATGTATTCGTTGTTGCAACAGCATCTATTCTTGCGGCGAGCTCACTGGGCTTCCTAATTTACAATTTCCATCCGGCAAAAATCTTTATGGGAGACACCGGATCCTTGTTCTTGGGCTTTATGATTTCGGTTCTAGCATTATTAGGATTCAAGAACGTTGCTGTCGTTTCATTGATTATCCCAATTATTATATTGGGTATTCCAATTTCTGATACGTTCTTCGCAATTGTTCGCCGTATACGCACGAAACAGCCCATTATGGCACCGGATAAATCACATTTACACCATTGCTTACTTCGTAGCGGTTTTTCACATAGGCAGACTGTATTGATCATTTATGGATTAGCAATTCTGTTTGGTGTAGCAGCTGTGTTGTTCTCGCAAGCTACAGTATGGGGAGCAATCTTGCTTATTGTCGTTATGCTTATCGCAATTGAACTATTCGTGGAAGTAATCGGTCTTGCCGGTACGAACTATCGGCCATTGTTGAATCTCGTACGATTGATTGGGAAGTAGAAAAAAATGCAAGGCGTCATTTAGCGCTTTGAAAATAGACAATAGCAAGAACGGCCATATACCTTTTCATTAAGGTAGTATGGCCGTTTTTTGTTGAATTATGTATAGAAATTAAAAAGAGCCAGGCGTATTTTAGCCTGGCTCTTTTTAGATCAGTCATTAAAACTATCTTCTAAAGCTTCTTCCGTGGAACCGTTCATTTTCGAACCGCTGTCAGTCAGAATAGACGAGTCAGGGCTAAGGCCAAGATGTACTTTCAAAAGTTGCTTCACTTCAGCTAAGTAGGTCTCGTCAAGCTTCCAAAAATAAGTACCTGTGGACATATCGTCGTAGCCTTTTAAACTAAGCGTTTCGACTTGAGGTAGTCCACCTTTTGCATACTCCAAGAAAGATTTCATTACATCGTATGTCATATCAGTTTTCATGTTGTCGCCAACTGCTTCAATGACGTCACCGTACTTCGTTATTGATTTCACTGAAACGGCTTCTTTCATGATTGCCTGCAAAATCATTTGCTGCCGTTTTCCACGTTCGACGTCGGTATCGAGTTTACGCGTTCGTGCAAGTGCGAGGGCGTGTTTACCGTCAAGATGCTGCATACCCTTTTTTAAATGAATTGAATACTTATCGTTTTCGTCTTTTTCAGTTCGATCGTATGGAACCTCAACATCGATTCCACCAACTGCATCAACGACATCAATGAAAGCATTGAAATTCATTTTCACGTAGTAGTCGACAGGAATCTCGAACAATTCTTCAACCGTTTCAATTGTTGCACGGGTTCCTCCGAATGCATGGGCATGGGTGATTTTGTCTTTGTATCCGACTTCTGGTATGTAAGCATATGAATCACGTGGAATACTAACTAGTTTCACAGTTTTGTTATCCGGATTCAAAGTAGCCAGTAGAAGGGCATCCGATCGGCTGTTACTGTCCCCTTGGTGGCGCGCTTCACTGTCGTCGACACCGATGAATAGAATTGAAACATTGTCGTTCGCTGGCTCAACTTTTACTTCGCGAATCTCGGATTTGGGGCGGTCAGGAACTGCTTCATATGCACGAACCGCCATGTTTTCCGCCTTTTTCTGTAGTGAAGTAGCATATGCCACAACAACAAGAAATAAGGAAAGTGTCAGAAGGAGCGCAACTTTTATGGCTAAACGCTTACCAGATGACTTTTTCTGTTTTTTATAATCTGTTCTTTTCATATCTAGAGCCTCCGAAATCGGCTATGTAAAAATACATAGCTAATTATGTAATTGACACAACTTGTCAAAAAGTAGAGATGGTGTTGCTATGTTACTCTCAATACACAAAATATCCATGATTTTCCCTATTATACTATTTAATTAGTTATCTGTCGAATTCTAAAAATTCGCTAGAAGTCGACATAATTTCGGCCTGCCCATTTGTTAGTTCAGCTATCCATGCAGTAAAAACAGTGGTTTCTGCCACTGGAATGTATACGAAGAGGTTGACACCGTCCGCGTAAGAAATTTCTTTTAACGGATAAGCGGATTGTCTCACCTCGTTCTCAACTTTTCCTAGCCATGTATAGTCAATTGTTATTTTCATCAGGTGATGAAGTTTTCTTTCGACTGTGCCAGTTGCTGTGATGCCCTCAGACGTTGCTCGTCCGTATGCGCGGATCAAACCACCACCGCCGAGTTTGACGCCTCCAAAATAGCGTGTTACGACGATGACCGTGTCTTTTAGACCTTGTTTTTTCAAAACCTCAAGCATAGGCACGCCTGCCGTACCGGTTGGTTCGCCATCATCATTTGCTTTTTGGATAGTATCATGTTCGCCAATCATATATGCAGAACAGTTGTGTGAGGCACTGTGATGCTTTCTTTTGATTTCTTGAATGAAGTTGAGGGCCTCAACTTCCGTTTCCGCACGCGATACATAGGTGAGGAACCTTGACTTTTGGATGACCAATTCACTTTCTCCGTATTCTTTTACTGTGTAATAATCTGCTCGCATTTGCGGCACCTCCATCAAATGTAATACAATCTTAATATCCATCGGGCGCTATGATGCTATACTAAATGAAGTATGCAAGGAAATCAGTATTTCTGAAACATTTCTTATTAGTGTATATGTACTTTTTTAGGCTGTAGGCGGGAGGGAACTTAATTGAAAGAAAATATAGTTGATATCCAAACGCTGGAAAACGTCTTCAATAGCATGGTCCGTGCTATGGATCACTCAAAGACCGATATCTTTATTATAAGCGAACAAAGCCGCCAAAGCTTTGAAGAAATGGAAAAAGAACTCGCGGTGGTCAAGAGTGACATTTCCCAGGCAATAACCGAAGGCGATTATTTGGAAGGTATGACTCGCCATTCACGCCGACGTCTTGCCGATGTTTCGAAGAACTTCATGAAATACTCAGAAGAACAAGTGAGAGAAGCTTATGAAGTTGCAAATGACTTACTTGTCCGGCTATCCATTAGCCAAATGGAGGAGAAACAGCTACGTGCTCGTCGGGACGATTTATCCAGACGACTTGCAACTCTGCTTGAAACAATCGAACGTGCGGATCACCTTGTCAATCAAGTGGCGACCGTTATTAACTATTTGACATCGGATTTGAAAAATGTTGGTGAAGCGCTGGAAACTGCAAGGCACAAACAGGATTTCGGTATTAGAATCATTCAGGCACAGGAAGAAGAGCGTAAAAGGCTTTCACGTGATATTCATGATGGACCTGCTCAAATGTTGGCGAATGTACTGATTCGCTCTGGATTGATTGAAAAAGTGTATGTTGAAAAGGGTCCTGAATCTGCACTGATTGAACTTGCAGATCTAAAAGTGATGGTGAGGAATGCGCTTTATGAAGTCCGGCGTATCATTTATGATCTCCGGCCTATGGCGCTTGACGATCTTGGTCTAATTCCGACATTGAGGAAGTATTTGTCGACAATTGAGGAATATGAAAAAGGTGTTGAAATTCATTTTCAAAATAGTGGGCAAGAGCAACGATTTCAAACGAATTTTGAGGTCTCGGTCTTCCGACTTGTACAAGAATCAGTATCAAATGCACTGAAACATGGTAAATCGAAGGACATTTGGGTGAAAACTGAATGGCTTCGCGATATAATGAATATCATCATTAAAGATAATGGGCAAGGATTCGACCAGAACGAAGTGAAAGATAAGTCGTTCGGTTTGATCGGGATGCGAGAACGAATTGATTTGTTAAAAGGAAGTATGACAATCACTTCAAAGCCTGGGAATGGTACGACGATTCATTTCCAGATTCCGCTTCGGAGTGAAATAATCGACTGTTAGATAGATGAGGAGGAAATGACTTTGACTATTACTAAAATATTAATTGTAGATGATCACCAATTATTCCGTGAAGGGGTAAAGAGGATCCTTGATTTTGAAAATTCTTTTGATGTTGTTGCTGAAGGTGATGACGGCAGCGAAGTAAATGAGCTTTATAGACAGTGCGAACCGGATGTTGTTCTTATGGATATTAACATGCCGCGTATGAATGGTGTCGAAGCGACTGAAAATCTTGTCCAAGAGTTTCCAGACGCGAAGGTGATTATGTTGTCGATTCATGATGACGAATCATATGTATCACATGCGCTGAAAACGGGTGCACTTGGTTATATGCTAAAAGAGATGGATGCAGATGCAATCATTCAAGCTATTAAAGTCGTTGCGATGGGCGGTTCATATCTTCATCCGAAAGTGACACATAATCTTGTTACAGAATTCCGCAGATTGAGTGAACGCGAACATAAGGGATCGTTCCAGCAAAATGATATCCGCCGGCCATTCCATTTACTTACAAAACGTGAGTGTGAAGTGTTGCAATTATTGACGGATGGGCAAAGTAACCGGACAATCGGAGAAACGCTATTCATTTCCGAAAAAACAGTTAAAAATCACGTCTCAAGTATTCTGCAAAAAATGTCCGTAAATGACCGGACACAAGCAGTTGTAACTGCTATTAAAAATGGTTGGGTCGAAGTGAAATAAACCGGACTTTTTTCAATAAAAGGAGGAAGGCCTTCCAGTTGGAGCGGCCTTTTTACCTGTTCAGGAGGAAAAAAGATGAAGAAAATGCTTGTACCTATAAGTATGTCAGTCCTTTTACTGCTTGGCGCGTGTAGTAACGATGAGGGGAAATCTAATGGAAGCGGCTCGGTCGATGATGGAGAGGCAGCTAATGAAAACAGTGCAATTGATCATGGAGTCGATGACAAAAAAGTAGGTTTTAGCTTGGAGGGAGGAGCGGTAGAAGAAGCGACTGGCGTTCCGGCTAAAGAGAAAGAACAAATTTTGTCTGCCTTTAATGAATATGTGGATACGTTGAATGAGCAAGATGTTGAGGGATATTTGAATACATTGTCTGCAAAAGACTATGATATCGAAGAAGAACGTACCATTACGAAAGATCTTTTAAGTGAATACGAGTTGAATCGTGAAGTGTCGAACGTAACGATTGTAAAGTACTCCGACACGGAAGCTCAATTGTTCTCGAACTTGAAGACATCATATAAACAATTATCTACCGGTCTTGAGACGAATCCGAACGGTAGACAAGTTACTGTCTTTACGAAAAATGACGGCGACTGGAAAGTAGCATCTGTACATTATATCGGCGATGAAGAGGGAAAATAAGTTTGAGTATAAGACTTTCGGCTTTGATAGCTGAGAGTCTTTTTCTTTTGGTGTTTTTTTGTGAAAAGGTAGTAGTATTTTGAGAATCTGTCGTAACGGTGAGTCCGACGTACAGTTTTCTTAGTCCACGTAGAACTTCCGGAAACTTCTAGGTTGTTTTTTTGGCGATACGGGCATACAATTATAATGAGAACAAATGTTCTTTTGAGAGGGAGGGGTGATTGGAATGCCTTTAATACCTGCGGAGGCATTACCGTATTTTGAAAACATGATTTATTTACCGATGCTACTGATTATATTGGAGAGAGATAGGGATGCATTTGAAAAAGGTCCCTTCAAATTGAAAGGACCCTATGTCAAACTTGTTGACGAGGCAACGAAGGTTGCACGTGCTGAACTGAAAGAAACCACCAATTACTTACGTCGCCATAATATGAAGGTCATACGCAACAAAACCGATGCCACCTTCACTGAATATGTATTCATGCACGAAGGTTATGAAGACCACAGACGTTATTTGAACGTCCGTCTGCGTAATCGGACTGAGGAACTGTTAAGCGTTTACTTCACGGTAGCCGAGTAAGTCATTCCTCGTCGGAGTCGTAAAAGTTTTTGAATGAGGAGGGCCTGTTCAACTGACTTTGCTTTTTATAAAAGTTTTTTTCAAGAAGAGTGGCCACCGAATATTGTCGATACATTGTTGCAACCGAAATATCCACCTTGATGATACGATTATTTTCCAAAGTGATAATACTGCTCATGCCGTCTGCCTCTATATTATCAATCGCACTATATGACACCCAGACATTCAGTTCGGAAGTTGGTGACATCGTAGGCAGAAAGATATATGGTACTCCGAAATCATGAGCTACAATTATTGGTGTTTTATGGCGTCTTCCAATTGCCAACTTTGCTGTATTTATTGAATTTCGAAATGAGCCCCCGTAATAATCGCAAGACTTCCTAACAATGTGAATGGGTTTTCGTGGAACAATGAATTCGCCATTCCGTTCAATTACATGCGTTGACACCTTATTGTCTTTAACGACGGGTTGCAGCATAAAAGTATCGAAAGAGACAATATAACTACCTGTTCGCTTCTTTTTATCCAAATTAATCCACTCCTTATAATTTTTTTGTTGCGACTGTATAAATTATATTATAAATCAGAAAATTTAAAATGCAACCATTAATGTGGATAATTTGAACTATTTCACCAATTAGTGCTATTAACTCATCAAATACGACATTTGATTGTAAAAAAATATAGATTGAGATAATAATCCCACACAATAATGCTACTTGGATGTCTTCCGCCAGGATCAGTAGTTCCTTTGCGTTTATTGTTTGATTTCTGCAAAGGACACAGAAATTGTATAAGCCGGACCCTTTACTTTTGGCTCTGGCTAGCTAGACACTATTCCATGTCCAAAACGTATTCATTCTTATCTTTCAAAAAAAGCTTTCCCTCTTAGATTTAAGAGGGAAAGCCATCGTTTTACGTATAGATTTTGGGCGCCGGCCGTTTTCGTTTACGAATTTTGGAAATCGATAGCTGCTGCACCGAGTGTTTTCGCTGCGAGAAGCATAGCGCTTTCATCAAAATCGAATTTAGGGTGGTGATGCGGATAGGGATTTTCCGGTTTGGCACCTGTGATGAAAAATGTACCTGGAACTTTTTCTAAGTAGTATGCAAAATCTTCGCCGCCCATTTGCGGTGTCGATTCGACGACAGATTCTACATTAGGGATGCCTTCAGCCACAGTTTTTAGGAATTCCGTCTCAGCTGCATGATTGACGACGGCAGGGTAGCCGCGTACGTACTCGAATTCGATTACACAGTCATTTGCAAGCGCGGTTCCGTCAATGACACGTTTCATCTCACGTTCCATTAAGTGACGAATTTCCGGGTTGAAAGTTCGTACCGTACCGCCCAGTTTTGCTGAATCGGCAATGACGTTAAATGCGTTTTGAGCAACGAATGAACCGATGGATAACACTGCAGAGTCAATTGGATTGACACGACGTGAAACGAGTTGCTGTAAATTCATGACAAGCTGTGAACCGATGATAATGGCGTCTTTCGTTTGATGTGGAGCTGCACCATGACCACCAGCACCTTGAATTGTAATATCAAAACGGTCAGCTGCTGCCATAGCAGGCCCGGCTAAATATTCGATTGTTCCTGAAGGTGTCAGAGACCATAGATGTGTCCCGAAAATGACATCGACCCCATCAAGACAACCATCTTCAATCATCGAAATTGCACCACCTGGAGCAAATTCTTCTGCGTGTTGGTGGATAAAGACATATTCGCCGGCGAGGTCTTCATGCAATTCATGGATGGCTTTTGCAAGTTGAAGCAAAGTAGCAGTGTGTCCATCGTGACCACAGGCATGCATGACGCCCGGAACAGTCGATTTATAGGGTACATCTTTTTCATCTTGAATTGGTAGTGCATCAAAATCGGCACGCAGTGCAACCGTCTTGCCCGGTCTTCCACCTAAAACCCGTGCGACTACACCGTTGCCTCCAACCCCTTTGCGTACATCAACCCCAAGTTCGGCATAAAAATCATATATGTATTGCGCAGTTTTTTCTTCCTTAAAAGATAATTCTGGATTCATGTGAAGATGGCGGCGAATAACGACCATATCCTCATAATGGCTATCGAGTTTCTCAAACAGTTGCTCTTTCAATCGACTACCCCTCTCTAAATGTTACTAGTTAGAATGTTTCTACTTCTATTATACCAAACATTCGATTATGGACAATGAAAGGTATAAAAAAGTGGAGATTCTTCCTTTATAGGGAGGCAGTCCGGGTGTTTTATGTAAATGATAAGAAAGTAAAAGTTATTCTACATGGATTGGTGCCTAGACAGCAACGTATAACCCCTCGAGTCGTTTTAGGTCCTCTAGCATGGAGGGATTGAACTTCATCCCTCCTACTTTTCGGATCTACTAAGGTACTTGAGCTTTTCTTACTCGCCTCTCGTCATATAAGTCGTTACATAAGGAGCACTCGAGAAAATATGTGGTGTATTGTCAACGCCTGCGTGAGTCTGTCCAAAAGAAGTTGAGTTTTTCCATCTTGTATAATAGGTGTTGCTAGACCATTCCGTCAGTACGATATAGGTATCAGAATCGAGTGGGCGGAGCAAACGAAATGCGATAAATCCGAGTTCGGATTCAATTGTACTTGCTCGTTCTTTAAAATCATGCTCGAAAACTGGACGTCCTTCATCCGTGACAGGAATATTGTTGAAGACGAAATAACCGTTTTCTTGCAGTGTTCCCGATGAACTGATAATTTCGTAACGACGTGGTGTTTGGAAAACAGTTTTCCCTGCTGTTTCATGTAATAAAAGAGAATTTCCATCGCCATGCATAGCAAGCAGACCTTCTGATACATACTTATTCTTTAGACTCTCCATAAAATCCGGTGTTCCAGATGTCATATAAATATTCATTTTCAAAAAACCTCCTAAGAATTCTTATTACTTCTATTTTCCCTTATTCGTGAACTTAAAACAAACAATGACAAAATGATGGCAAAGTTATGTAAAAAGGACGCACAATTTTATGACATATGGGGCTAAATGCTATACATTGCAAGGGGAAAAGTCTATATTGAGTACGGATAAGTAACACGTAAATGACTTGAAAATGAAAGTAGGAATTAACCAAATGACAAAATTCAATGATACGCTTCTGCGCGCTGCAAGAGGCGAAAAGATTGATCATACACCAGTTTGGTACATGAGGCAGGCAGGACGCTCGCAACCGGAGTATCTGAAAGTCAAGGAAAAATATTCTCTTGAAGAGATTACGCACCAGCCAGAACTTTGTGCTTATGTCACAAAACTACCAGTCGATCAGTACAACGTCGACGCTGCGATCCTTTACAAAGACATCGTTACACCTCTACCGGGGATCGGTATTGATGTGAAAATCAAAGCGGGCATTGGTCCAGTAATCTCAAATCCAATTCGTACAGTGCAAGACGTACATAATCTTGGCGATTTATCACCACAAGATGATATTCCTTTCGTTCTTGAAACGATTAAAATCCTGACGCAGGAACAATTGAATGTTCCACTTATCGGTTTTGCGGGAGCGCCTTTCACATTGGCAAGCTATATGATTGAAGGCGGTCCTTCGAAAAGCTATAACTTGACGAAGTCATTCATGGTATCTGAGCCGGAAGCGTGGTTTGCTCTAATGGACAAACTTGCAGATATGACGATTACGTATATTACTGCGCAAGTTAATGCAGGTGCAAAAGCTATCCAAATCTTTGATTCGTGGGTTGGGGCTTTGAATGTATCTGATTACCAAATCTTCATCAAACCAGTTATGACGCGTATTTTCACAGAACTGCGTAAATTGAACGTTCCACTAATCACGTTTGGGGTAGGCGCAAGCCACTTGGCGAACGAATGGCATGACTTGCCTGTAGACGTTGTTGGACTTGACTGGCGTCTGTCTATTAAGGAAGCAGGAGTACGTGGTCTAACTAAGCCATTGCAGGGGAATCTTGACCCGTCACTGCTACTTGCAGATTGGAGCATTATCGAAGAACGTGCGAAAGTGATCATCGAACAAGGCGTAGAGCATGGCAATCACATTTTTAACCTTGGTCATGGCGTGTTTCCAGATGTGAAACCAGCAACATTGAAGAAATTAACTGAATTTGTTCATGAATATAGTGCACAGCTGCGTAAATAACGTGCTGATCCAAACGAAGAGGTGGATGTTATGACAAAGAAACGAATGGGACTTTTAGTAATGGCTTACGGGACGCCGAATAAGGAAGAGGATATTGAATCGTACTACACGCATATCCGTCACGGCCGTCCGCCTGCACCCGAACAATTGGAAGACCTTCGCAACCGCTATGAGGCAATTGGCGGTATTTCTCCGCTTGCGAGAATAACTGAAGACCAGGCAAATGCACTATGTAATCGTCTGAACGAAGTACAGGACGACATCGAATTCAACGTCTATATCGGATTAAAACATATAACGCCATTCATTGAAGAGGCAGTAGAAAAAATGCATGAAGACGGTATTACAGAAGCAGTCTCAATCGTACTTGCACCGCACTTCTCAACATTTTCTGTTAAATCGTATAACGGTCGGGCAAAAGAAGAAGCCGAGAAGCACGGTATTACAATCACTTCAGTAGAAAGCTGGTACAAGCAGCCTAAGTTTATTGAATTCTGGACTGATAAAGTGCGCGGTACATTCGAGAGTATGAGTGAAGAAGAGAGAACTGCAGCGTGTCTGATTGTTTCAGCACATTCATTACCGGAAAAAATTATCGCGAATGGCGATCCGTATCCAGACCAGTTGAAAGAAACAGCTGAATTGATAGCGGCTGCTGCTGGAGTGAAAAACTACGAACTAGGCTGGCAAAGTGCAGGGCAAACACCTGAACCATGGCTTGGTCCTGACGTTCAAGACTTGACACGTGAATTGCATAAAGGAAAAGGTTATACGACATTTGTCTATACACCGGTAGGATTCGTTTCCGATCATCTTGAAGTGCTATTTGACAACGATTATGAATGTAAAGTTGTCTGTGATGAAATCGGAGCTTCCTATTATCGTCCGGAAATGCCTAACATCGATCCGTTATTTATAGATGCGATGGTGGACGCTGTATTTGAAAAAATGAAACTTCAATAAGGAACTCAAACTAAGAACGCTGTGGCGTGCGGCAACACGGAGGGATGCAGTTCAATTCCTCCTCGTTGGTCCGAACCATTCGTGCTTTTTCACGGGCAGTTGACCCCCTATTTACACGAATACTAAGAACGGGGGTCTTACTGCCCGTTAATGCAGGATAAGATGAAAGTAGCCTAATACGATTGAAAGAATGTGATGATGGACATGAACGAACAAAATAAGAAAGTCGTTATCGTCGGTGGTGGGATTACGGGCCTCTCCGCTGCATTTTATATGCAGAAAGAGGCGCATGAAAAAGGCCTTCCTCTAGATGTCATCCTTGTCGAAGCGTCAAATCGGCTTGGTGGCAAAATCCAGACAGTCCGGCGTAACGGTTTTATCATTGAGCGTGGTCCGGATTCATTCCTCATTCGGAAAAAAAGCATGGGAATTCTTGCAGAAGATCTGGGGATCGAAGGAGAACTTGTGAAAAATGCAACGGGGCAGGCATATGTGCTTGTTGGCGGCGAACTGCATCCGATTCCAGGTGGTTCTGTCATGGGTATCCCAACGGAAATCGGTCCATTCTTGAAAACAGGACTGTTTTCAATGGCTGGAAAACTGCGAGCGGCTGGTGATTTTGTGCTCCCGCGTTCAAGTGTAAAAGGAGATCAGTCACTCGGTGGATTTTTCCGTAGACGTTTTGGCGGTGAAGTCGTCGATAACCTGATTGAACCGCTCCTATCAGGAGTTTACGCAGGCGATATCGATCATATGAGTTTGGAATCGACATTCCCGCAATTCTACGCAGTGGAGAAGAAACATCGTAGCCTCATTCTTGGGATGAAAAAAACAACACCTAAACAAGTACCACAGAAAGATGGACATGGCGCTAAGAAAGAAGGCGTCTTTCACACCTTCCGAAACGGGCTTGAAACAGTTGTCGAAGCAATTGAGCAACAACTTAAACCAGGATCTGTCATGAAAGGTGTCAGAATCGACGCGATTAAAGCACCTGGAATGGCAGGGGAAAAGACTATTCTCGAAATGAATGATGGCCGTAAAATAGAAGCCGATGCAGTTATTCTCACAACGGGGCATGAGATGGCGGGGCGATTATTCGCTCCGCACGGATTGTTACAGGACTTGAGAGAAATACCGACTACATCTGTTGCGACGGTAGCACTAGCATTTCCGGAAGAACACGTCGTGCAGGACAAAGAAGGAACCGGTTTCCTTGTCTCAAGAAGCAGCGATTATTCGATTACGGCGTGTACATGGACGCATCGGAAATGGCCAACGACAACGCCGGAAGGAAAAGTACTTATCCGTGCATTTGTAGGACGGGTAGGCGATGAAGCAATTGTAGACTTGCCGGATGCTGAAATTGAAAAAATTATTCTTTCCGACCTCGGTAAAGTTATAAAGATAACCGGGAAACCAGATTTCACGGTTATCACCCGCTGGAAAAAAGATCGACCGCAATACCGTGTCGGTCACAAACAGCGGATTGCAGAAGCGCGCACGGAACTGAAGTCGAAGTTTCCACAAGTGAAATTAGCCGGTGCATCTTATAATGGTGTCGGATTACCGGACTGCATTGATCAGGGAAGAGCGGCAGTAAAAGAAGTATTAGAAGATTTATTTGACTGAAAAAAATTCGCCTTCGGGTGGATTTTTTTTGTTGAATAAAGGGTATAGACAATACATAGACCATTAACGAAAAGAGGAACGGGAATGAAAAGATATACATGGGGAGTACTGTGTGCGGTGCTGTTATTGACAGGCTGTAGCAAAGGGGAAGCAGAAGACGGGCCAATGCCAAGCAAAGACTTCCTCATTATCGCACATCGCGGCGCGTCAGCTTACGTACCGGAAAACACGCTCGCTTCCTTTGATTTGGCAGAAGAGCTTGCAGCAGACTATATTGAACTTGATATTCATCAAACTAAAGACGGACAACTTGCGGTTATGCATGATGCGGAAGTTTCTGGTTCAACCGAAGCGAACGGGAAAATTGGTGAATTTACACTTAGTGAGCTGAAGGAACTATCCGTGAACTTTCGGCACAAGGATGAGGACAAGAAAGCTGTAAGTGGCCCTTCAGAAGAATATGCAGTTCCTAAACTGGGCGAAGTGTTTGGTCAATTCGGAGACAATATGAATTTCATGATAGAGTTGAAAAATCCAGAAGACTATCCGGGAATTGAAGAAAACCTGGTTAATACATTGAAGCAACACGATATGATTGGGTTTGATAAAGACGGACATCCTAAAGTAGCAATCCAGTCATTTAGTAAAAAAAGTTTAAAACGTGTTCAAGAATTAAATCAAGAAATTCCACTCTTAAAAATCATTTCATTTGATGATGATGAAGAAGCGAATCTGTCAACCAAAGAACTGGACGAGCTGTTGACCTATGCATCCGGACTGGGAATTAGTTATGAAGCACTGACGACTCCATTTATTAAGGAGATGAATGAAAAAGGACTACCCGTTTATGCGTATACTGTTATTGATGCCGAAACTGCATTAAAATTGAAGGCAATCGGTGTAAATGGTATTCATACAGATCGTCCTGACATACTGGACAAATAAAGAGCTATGCCCTTAAAAACAAAAACAGCCGGAGGATTTTCCCGGCTGTTTTCATATTTATAGGATGTTGCAATCGTCGCATTTGTTGCCGTAGCATTCATGCTGCTCTTCGATTTCTTTCCCGCAGACCGTGCAAATTTTTGCAGGCAGGTTTTTGAAAAACTCAATGACATTTTCAAGCATATCTCATTCTCCTCCTCTTCATTTGTATTAGTACTAGTTCAATTATTTTCGTTGTGGTAGTACAGTATATGCAAAAAGTTATACAATATTGCAAGCATCGCATTTATTCCCATAACACTCGTGCTGTTCTTCTATTTCGTTTCCACACGACGTACACACTTTTGTGGGCAGGTTTTTAAAAAACTCGATAACATTTTCAATCATAGCTAAATTTCCCCTTTTCGATTGTATTAGTTTCGGGCGAAATGCTGTATGTGTAATAGTACAGGGTTTGTAAAAAAAATCACAAGATGTTGCAGTTGTCACATTTGCTACCGTAGCATTCATGTTGCTCGACGATTTCATGCCCGCAGGATGTACAAATTTTAGCAGGTAGATTTTTGAAAAACTCGATGACATTCTCAATCATATTTTCATTCTCCCCTTCTTAATTTGTACTATAACTAAATCTATTGTTTGTAGTGTAATATAACAGTGTGCTGGGTGTCAACACATTTAATGATTTATTCTGAAAGTTGTGAAGTGAGGTCTTCACTTCTTAAAAATGATAATATGGTTGAGAAGCTATTTATGAGGAGCGATAATTATGTATTTCATTGATAATAAGGGAATTACAGATCCGCATATCAACTTGGCGATAGAGGAATATGTCCTTAAGAATATGGATATAGACAAAGATTCATTTTTGTTGTTTTATATTAACGAGCCTTCCATCATCGTTGGTAAAAATCAGAATACGATTGAAGAAATTGATACAGAATACGTGGAAGCAAACGGCATTCATGTTGTTCGCCGTCTATCTGGTGGGGGCGCTGTCTACCATGATTTGGGCAACTTGAATTACAGTTTCTTAACAAAAGACGATGGCGAATCGTTCCGCAACTTTAAAAAGGTTACGGAACCGGTCGTTCAGGCACTCGCAGAAATGGGTGTCAAAGCAGAGTTACTCGGTCGTAATGA
This sequence comes from Sporosarcina sp. ANT_H38, assembly GCF_008369195.1. Taxonomy (GTDB): domain Bacteria; phylum Bacillota; class Bacilli; order Bacillales_A; family Planococcaceae; genus Sporosarcina. The sequence goes on along the minus strand of NZ_VOBC01000001.1, from coordinate 2,434,259 downwards.
CATTCTTGTTGAGGGACGTAAAGTTTCAGGTAACGCACAGTTCTCAACAAATGGGCGTATGTTCAGCCATGGAACGCTGATGTTTGATACAGAAATCGAGCGCGTTGTATCAGCGCTAAAAGTACGCAAAGATAAAATTGAATCCAAAGGTATTAAATCAATCCGCAGTCGTGTCGCGAATATTTCCGAATTCCTGAATGATTCAATGACAATTGAACAGTTCCGAATGGAAATACTGAAATCGATTTTCGGCGGGGAAGAAAAAATCCAATATCTAGAGTTGACGGATGAAGATTGGACAAACATTCGCGAGTTATCTGCGGAGCGCTATGGCAACTGGGATTGGAACTACGGAAAATCACCGAAGTTCAATATGCAGCACTCACACAGATTCCCAGTAGGTGGGATTGATGTGCATATCCAAGTGAAAAAAGGAATTATGGAAGATATCAGCATTTTTGGAGACTTTTTCGGTGTCGGTGAAGTGGCAGTCATCGAGGAAAGCTTGAAAGGTGTCCAGTATGAAAGACAGGCAATTGGCGAAGCACTTGCACCAATTGATATTCCGACATATCTAGGTGGCATTACGAAAGAAGAGTTCCTTCAATTGATTTATTAATACAATCAGAAGTCTGACTATACGTCAGGCTTTTTTCTTTTGAAATAAACACTATCCATGCACACGGGAAATTACAATCGACCATTCAAAGGGCCTACATAGTTGACTAATCATAAATCGCGGGTACCAATCATATTCGCCGTTTGACCGATCATAAATCGTGGGTACCCAATCATATTCGCGGTTTGACGGATCAAAAATCGTGGGTAACCAATCATAAACCCCATCCAATCAATTAAACCCTCCACCCAAAACAACTAAATTCCCAAAAAACTTCCAAACACTAGACCCGTTTTTACGGTATAATAAAAGGAAATGTGAAAGGGGACTGTCCTATGGAGAAACATCGTATATTCATAGTTGAAGACGATAAGAAAATCGCACAACTGTTAGCAGACACACTTCGGAAATACCAATATGACGTTGCAATTGTAGAAGATTTCGACCAAGTCACCGAGGAAAGCCTCGCGTTCGATCCACATCTCATTCTGCTAGACATCAATTTACCTTCTTATGACGGCTATTATTGGTGTCGTCAGCTTCGCCAATATACTACATGTCCTATACTATTCATATCCGCGCGATCTGGAGATATGGATCAGGTATTTGCGCTAGAAAATGGCGGCGACGATTTCATAACGAAACCTTTTCATTATGAAATCGTCCTTGCAAAAATCAGAAGTCATTTACGGAGAACGTTTGGTGAATACGCTCCAAACCAATCCGAACGGACTGTGAAAATCGGGGCACTCCAGTTATACATTGAACGTATGGAACTGCATGTCCGCGAAAACAACGTACCCCTGCAGAAAAAGGAGTGCGTCATCCTTGAGTTGCTGATGGACGCAGCACCGAAAGTTGTTTCAAGGGAAAAATTATTGGAAGAACTGTGGGATGATCAGTCCTTTGTCGATGAAAATACATTAAACGTTAATATGACTCGGGTACGTAAAAAACTTGCTGATTATGCTATTAAATCTTCAATCGAAACCGTCCGCGGCGCAGGTTATCGATTTTTTTTAGCACCTGAGGAATCATGAAAAAGCTTGGACTCTTTCTCAGGGAACATGTACCATTCCTCATTTTTCAAGTGATTCTGATGCTGTTCATTATGCTGTTGTACTGGTTGGATGGATTCCGTAATTTCAACACGGCTGTCTACTCAATCAGTATGAGTATGTTGTTGACGAGCGTCTATTTATTAGGGAAATATATTATGAGGCGTACATTCTACGAAGCAATCACGCGAAAGCCGGAAAAGATGGAAGATGCACTTATCCGATTTACACAAGCACCGGAGCATCGGCAAACGACGGAGTTTACACGCGAATTGTACAGGTTGTATCAAAACGAAGTACAACGGTTGTATGCAGCTCAACATCGACAGCTCCACTTTATGAATCAGTGGGTCCATCAGATGAAAACTCCGATTTCCGTTATGGGGCTTCTATTGCAGGAAAAAGATGACCTTGACCGTGACAGTATCACTGAAGAGGTAGAGAAAATTCGAAGTGGACTCGATTTAGTACTTGTTAATGCGCGGCTCGAAACGTTTGAACAAGATATGCAAATTGAGCGCGTTGGTTTGAAAAAACTAGTACAAGAAATCGTGACGGAACATAAGCGGCTGTTCATCACAAATGGCGTATTCCCAGTTATTTCAATCGATGACAACTTTTTTGTTGCCACGGATGCGAAGTGGATGAAAATCGTCATCGGACAGTTCATTACTAATGCAGTGAAATATACCTTCGACGAAGGAAAGAAAGTCCATTTAATCGCTTCTTGCACAGGGGATGGACTGCAATTGTCGATTCAGGATGAAGGGATTGGTATCCCAACTTCGGATTTGAAGCGAGTCACCAAAGCTTTCTTCACTGGTGAAAACGGTCGACTGATCGGCGAATCAACGGGGATGGGACTTTATATTGCGTCAGAAGTATGCGATCGGTTAGGTCATCCACTGTCAATTAAATCACAAAAAGGGAAAGGAACAACAGTGACAGTACTATTTGAAAATGGAGAGGCGGGTGAGATGAGTGAAACGGAACACAATCGTGGAATTGACGGAAGTAACGAAAATTTATGAAGGGAAAGTGATGCACCGGGCATTGAACCGTCTCGACTTTGAGGTGGAGGAAGGTGAATTTGTCGCCGTAATGGGCCCCTCTGGAAGCGGAAAAACAACTTTGCTGAACTTAATTTCAACCATTACGTTACCGACATATGGACGTCTAATGATAAATGGAATTGAGCCAGAAGCGCTCAAACAAAACGATTTGGCACTATTCAGACGACGCAATCTCGGCTTCGTTTTTCAGGATATTAACCTACTTCAAATGCTGACCGTAGAAGAGAATCTTGTTTTGCCGCTGACACTTGATGGCTTATCTGTACCTGAAATGGAAAAGCGCATTGCAGAAACGGCGGTAAGTCTTGATTTGAAGGACATTTTGAACCGTCGACCTGACGAACTGTCAGGGGGACAAGCGCAGCGAACGGCGATTGGGCGGGCACTTATTCATAAACCAAAAATCATTCTTGCTGACGAGCCAACTGGAAATCTGGATTCGAAGTCTGCGAAAGATGTGCTTGAATTGCTGAGTCATATTAATAAAACTGCAAAAACAACTGTCATTATGGTGACGCATGATCCGATTGCCGCCAGTTATTGTGACCGCGTGTTATTTATCAAGGACGGCGAATTTTTTAATGAAATTTATAAAGATGAAAGACGTCAAACATTTTTCCAACGTATTTTGAACGTCTTGTCTCTTCTCGGAGGGAATGTCAATGACCTTTCGTCAGTTCGCTTACCGTAATGTCATTCGAAATAGACGTGTTTATACTGCCTTTTTCATGGCAAGCGTTTTCTCAGTTATGGTATTTTTCCTTTATTCCATGTTGTTATTTCATCCATCCATAGAAAATCGGTTTGTTCAAGAAATTGCCATCATGGGTATGGTTATCGCAGAAATTATTTTGTATATATTCACTGTGTTTTTCTTGTTTTATTCGATGCGGGCATTTCTTCAGGCAAGATCGAAGGAATTTGGCATCTTGCTGCATTTAGGGATGGCGAAGCAACAATTGAACCGTCTTATCTTCATTGAGACGATGATTATCGGAACTGCATCTATTGTGGCGGGGACAATTCTAGGGTTTATGTTTTCGAAATTCTTTTTTATGATTATACGGGAAATCGTTCTTTTGCCAGCTTTGCCACTCTATTTATCATGGGAACCATTCGCACTGACAATTGGTGCTTTCATGAGTCTCTTTGTGATCATTTCTTATGTCGCGCCTGTGTTCATTCGGACTGGAGAAGTGGCTGATCTCATACAGGGAGATGCAGGAAGTCGTGGGGCGTATGGCTATTCAAAAGCGCGTGGTTATCTTGGATTACTGTTCCTTCTTATGTCCTATATCATGGCCGCATCAACAACGAATTCCGTCGTTATCGGCCTAATCTTTTTCTTGCCACCGCTTGCAACAGTAGGGACCTTCTACTTTTTCACGGATTCCTTACCCCTACTCCTGCATAAGCTTCGCAAACGAAAACGATTGTATTGGCATCATTATTGGTTGCTGTCGATTTCTGAAGGTGTTGTGCGGCTGCGTGAAAATGCGCGAATGTTTTTCATCGTAACAATCGTGTCCACGGTAGCGTTCATGTCGGTTGGCATACTTGCATCGCTTACTTCGTTTGCTTCCCAGTACCATGAAATGCATCCGTTGGGTCTTATTTATAAAAGTAAGCCAGAGAACGAACTTGAAAGGAAGCATATCACACAGCTTGTCGATGAATTGAATGCGGAGCAGATCGATTATTCACTTGTCCGGTTCCAAGTGTTGGAACAGACTTCGACGTTTACAGAGAACCCTGTTGCGATACTGAAGCTCTCTAATGTGAACATGCTTGCTCATTCGTTTGGCTATCAAGCTATTGATATGAAAAAAGGCGAAGCCATTTTCCTACCACCTTCTGCTTCGTCATATGATCAGCTGAAGAACAGAACTGTGAGAACGTTGCTCGAAGAAAGTAACGTCCACGTTAAGATAGACGGGGCGTATCCATATCATTTATTTTCAGCGTACTCGATTGCAATGAACGCTATCGTGTTGAATGATTTAGATTATGAGTTGGTCTTAGAAAGTGGGTTAACTCAAGGGGCTAAGTCATTATCCTACTATGCATTCAATATTCCCGATTGGCAAAAAACCAAGGAAATCGGCTTATCCATTGATGCTAAGGTTGCGGAATCATTTCTTCTGGGCGAGTCCGATGATTTACCGTATTCATTTGAAAATCCGGGCATGAATTATTCGGTCATCCGGACGACATTTTCATTGTTATTATTTATCGGATTACTACTGGCTGGGGTCTTTTTCCTAGCAGCTGGAAGTTTCATTTACTTCAGATTGTATACATCGCTCGAAAGTGATCGGAAACAATTCGATGTCTTACGGCGCATGGGTATCACGGATCGCGAGTTCAAGAAAATTGTCAATCGGCAATTAATCCCGCAGTTTTTCTTCCCATGGGGAGTCGCATTTGTCCATAGTTCGTTCGCATTTCTGTCATTACAAGTGATCTGGGATGCGCTTGCAGAAATTTCAATTGTAAGAGAACTGGTCCTCGTTCTTGTCGGTTTTACGCTTTTGCAAATCTTTTATTTCTACTTAATACGCTGGCGTTATCTAGCACATATTAAAGCGTCGGTGTGAAATTTTCGTAGAGGGGTTAGAGTGCAGTCTCTTACTTCTGAAAGTCTTTGGGTGAATCCCTTTATTATGGATCTTGCGCTTTTCGTGTCTAGCTCCAGCGCCTAGGGGTTCGGAGGCTCACAGGATGTGAGTTATGCAACGGAGAGGGATTGAACTAGCATCCCTCTTTATTACCGCAGGACGCGGCGCTCTTAGGTTGCGTTCCTCATAAGTCAGCTTGGCTGTGCGGTAAAGTGCACCGCGTCGCCAATCCGTCTTATGCCTGTCACGGGCCTGCACGATGCAGGTCATGCAGCGGAGAGGGATTGAACTAGCATCCCTCTTTATTGCCACAGGACGTGGCGAACTTCGGCAGCAATCATCTAAACAGGCGCTTCCACTTTTCATGTCTAGCTCCAGCGCCTAGGGGTTCGGGACATAAGTCAGATTGGCTGTGCGGTAAAGTGCACCGCTTCGCCAATCGGTCTTATGCCTGTCACGGGCCTGCACGATGCAGGTCATGCAGCGGAGAGGGATTGAACTAGCACCCCTCTTTATTTCCACAGGACGTGGCGAACTTAGGCTGGAATCCTTTGTGAACAGGCGCTTGCGCTTTTCGCGTCTTGATTTGTCTGAACTTTTCTTATATAATGATTTTTGTGGACAATGAATGGGTATTCATTTAATCAAAAGGGGATGAACTTATGAATCTAGTTACTAAAGTGCGTGAAACTGCAATGACACAGCCTGAAAAAGCGGCTTATCACTTCTTGGGGAAAGATACATCATATGCAGAGTTTGACCAGTCGGTAGCCATGTTCGCGTCGGCACTGCAAGGTTTAGGCGTTAATAAAGGGGATCACGTCGCATTTCTTCTTGGCAATACACCACATTTTCTTATTTCGCTTTACGCGACAATGCGCATAGGTGCGACAGCGATTCCGATTAATCCGATTTACACGCCAGACGAAATTTCGTATATCATACATAATAGCGATGCGAAGGTAGTTATTGCACTAGATCTCCTACTACCACTTGTTGAGCAGGCGGCTGGCGCATTCTCAGCTGTTGAACATTATGTGATTTGTGAAACGGTTCCGGAAACACCGGAGAAAATTGCCGCACTTCCAGCAGCGGTGAAGTCGAAAGTTCATACATTTACACAGCTCATTGCTACAGGAAAGCCTAATCAGGAACCCGTTTCTATGGATGAAAATGAAACCGCTATCATCTTGTATACATCTGGAACAACAGGTTTTCCAAAAGGCGCGATGTTGACACATGGCAACTTGTATTCAAATGCGCGTGACGTTGCAGATTACCTTGGATTCTCGCAAGATGATCGCGTAGTAGCGACACTTCCAGTATTCCATGTATTTGCACTTACAGTCGTTATTAACGCTCCACTTGTAAAGGGTGCAACGATTTTACTTGTACCGCGCTTCAGTCCGTCAGAAGTATTCAATGTCGTGAGAGAACAGCAGGCGACTATCTTCGCAGCTGTGCCTACGATGTACAATTTCCTATATCAGTACCCTGAAGGTAATCCTGATGATTTCAAATCTGTTCGGACGACAATCTCAGGTGGATCATCGCTGCCGGTTGCGTTGTTACATAATTTCGAAGAGAAGTTTAATGTACGGATTTCGGAAGGATATGGTTTGTCCGAAGCATCACCTGTAACTTGCTTCAACCCGCTTGACCGAGAGCGTATTCCTGGTTCAATCGGGACGAATATCATCAACGTAGAAAACAAAGTCGTCGACCAGTTGGGTAATGAAGTAACGGATGGAGAAGTCGGTGAATTAATTGTGCGCGGACCAAATGTTATGAAAGGCTATTACAAAATGCCAGAAGAGACCGAATCCGCAATCCGAGATGGTTGGTTGTATACAGGCGATATGGCCAAACGTGATGAAAAAGGATACTTCTATATCGTCGACCGTAAAAAAGACCTCGTCATCGTAGGGGGCTATAACGTCTATCCACGTGAAGTTGAAGAGGTACTATTTACTCATCGCGACATCGTCGAAGCAGCGGTTATTGGTTTGCCGGATGCAGATTTTGGCGAAGCAGTTCATGCATTTGTCGTCTTGAAAGAAGGTATTGTAGCAGACGAAGCCTCACTCATCGCATTCTGTGCGGCTCGTTTGGCGAAATATAAAGTACCGAAACAAATCGAGTTCTTAGATGAACTGCCGAAAAATACGACCGGCAAAATATTGAGACGGTCATTGAAGGATCAAGTTAGAATTTAAGTAGATGGACCTTTCCGGGATGAATGCGGAGAGGTTTTTTGTTAGGGTCATGGCAGTTCCGAAAAAATCCAAGGAAAAAGGGCTGTCCCATCAAGACGCTCAATTGCGACTCAAGGGATAGCCCATCATCCTATTAAAACCCGAAGTTACAACAGCAAGAACTGTCCTTGTGTTGGAATCGTTCGTTATCAGAATTCCGACACTGGTTGCAACTAGTATCAGGTCTCCAAACACGACTTTCTCCGGTATGTCTGAATGTGATTGTACAAGTATTTTGAGGTGTATTTTGCGTACAGCATTGTGAACGAGTGTGTTGTGGTTTGTGTGTACCACATCCGCATCCGCATCCGCAGTTGTTACCATGCTTACCTGCGTTATGGTTATTATTCATTGGAAAAGTAGACATACCCTTACCTCCTTTCTTCTTGATTAAGAGAAAGAAAGTGGATAGATTTTCTTTATATAAGAATCGTATCGCTGTTGGTAAATAATCTTTCCCTTCACTTAATATATGTGGCTGTCCCACAAATGATAGGGACAATCGTTTACGGTGTGAAAATATACACCTTATCAGTATATTGAATTATAAGATCAGTTAAAAACCCTTTCCTTGGAGTGGAAAGGGTTTTTAACTGAATACAATTTTTATTGCGAGGATTATTATGAAAACAGGTAAGTGTTAGAGAACATTCCGCCCTGTGTGAGTTCTACTCAGACGTTAAAAGCCGCAGCAAGGACGTCGCTTTTTGCTTATATGTTTCTTTTTACAGCAAAAGCCTCGCTTGTCGAAAGTATGACGTTTTTTACAGCAAAAGTGTCGTCTGCCGGACGTATGACGTTTTTTACAGTTAGTACGTCGCTTACAACTAGTGCGACGTTTACAGCTAGTGCGTCGCTTACAGCTAGTGCGACGTTTACAACTAGTGCGACGTTTACAACTAGTGCGTCGCTTACAGCTAGTGCGACGTTTACAACTAGTGCGACGTTTACAGCTAGTGCGACGTTTACAGCTAGTGCGTCGCTTAGAGCTAGTGCGATGCTTACGACAAGAGCGTCGCTTATGGCTCGGAAGTACTGGACCAATGACTAACTGTTTCTTGTTGCAAGTATGCCTTTTTTTACAGCAAGAGCGCCGCTTACTGCTAGTGCAGTGTCTGCTACTAGTGCGTCGCCTGCTGCTAGTACAACGCCTACTGCTAGTGCGTCGCCTGCTGCTAGTGCATCGCTTACTGCTAGTGCATCGCCTGCTGCTAGTGCATCGCTTACTGCTAGTGCATCGCCTGCTACTAGTGCACCGCCTACTGCTAGTACAACGCCTGCTGCTAGTGCATCGCCTGCTGCTAGTACAACGCCTACTGCTAGTGCGTCGTTTACAGCAAGAGCGTCGCTTGCTACTAGTACAATGCTTGTTACTGGAAGGCTCCTGGAACATAAAGTTATCTAATCCCAAGCCAACAACCTTATTAATTGCTTTATGAATATCATCATTGTTAAAAAGTTGAGACATCTTAAAACCTCCTTTTTTTTTTGAAAGATAAAGAATGTAGATTTGTTCATACTCCTTTTGAAGACTGGATTCAGAGTTGCTTCAAATCCTTACTCTCCACTTAATGTACGTAATCGTAGGAAAAGTGATAGAGACAAACGCATATACTAAGAAAAATAATTAAAGGTGGGTGGGAAGGGAATCATCTCTTAATTGATAAGAAAGAAAGCCTTGTTGACTTAGATAAAAGCCAACCAAGCTAAGTAGTAAAATACATCGCGTCGATGGTACATCTTATACCCTGCACTTTTCTTAATACTTATTATTTCTCCTTCTATTTGGTCGTTTGTTGGAATCATGTTGATCTTTGTTAGAAAATGCTTGATTGTACGAAGCGCGTTTATATTTGTTTACTTTACTCGGGTTATCACGAGGATCCTGAGACATTAGGGTATCTAACCCTAAGCGATCAGTGCTCTTTTTTGCTTTTTGTATTTCATCTTCAAAAAATAGTGACATGTCCACCCTCCTTTTTTGCTTTTTGAGAGAAAATGGATCCAGATAATCGTCTTTATAAGCAACTTAAATTTAATGAGTAAGCCTTCCTCTCTCCTTAAAGTACGCGGTTTTACCTAAAGCATTAGAGACAAATGCGTACACTTTATAAATAATTATCATCTAGGGGAACATCTAGCATTTGAAAACATACGAATAGTATAAAAGTGAAGGGATAGAATTCACGTGGATACTGGCATGGAGATACCTGAATATCAGCTTTTTATTCATCCTAGTGTTGTAAGTGAACTACGGAAAGATATTTGGATAGATGATCCGGTTAACGCGAAGTTGACGATAAATAAAAAGAAATATGAGATTGAAATTGCTTATCGTGGCTCCCATATTCGGGATTTACGAAAGAAATCCTATAACCTCTCTTTTTACAAACCGGGCATGTATAGAAATGCAAAAGAATACCATTTGAATGCGGAATTTATGGATCCATCATTGCTGAGGAATAAACTATCTTTTGATTTTTTTAATGAAATAGGTTGCTTATCACCTAAATCTCGTTTCGTTTATATGAAAATTAACGGAAAAAACGAGGGGCTATATTTAGAAATAGAATCAGTGGATGAATTCTTTCTAGCAAATCGACAGCTACCAAAAGGATCGATATTTTATGCGGTCGATGGGGATGCTAACTTTTCGTTAATGAGTCATCTTGATAAAGAAGCAAAGAAATCACTAAATTTAGGTTATGAAAAAAAGTATGGAACAGAACATAGTGACGCGCAGTTACAAGAAATGATTATTAATGTCAATACCATTTCAAGAGAGGAATTTGAGCATGAAATCGTAAAATATGTAAACGTGGATAAGTATCTGCGCTGGCTCGCTGGTGTTATTTTTACCCAAAATTTCGATGGATTTGTTCATAACTACGCACTTTATCGGAACGGGGAGACGGGTCTGTTTGAAGTCATTCCATGGGATTACGATGCGACATGGGGAAGAGATGTCAATGGAGAAATAATGCGAGAAGACTATTTGAGAATCGAAGGATTTAATACTCTTACCGCAAGAATTCTTGATGTGAAAACATTTCGAACGCAATACAAAAATCTGTTAGAAGAGATTTTAAACAGTAAATTTAACGTGGATTATATGAAACCTAAAATACAAGGGATGCATGTTCTACTAAGGCCATATGTACTAAAAGATCCTTATGAAAAGGGCAATATTGAAACATTTGATAAAGAACCGGATTTCATCTCAACGTATATCGAGGCTCGTGGAAATTATATAAGAAGCCAATTGGATACATTGGATTAGGTGGCAATTCGAAACCCCTTTAATGATCGTAAGAGTGTATGAAGTTCTTGAAAAACAATGTAAATCATTATCAACTATAAATGCAGACCAAGTCGTGAAGCGCTTTAATGGAAAAGGCATTATTGAAGAGCACGAAGGATTCGAAGATTGCACCGTGTTGGTCAAGAAAGTCCATCACATATTGCAGGCCATAAAGCAAAACTTGGTAAGTCAAAGCCTGACTATATTTTCAGTTCAGAAGGCGGATTACATGAGGTAGAAGCGGTTAAATGCGTAACAGAAGCAGTGTGATAAATTAGGAGTCGAATATAAAATGGTAGCTGCTTTTCATATGAAAAGCAGCTACCATTTTACGTTATAGAGGCAATATAAAATGTCAGATGATTCTTTAACCAAAATAATAATTAGAAATTTGATTGATGAATTCTTCTTCAAGCTCCCCTCTCTTTTTCACAATAATAAATGTTGAAACGGTCGGTAAATCGAATAGGTCAAAATGCGGTTGCATAAGTCTACCTTCAATCAATTCGCGCCGTACGATGGAGTGAGGGAGGAACGAGACGCCTAGCCCTTCTTGAATGAACCGTTTTGCAATGTGCGCCTGTGTGACTTTCATTGTCCTAATTCCAGGAATATGTTTATTGAGAGAGAAAAGTAAGCTGTCCCAATAGATTGGATGATGATGTGTAAACAAATAGTTTTTTTGCAGTTCATCAGCCAGGTCAATGGATGGGCCGCTCTCTTCATCGTATGAATCCGTTTGCATGATGAATAAAATAGGGTCTTTGTAAATCAGGATTGATTCAATACTTTTGAACTTAGCATCGAGTGCTGAAATACCGAGGTGCACATCGCCATTGTCGACAAGTTGCTCAATCATTTCTGATTCTTCGATACGAATGGATAGTTCGACATCGGGATGGCGCTCCATGAAAGTCCGTAATAGGTATGGCAATATAGTTTCGGCCATTAACGGTGAAATGGCGATGGTCCATTTCCGACGATAGCCTTGCGAAAACGCATGCATCCGATTCACGCTTGCGTCTGCGTCCTTGGTAAGTCGAACAGCTTCAGGGTAAAAAACTTTCCCCGCATCGGACAAGGTGACGCGATTGTTTATCCTATCGAACAGCTTTGTACCCAGTTGTTCCTCCAAAAGCCGTATATGAACGGTTACACTTGGCTGTGAAAGCATCAATTTCTCGGAAGCTTTACGGAAATTCAGGGTTTCTGCGGCAACAATAAACGTTTTTAGCCATTGATAATCCATTGGGGAACCTCCCGTATGATTAATAATAATAATTAACTTGATGAAAAACATTCAATTTCCATAATTATATCTCCGCCTTATACTAAAGAAAAGAAGGAGGAATAATCATGTTTCAAAAAGGCTTGAAAGATGTTATTGCAGTCCATACAAAAATTGCATCAGTCGATGGAGATAAAGGAGAATTACGGTATAGGGGTGTTTCTGTAGGCGAACTTATAGCGACACATTCATTTGAAGAAGTAGCTTACTTCATGTGGAATGGGGGGTTCCCTGGAGAAAGTGAACTTCGTTTATTGAATGAAAAAATGATTGAAGGAAGGGAACTCCCTCTGCATATTGTTGCAATTCTAGAATCGCTTCCTGCTGATATGCCATTAATGGACGTAATGCGGACGGGGATTTCCGCTTATGCACACACCAAATTTAAGGATGAAACAATCGAGAATCAGGCGATTATTTTGACAGCAGCACTTCCGGTAATCGTTGCGCGCCATTTTCGAAATCAACAAAGACAAACAATCGTTGAATCGGATTCGACTTTATCCCACACGGCGAATTATTTGTGGATGCTTACAGGAGTTGTTCCAAACAAATTTCAAATCGAAGCACTCGAAACGTATTTGAAACTGACGATGGAGCATGGACTGAATGCTTCCACTTTTGCAGCACGAGTTACCATTTCGACTGAATCGGATTTGACGTCAGCCATCACGTCGGCAATCGGCACAATGAAAGGGCCGTTACATGGAGGCGCACCATCGGGAGTCATCGATTTGCTGGAAAAGATGGGAACGCAGGAAAATATCCGCCCAGTCGTCGAAGGTAAAATGAAAAATGGCGAACGTATTATGGGATTCGGACACCGAATTTATAAAACGGAAGATCCCAGGTCGATTTTGTTGAGAGATAAATGCATCAGCATGTCGGGGGAGGATGACTGGCTAGACTTGGCAACGGCAGCTGAAAAAGAAATCATATCTTTGCTGGAGGAGTATAAGCCGGGGCGGAAACTGTATACGAACGTTGAATATTACGCCGCAGCCATTATGCGCTCGATAGATATGCCACCGGAATTATTCACACCAACGTTCAGTGCTGCAAGAATTGTCGGCTGGACAGCCCATGCGATAGAGCAGTTGAGCGATAATACGATTTTCCGACCGCAATCGGTGTATGTCGGGGAATTGGTAAATTAGGTCGGGAAGTTTACTGTAGGGAGCTGATTGTTAGTGGGATAGACTTTATAGCCATGCCAGTTTTACGTGTCCCTCACAGTTTAGAAGTAAGCCATGATAGTCTTCACGATAAAACCCTCATAATCCAAAACCAGATCTCCTGCTTCATACAGGGAGATCATTTTTTATCCCCATGAAAAAAGGGAAACTGTTACGAATGTCGAAACAAGTAGATAGCGAAGAAATAAGGGGGGATTTCAATGGAAAAACGCAAACTAAAAGTAGAAGATCTATTCAAATTAGAGTCAGTGACCGATCCGCAATTAGCACCGAATGGTAAGGAAGCAGTGTTCGTGAAAACGCATATTAACGAGGAAGACAATAAGTATATATCGAATTTATTCCACGTGAATCTTGAATCGAACGAAGTGACGCAGTGGACGCATGCCAAAGGGAAAGTTTCATCACCCGAATGGTCTGCCGACGGAAAGCAGATAGCTTTTCTATCGGACCGTGAAGAGAAGAATCAGTTGTTCATCCTGCAGGCAAGAGGCGGGGAAGCACAGAAAGTGACGTCATTCGAAAAAGGCGTTTCGAGTTTTCTTTGGTCGCCATGTGGCAAGAAAGTTTGGGTGAACGCGGTCGTGAAAGAAGGCAAGACGTTCACGGACAAAGAAGAAAAAGATGAAAAGAAAAAGCCAGAACCATACCGTGCCACGAAAATGAAATACCAGATGGACGGGATGGGACTATTGCAGCAAGATACGTTCCTACAAATCGGTATCGTCGACATCGAAACAGGAGAGGTAACACAGTTCACAGAAGGGAATTTCCAGCATGGATTGCAGGCCATATCGCATGACGGTAAGAAATTAATCATCGGCGTCAATCGAAAGGACAATTTGGATTTCGAATTCCGCCAACCGCTAGTTATTGTCGACATTGAAACGAAAGAGGAAACTGTTCTAGTCGATGAAGAGGGTTATTTCGGAGGCGCACAATTTTCATTCGATGACCGTTATATTGCTTACGTTGGTTCAGACCGGACATTCGAAAACGCATCGCATAGCTGTTTATACGTTTATGACACGGAAGACGGGATGCGCATGAATTTGACGGAAAGCATCGACGCACCGGTTGGGGATGCAGCAGTTGCGGATCATCAGCAAGGGGCGGGTGCACCATCAGCAGTTTGGACAAAGGACAACTATTTGTATTTCCAGTTGTCGACAATGGGCGATATTCGTCTGTACTTTGCATCACTTGAAGGCGAATTATACCCAGCAACACAAGAAAATGAGCATATCTATGGCTACGATATATCGACTGACGGTGAGTTCGCACTTGTTGCAGTCAGTAACGCAGTCAACCCAGGAGAGCTATATAAGCAAACAATTGCAACTGGCGAACGACAAGCCCTTACTTCATTTAACACGACGTATTTGGAGGAAGTGGAACTTGTTGAACCGGAAGCAATCGTCTATAAAGGCGCGACAAATTGGGACGTGCATGGTTGGTTAATGAAACCTGCGGGCTACGTCGAAGGTTCAAACTATCCGCTAATTGTCGAAATTCACGGCGGTCCGCACGCAATGTATGCGAATACGTTTTTCCATGAGTTGCAGCTTTTGGCTGCTCAAGGATATGGCGTACTGTACGTTAATCCACGCGGTAGCCATGGCTATAGTCAGGAATTTGTTGACGCTGTACGAGGCGATTACGGCGGCGGAGATTATGAAGATATCATGGCTGGAGTTGACTACGTTAGTAAAGAAAACAGCTGGATCGACACGGACCGGCTTGGCGTAACGGGCGGGAGCTACGGCGGTTTCATGACAAACTGGATCGTCGGCCATTCGAACCGTTTCAAAGCAGCAGTCACGCAACGTTCGATATCGAACTGGATTAGTTTCTTCGGTGTATCTGATATTGGCTACTATTTCAGCGATTGGCAAATAGGAGCAGACATGACCGACGTTGATAAGTTGTGGGAACATTCACCGTTGAAATATGCGAAAAACGTTGAGACACCTTTATTAATTTTACACTCGGAAAAAGACTTCCGCTGCCCGATTGAACAAGCAGAGCAGCTGTATATTACATTGAAAAGCATGGGGAAAGAAACTGAATTCGTTCGCTTCCCAGATGCAAATCATAATTTATCGCGCACTGGTACACCGAACTTGCGTATTGCAAGGTTAGACGAAATTACAGGATGGTTCGCGAAATATTTATAAAAGAATCGGAGGCTACTGATTGACTTATACAAATGGAGACGTAACGATACGCCCAATTAAAGAACAGGATTTACAACGAATGTGGGAACTTAGCTTCAAGGATGAAAACCCTGAATGGAAAAAGTGGGATGCCCCCTATTATGAGCATCACACAATGACATACGAAGCGTTTCTAGAAGGACGCGCTAAAATCGTGGCTCAGGATGATTATTGGGGTATCGAAGTGGATGGCGAATTGATCGGGATGGTTAGTTATTACTGGGAACACAAGCCCTCTTTTTGGCTTGAGATGGGGATTGTCATTTACGAACCGCAGTATTGGAGCGGGGGCTACGGAACGAAGGCGCTCACGATGTGGATGAATCATTTATTCCATGAAATGCCGCTGGTCCGTGTCGGTTATACGACGTGGTCCGGTAACGCGCGGATGATTAAAGTCGGCGAAAAACTGGGCATGACGATGGAAGCGCGGTTGCGGAAAGTCCGCTTTTGGAATGGTGTGTACTACGATTCGATTCGGATGGGCATTTTACGTGAAGAATGGGAGTCCCAGCTTTCATAAGGTGGTAGGGGACTATATACTCTTCTTGATTACCGCGGGATTATTGCGTACTTCATCAAATAAAAGCAGGTTTTCGCATCCTGAAAAAATACAGTCAGCACTTTATACCCCCTTGGAATTGGATGAATGTAGACTTATAAATGAATTATTAGGTCATTTGGAAGAGGGAAATCTAGTATATGAATGATATACTAGATGGAAAATGGTGGATGAAAATTAGTGGGAAACCGTGTCGATCACCTACTGGAGCGTGTATAAATGACCCTATATAATGTCATGGAAGAAGTCGTCCGCGATGTGCTAATACAATATAAAGACCAAATGCAATTAGCATGTAAATGTGAGCGTTGCTTGAATGATATAATGGCAATTGCGCTCAACGAATTGCCGCCGCGCTATATTGTAGATAGGGAATATGGACCGTATGTCAGGGCGTCGCATGTAGCAGATCATCAAGGTGCTACGAATATTACACTAATCGTCACAAAAGCAGCGGCAGTTGTTTCAAAAAGTCCGCGCTGTAAGTTAAAGAACCAATCTATCGAAAAAAATGTGCTACCATCTACTAATCATGAAAAAACGGACACCATCAGCAAATGATGGTGTCCGTTTTTAACTAGAAAATGGGCCTGAAACACCCTATTCGTTCCGTCTGACTAATAGATGGACGCCTTTAAAAGGATATCCCCGGAAACGAAATCATTATTTCCCTTTAAACACAGGCTTGCGTTTCTCCGAAAATGCATTCAACGCTTCAATGCGGTCTTCAGTCGGAATCGTCATTTCATATGCTTTCCGCTCAATAGCAAGGCCAGTCTGCAAATCAACGTTCATGCCGTATTTAACCGCAAATTTCGCCTGTTGCACGGCAATCGGGCCATTCGCAAGGATTGAATCCGCAAAGTCTGCTGTTTCGCGGATTAGATTTTCCGGTGTTGAAATTTTTGTAAGGATGCCATAGCCAAGCGCTTCAGCCGCCGACAGTCTGCGTGCAGTCAAAATAAGTTCAAGCGCTTTTGCTTCGCCAATTAACCTCGGTAAACGCTGCGTTCCACCGGCTCCGGGAATGATAGCAAGTCCCGTTTCCGTCAACCCCATAAGTGCAGTGTGGGCTGCAATCCGGAAATCACATGCCAGCGCAAGTTCCATCCCCCCCCCAAATGCAAAACCATTCATCATCGCAATCGTTGGTTGTGGCAAGTTTTCAATCGCAGAAAATACCTCGCCAATTTTATAAAGATTTCGCTTCACTTGTAGATCCGTAAGTGTTTTCCGTTCCTTTAAATCAGCCCCTACACTAAAGGCACGATCACCAGAACCTGTAAAAATGATGACACGGATATCTGGGTTGATGCGAATCGACTCTGTAATCTGCCCGAGTTCGTTTAACATATCGTAGTTAAATGCATTCATTGCTCCCGGACGGTCGAGCGTCACGAAAGCGAGATTGCCCTTTTGCTCATAACGGATTGCTTCCATTTCAAAATCCCCCTTGAATAAACATAGTACTAATTAAAACATACCATTACTCATAGAGTGAAGCTATTCAAATCGATTATATTATTTTGTGATAATAGTGGTAAACTAGCCGCTTTTTGCTATACTACAAGAAATGGGGTGTGTATTATGAACGAAACAAATATTTTTGTTGGCAGACAGCCAATATTGGACCGAAGTGGGGATATCTATGGTTACGAATTGCTTTACAGAAACAGTCATAAAAACTTTTTCCCTAACATAGACCCCGAACAAGCTACGATTGGCTTACTCGTTAATACATTCTTGACAATTGGTGTCGAGAAAGTGTCGGGAGATAGCTTGTCATTCATTAATTTTACAGGTGAATTACTCGCCCAGGATATATTTTCAAACCTAGATCCTGATCAAATCGTCATCGAAGTTTTGGAGAACGTCGAGATCACTCCCTCACTCCTCACTAAAATGCGGTTGTTGAAAGAAACAGGTTTCAAAATAGCACTAGATGATTTTATCCTTCAAGAACAATATAGTGTACACAGTGAATTGTTTGGAATTGTCGATTTCATCAAGGTAGATTACTTGGATACGACGCCAGCCGAGCGATTAGAAATCGAGAAATTCATTAAAAAGTTTCCCGCTATTGTACTACTTGCCGAAAAAATCGAAACGGAAGAACAATTTGAAGCGGCAAAAGCATCAGGCTACAAATTGTTTCAAGGTTATTTCTTCTCCAAACCAGAAATCGTCACGGGAATCGAAATTCCGACAAATGTCAGCCTCCATTTTCAAATTATCGAACGGCTCCATACAGAACCGCCGAATATCAATGAAATTGCTGGGCTTATTATGCATGATATGTCACTGACTTATAAATTACTGCGGGTGATTAACACCCATGCATTTAAGGTGCCGAAAAAGATTAGTTCTATTAAACAGGCCATCGTAGTTATCGGACTGCGTGAGACAAAAAGGTGGGTTCAGGTTCTTGCACTGCGTGAGATGGGAGAGGGCTCAGGGGATGGCCGTACAAAAGCGCTTACGGACTACTCGCTAACGCGGGCTAAGATGTGCGAACTATTAGCAAAGCATGATGGAAAGAAAAATCCCGAAGAATACTTCCTGGCCGGTATGTTTTCACTAATTAACGTCATCTTGAAGCGGGACTGGGACTCTATTTTGAAACTCATTCCATTATCTGACGAAGTCGCACACACTCTTAAAGGAGACCAGACAGAAATTATGCCGTATCTTCAACTTACCGAAGCCGTTGAGCATTTTGACTGGGAACGTATCGAGAAGCTTGCGACGGCAATAGGTATCACACAGTCGGAATTGAGCAAATGCTCTATGGAGGCACATCGTTGGACGCAAAGTTTGCAGTAGTAGAAACGTATCGTCTGTTTCTTTTAATGAGTGACGGACGATTTTTGCTTTTATGCTAGGAGAGTTTTATCGCTGACGTCCATTTTTCGAAATCCCCCTGCACATCCACATTCCTATTTCTCCTCAGATTAGGTAGAATAAATGATAGGAGCTGATCTTAACTTGAAAACAGCAATTATTACGGATAGCACGGCTTATTTACCAGCAGCTCTAATGGAAGAATTGAACATTCATATGATCCCATTAGCAGTGGCACTTAACGGCGTTATTTATGATGAAGAAATTGATATTCGTTCAACCGATTTTTACGATAAAGTACGTGGGGACGGACCCCTACCAAAGACATCTCAGCCACCAATTGGTAGATTCATTGAACTGTTCGAGTCGTTAAAAGGCACATACGAC
The DNA here is from genome assembly GCF_008369195.1 of Sporosarcina sp. ANT_H38. Classification (GTDB taxonomy): domain Bacteria; phylum Bacillota; class Bacilli; order Bacillales_A; family Planococcaceae; genus Sporosarcina. Next base: position 2,414,845 of record NZ_VOBC01000001.1, on the reverse strand, counting down.
GCAGTTATTTCGATCCATCTGTCAAGCGGTATTAGCGGCACATACGCAGGTGCTGTACAAGCAGGCAAGATGGTGGAAGGCATCGAAGTATCCACATTCGACTCGGAGATTTCATGTTATTTACAAGGATTTTACGTACTCCGTGCCGCAGAACTTGCCAAAGAAGGAGCGACACCGGACCAAATCATGGCTGAACTAGATGATATGAAACTGACGATGCGCGCTTATTTCATGGTGGACGACCTTACGCACCTGCAACGGGGCGGCAGACTTTCGGCAGCGCAAGCACTCATCGGTGGACTTCTCCAAGTGAAACCAATCCTTCATTTTAAAGAAAAAGTCATTGTCCCGTTTGAAAAGATTCGAACACGCAAAAAAGCAATGAACCGAATTGTGGCCATGTTAGCGGACGACGCAGCGAAAATGTCTCTCGAGGCGGCGATCATTCATGGCAACCGGCCAGAAGACGCTGAAAAGTGGCTTGCTGAATTATCTGAGCTACTGCCAGATGTGGAATTCACTATCAGTCACTTTGGACCGGTAATTGGTACGCATCTTGGGGAAGCTTCAATGGGATTAGGTTGGGTCAAAAGGAGAACGAACTAAAAGGGAACATGACTGCCGTCACGACGGCTATATAATCTGTATCCAGCAGGCCAGGAGGTGTTGCAATTGACAACTACACTCGATACGTCAGTCAGGGACTTTCTGGCCGGCCGTATTTGGCTTCGCCTACACACCCCTTTTTCAACCGAAACAATCGACGCACATATCGCTTCGCAGCATATCAAAACCATTCAAGGCATCAAATCCACCACCAAAATTGCCAATCACCCTCAGCACTTCTGCAACCGATGTGAAAACAACGACCAATCCCGTTTCACAACATTCGACTGCGCAAAATGCGAAGCCTTTTGCACCTATTGCAGACACTGCCTAAAAATGGGGCGTGTTTCAACTTGCACTGAACTCATTATCTGGAACGCAGAAACACCAATCTATCCAACAGATCACATAAATGCTTGGCAAGGTACACTCACACCGCGTCAACAGCAAGCTTCAGACGAACTATCAATAAGTAACACAAAACGAATTCCACACCTCATTCATGCTGTTTGTGGTTCGGGAAAAACAGAAATTCTTTTTAAACCAATCCACAAACTGCTGACAGAAGGCAAGCGGGTTTGCATAGCGGCACCGCGCGTAGACGTCATTCTCGAACTTGAACCGCGTCTGCGTGCAGCATTTCCGCGGACTGCAATTGAAGCATTATACGGCGGCTCGGAGTCGAAAACAGAATCCCCCCAACTCATTCTTGCAACCACACATCAGTTATATCGATTCCGACACGCCTTCGATGCCATTTTTGTCGATGAAGCCGATGCCTTCCCATATACAGCCGAGGAAACTTTAAGACGAGCCGTTAGAAAAGCTGCGAAACCGCAAGCACCTGTCCATTTCGTCACTGCCACACCATCGGACAAACTCCTAACGGACATCCGAAAACACGGACAAGTTTCAACCATCAATCGCCGCTATCATGGACATCCATTACCCGTTCCGCGGTATGACTCCCTATGGAATTACGCAAAATACATTCACAAAGGCAAACTGCCCAAAAAGCTCGCCAACTGGACAGCTGAGCGGCTCAAGCGACAAGAACCGTTCCTCATCTTCTTCCATCACATCGGACTCATGGAACAGGCGGAACCATTATTCAAAATGCTAGATGAGCGCATTCACGCAGTCCATGCTTCGCATCCAGACCGGAAAGAACACGTCCAAGCACTGCGGGGCAAAGAAGTACCGGGACTTCTAACGACAACAATATTAGAACGAGGCATCACAATTCCAAACGTCCAAGTCGCTGTCATCGGATCCGAACAGCTCATATTCAACAAAGGCGCACTCATCCAAATTGGTGGCCGCGTCGGACGTTCCGCGCAACATCCGTCAGGTGATTTCGTCCTCTTTCACCACGGCATCACATACGCAATGGACGAAGCCAAAAACGAAATCATCCAGTTGAATAAAGGAGGCATCCGCACATGAACAATTGTCTCCTGTGTGAAACGCCAATCGCATCCAATCCGTCTTGGAAGTCCCTTCTTGCACTTGAAGGTCAGACAAATATTTGCCAAGACTGTTCAAAAAAGTTCCAACCTGCCGACATAAAGGAAGAAGACAATTTATTGGATCAAGTCACTTCGCTCTACACATACAATGAAGCGATGCGAGAATACCTGCACCAGTTCAAGTTCCTTCAAGACGTTGCATTAGCAGAAGTCTTCGGGAACGAACTGCGTACCCACTTAAAAAGAGATGCAACAATCGTTCCAATCCCGATGCATCCGGAAAAAAGGATTGAGCGGACATTCGCTCATATCGATGAACTGCTGAAAAGTGCACGTATTCCGTTTACGCATATACTTGAAAAAACAGGAACTGAAGCAATGGGGGAGAAATCGAAAATTGAGCGTCTTGCGATGGATCCTTTATTCAGACTAAAGCCTGGAACTACAGTACATTCGGGTACCTATATAGTAATAGATGATATTTACACGACCGGCACAACGCTCCGTCATGCAGCAACTGTTTTAAAAGAGGCAGGAGCCACACGAGTCGAAGCGGTTACACTAATCCGTGCTGAACGATGAATCGTTAGGAGATGGTAAAATGGCAGAACTACGAGATTGCCCAAAATGCGGCGATTTTTTCAACTTTACAGGTCTACGAGAAGTTTGCGCGAAGTGCGCTATGAGCGAAGAAAAAATGTACGAGGAAGTGTATCGTTTCTTAAGACGACGCGAAAATAGAGCGGCAACAATCGAACGAATTGTCGAAGCAACAGGCGTGACCGAAACCCTACTTCACCAATGGGTTCGCAAAGGCAGACTCCAACCAGCACTATTTCCGAACCTAGGTTATCCATGTGACAATTGCGGGAAACTAACGAACACCGGAAAACTCTGTGCAGGCTGTACAGCAGATATTAATAATGAGCTTAGAACGTTCGAGGCTGCGCAGGAATTCAGGGAAGCAGTCGATGCAAATGACAGAGCAACTTACCACGCGGATCGAAAACGAAAATAAAATTGAACCGGTAGTTTTCGGACTGGCCGGTTTTTTTATAATGTTGTCTAGCTCCAGTGACTAGAGGTTCGGTTCATAACCCGTTGAGGAGGGATGAACTACAATCCCTCCCGTGTGGCGCTGAAATACGCCTCCTCGTACCCGCAAGGAAGCTGGTATGCGGTTGTTGCGACAGGGCGTCGTGAGCTTAGACTGCCTTCCTTTTTCACTTTTGCCTGTCGGGGCTGAACGGCGCCTTCCGCTTTTCTTTACAAAAGTCCCTAAACGTTCACGAACTTATGCCGAAATAAAGAATAGAGTATAACTTACTGCATACGCTTATAACGAAAGGAGCGAGATCAGATGAAAATACAAAAATTTAATGTACCACCCGTTAATCCATACAAAGCAAATCAGTTGAAAACGGAACAAGCCGAACAAAAGGCGAAAATGAAAACCGACAAACTTGAAATTTCCTCCGAAGCAAAACAGCTGTCGGAAAAGTCTTCATTCACAGTGGAACGCAATGAGCGTGTCCAAGAATTGAAAGCGCAAGTCCAAGCTGGAACGTACGAAGTCAATCCTGAAAAGCTCGCTGCCAACTTGGTTAAGTACTTCAAACCGTAAATACTGACTATATATGTTGAACAAATGAATACCTTTTTGAACTTAGCAAAGGCGCCTTAAAAGGGGTAGTCGAAGCCATAAGACTGGCGGCGAAGCTGCTTGGCTTATGGCGGAAGGCATCCCCTAGCGCCGAAGCGGTTTCAGTGGGATTCATCTATATGATCATGAAAGTAGGAAGAATACATGTCTATCACAACCATCCTGACGTCACTAAACAACCTGGAAAAACTTCATAGAAGCCTGCTCCGGATTGCCTACGACAAGACGGCAGTCATCAAAAGCGGGGACATGGACGGACTCGACCAATTGTTGAAAGACGAACAATCCCATTTAGCGGCTATCATCCAAATGGATGGACTTAGACAACGGGATGTGGCGCAGTATTTGGCTGATCAAGGACGATCAGCATCACTCAATCCGACTGTCACCGACTTGCTCGACGTCGTACCGGAAGCGGACAAGCAAGGCCTTGAGGAGGCGAGGGACCGTCTCCTGCACGCAATTCACGACTTGAAATGGCAAAATGATTTGAATCAGAAGTTGACCTACCAGTCCCTTCAGTTCGTGAATTTGTCGCTGGACATAGTCCGACCACGTCCGGAATCAGCCAACTATTCAAAAACAGAAATCAACGGAAACAAAGTAATGAAAGACAAAACGACTTTTGACGCAAATGCCTGAGGGGGTAAAATAATGTCTACATTTATGGGACTTGAAACAAGCAAACGCGGTCTGTTTACACAACAATCCGCACTTTATACAACAGGGCACAACATCAGTAATGCCAACACACTCGGCTACTCACGCCAGCGTGTTAATATGCAAGCGACTGCTGGATTTCCTGGTGTTGGTTTAAGTGCGGGCACAATGCCTGGATACCTTGGAACAGGCGTCGAGGCAGGCTCTATCCAACGAATCCGTGACGGCTTTGTTGATCAGCAGTATAGACAGGAAACGAACAAATTTGGCTTTTGGGAGTCAAAAACAAAAGCAATCTCTCAAATGGAAGACGTCTTGGCTGAGCCTTCTGCATACGGACTACAGAAATCAATGAGTGAATTCTGGCAATCACTACAAGACCTTGCCGTCAACCCTAAAGACGGCGGTGCACGCTCTGTCGTTATTCGAAGAGGTGAAGCAGTAGCGGACTCATTTAACTACATGCATAAGTCGCTATCGGACATCCAAACGAACTTAGGGAAAGAAATTGACGTTACAACAGGAGAAGTAAATTCCATCCTTCAGCAAATTTCTGAGTTAAACGAACAGATTGCAAAAGTTGAACCGAACGGCTATCTGCCGAATGATTTATACGATGCGCGTGATGTGCTGATAGATCAGTTGTCGGGAATCCTCCCTATTGAAACTAGCTACGAAAAATCGGGTGGACGTGCAAGTGCAATAGCAGAAGGTTCTGTCACGATTACCTTGAAAATGAAAAATGGTACACCAATTGAACTTGTAAACGGTAGCAAATCTGCAACTTTAGGAACAGATCCGAAATCCTTGGTGGGGCCGGGTGGAATTAATACACCGATCAGTGGAATGACTATTAAATCAGCCGATGGTAAGGTGCACACACCTGGACATGCAGATTTTCTAGATCAAGGAAGCTTGAAATCGCTGATGAATTCCTACGGTAAGGTTGACGGAACGGGCAAGGTTGAGGGGCTTTATCCAGACATGATTGCCGAGTTGAACAAAATGGCAAAGGCTTTTGCTGAAAAGTTTAATGAAGTACACAGAGATGGGTATGGCTTGCCACCTGACAACAATGTAAAAGGTCTTGACTTCTTTGACACAACAGATACGAATGACTTTACTGCGGGTAATATCAAAGTGAGGGACGAAATCATTAAGGACCCGTCTAAGTTAGGGGTTTCTGATGCTGAAGGAGAAGAAGGGAACGGTAAAAATGCGAAGCGACTTGCGGATATTCAATTTGAGTCTATGGGTGATGCTCTTGGTGGAGCCACCATTCAAGACTATTACAAAGGCGTCATAGGTAAATTAGGTGTTGACGGCCGACAAGCTGAAAACAACACAATCAATTCGGCAACACTATTAGGCGCGGTCGAACATCGCCGTGCATCCATCAGCTCCGTTTCACTCGACGAAGAAATGACCGACATGATCAGATTCCAACAAGCATACAACGCATCCGCACGTATGATTACCGTCGTCGATGAAACACTCGACAAAATCATCAACGGCATGGGCCGTGTAGGGATGTAATAGAGGGAGTTCAAAAGGTTAGGTATAAGGATCATTGGATTACTTTTCAGTTTGCCCCTTTTCATCTACCTTATTGAACATTTATGTAGAGGAGGAATTTAAATGCGCGTCACACAATCAATGCTTTCCAATAACATGCTCCGGAACCTTTCCTCGAGCTACAATAAAATGGGCAAGCTGCAAGAACAAATTACAACAGGTAAAAAAGTAAACCGTCCATCCGATGATCCTGTAGTTGTTATGAAAAGCATGGGGTACCGTATGCAGGTTGATAAAGTAGCTCAATACCAACGTAACTTAGGCGAAGTAAATAACTATCTTGACAGCTCCGACGATGCACTCGATCAAGTCGGCTCAGCATTAAAACGCGCAAGTGAGCTAGTTAACAAAGGTGCGACGGGTAGTTTAACAGATGACGACCGTGAAAAAATCCAGAGTGAACTTAGCCAGATACGTGAACAAATTCAGGATATGGCGAATACCAAAATAGGCGATAAGTATATTTTTAGTGGGACAAAAACTTCGACGCCATTATTTGATAAGGATACCGGGCTCCTAACACCAGATGATCCTGGCTTTGCAAATAGTATAGAGATTGAAGTGTTTGACGGTGTGTCACTTAAGGTGAATACGAATGAGCGTGATCTTTTCGAAGGTATTGATGACATATTTGAGGGATTAACGGGTGGAAATTCTGCTCCCACCCAAGATGAATTTAATGCAGCGATGTCATCTATTGATGAAAAATTTAGCGATGTCCTGACAGTCCGCGCCGACATTGGTGCTCGTCAAAACCGTTCTGAAATGATGGGGAATCGCCTAGATTCGCAAGAAGGTGCTGCAAAAAAACAAATGAGTGAAAACGAAGATGTCGATTACGAAAAAGCAATAACTGACATGATCACGGAAGAAGCAGTTCACCGTGCTGCACTGTCAGTAGGAGCGCGCATTATTCAACCATCACTGGTAGACTTCTTGCGTTAAAAGAAAAAACGCTCGAAACGTTACTCTATACAAAATCTCTGAAAGCGTTTGGATATCCTCCAAACGCTTTCTTTAGAAGGTGATACTGGTGAACATTCCACAACTCCAAATCCAAACAACACGAGGCATACTTGGCTTACAAATCACAAAACCTACACAGGAAATCGAACAACCAAGAGCAACGATGAACATACAACAGCCAGCCGCCATCTTGGAAATATCGTCAACAAGACCGCAACTCTCCATTGACACAACCGAAGCACGTGCCGACATCGACATGAAAAGCGTTAGAAGAAGGATAGAAGAACATGCGCAACTCGGTATGCAAGGGGCCTCGGAAGGTACGGCTAGACGTGCACAAGAGGGGCAGCAAATGCTACGAATCGAAAATGGTGGAAAGGTCATTGCCGACATTGCTAAACAAAATGCTACACCACCACCTGCACCACTTGGCATCCGTTTCGTCGGCAATCGTTCTAATGTCCAAATATCCGCCCAAGCAGGCACAACCAATATCCAAGCAACACCACAAAAGCCGATTATCGACGTCCAAATCAACAAACCAATCCACAATTACACGCCAGGTAAAGTATCCGGTGTGATGGAACAATATCCATCTATTCAGATTGATGTGAAGTGGTGACTTCACGTATAAGGAATACCAGGTGACAGCAGCCTGCACCGCGTGTATGACTCGCAGAAGACTGGCAACCCAGCCAGTCTTTTGTTATATCCAAAACCATGCTACTCTATCAATAAAGAACTACCAAAAAGGAGCGAACCCAAATGTACATCCAAACAAAATTCCACGGCGAACTAAACATCCAGCCCAACCAAACTTGGAACTTCCCTAAAGGCATCCCTGGCTTCGATGACGAAACTGAGTTTGCCCTCCTTTCAATAGAAGGAAACCATACATTCCAAGTACTCCAATCAACAGTAACACCCGACATCGCATTCATCGTCGCCAACCCATACACACTCGTCGAAGACTACACCTTCAACATCGACGAACCAACAATCGATCTGTTACAAATCAAAAACGAACAAGACGTCTTCGTCCTCGGCGTCCTATCCTTAAAAGAACCATTCGAATCATCAACCATCAACTTACATGCACCACTCATCTTCCAATCAAACTCAAAAAAAGCAAAACAAATGATTCTAAACGACAACACCTTTTCCATGCGCCACCCAATTGGTAACGAAGTCACAGTAACAGAAGGGCAGGCGTAATCCATGCTCGTACTCTCCCGAAAATCAAACGAAACCATCAAAATCGGCGACGACGTTGAAATTCGTATCCTCGAAGTAAAAGGCGACACCGTCCGAATCGGCATTGAGGCTCCCAAATCCGTCGACATTCTACGCGGCGAACTCATCCTTTCTGTATCTGAATCAAACACAGAAGCAACAATGTTAGACGCCACACTCTTTTCGCAGCTTACAAAGAAAAGCTAATAGAACTCTCATCCTCCAGGGTACGCGGTAACAGCGGTCATCTGGTGCTAGTACTGACGCAATTCAAGCCATTCGATTTGTGACAGTATATGGCACTGCTTTTATTTCAAAAAACTTTTCACAATCTACTAAACATCCTAACTACCTATCCGATATAACTATTGTAAGTGGTAGTAAAGCGTTCGGCCGGCACTTTACTCCACGAGCAACAACCAAATCTCGGTTCACATGGACGTGAACCAAACACACTCAAGGAGGAAATTAATCATGAGAATTAATCACAATATCGCAGCACTTAACACGCACCGTCAACTAGGTATGAACAATGCGGCAGCAGGAAAAAACTTGGAGAAATTATCTTCAGGTCTTCAAATCAACCGTGCAGGAGACGATGCAGCAGGTCTTGCGATCTCTGAAAAAATGCGTAACCAAATCCGTGGTATGGAGCAAGCTTCTACAAACGCTCAAGACGGAATTTCACTTATCCAAACAGCTGAAGGTGCATTGAATGAAACTCACGCAATGCTACAACGTATGGCTGAGCTTTATACAAAAGCGGGTAACGAAGTACTTACAACTACTGATAATGCTAAAATTCAAGCTGAAATTGGACAACTAACATCACAAATTGATGACATTGCAAAACAAACTAAATTCAACACAAAAGAACTTCTAACATCAGGTGCCGGAACTCTTGACTTCCAAGTAGGTGCAAATGGTGGAGAGATTATCTCATTGAAGCTAACTGATAACACAGCTAAGGGACTGGGGTTAACTAGCGGATTAAAAGCGTTGAGTGGTGGTACGACTGCTAACTCGGGTGCAGCGGCTAACTTGAAAGTTGTTCAAGCTGCAATCAACGAAGTATCTGAAAACCGTTCAAACCTAGGAGCAGTTCAAAACCGTCTTGAGCACACAATTAACAATCTTGGAGCATCTACTGAAAACCTAACAGCTGCGGAATCACGTATCCGTGACGTTGACATGGCGAAAGAAATGATGGAGTTCACGAAGAACAACATCCTTACTCAAGCAGCACAAGCAATGCTTTCACAAGCAAACCAACAACCACAAGGGGTTCTACAACTTCTTCGTTAATCTGATTAACAAAAACACGGTCCGAGCAATCGGCCGTGTTTTTATTTTATTAAAATTTACTTTGACGGATATAACTCATAAAAATTTGCTAAAGAGATATGCTCCCAATTAGTAATATGGGCACCACCTTCTGTGCAATTGAAGAATTGGACATTCTTTTTTTGTTTTACATAGTTTTCAAACCACCTTCGATAACTGTTTAGATTTCTTTCCGTTGTCACTTGTTCTTTTTGGTAGTAATCTAACACAGTTAAAGATCCCAGTATTTCTTTTTGAGCATGTGCCCCATCCGTATGGCTTAAATTATATGTATACGCAAGATCTTGGCCGACCAATGCAATGGGATCTGCCCCAAGGTAAACAAGTACTTCTAAAAGCGCAGTTGCCACAGAGCCACCAGATTTTATAAGCGGTTCTTTTCGCTGTTCAGCCAAACTTACGGCCTTATCGAATCCCCCTTGAAATAATACTCGTCGTGGACCCGTATGTAGTTGGATTGTGTCATGGTAAGCGGTACTTAAGTAAAAAAGGGGGATCTCGGGTAAATCTAAAGTTGATAGCTGATCAAATGTAGATGGGTTAGGATCAATTAATACGATGATTTCAGGCGTGATTCCTGATTGAAGTAGCGGTTTTACCGCAGTGCCGACAGCGCAAATATGAATGTTACTATCTTCTTGAATTTTTTTTAAGAGAGGTAGCTGTTTGTGGAGTGAGGGGCCTGCGGAGACAAGAATTGCAGGTTGACCACTCCATTGATGGTGTAGATCAGCGATTCCTTTATCATTCAAAAGACTGTTTTTTTCAAAGTTAGCATTCATATTATCAATCTGCCTGCGTATTGATTTTTGTTGCATTTGCATATCTTTTAGGATTGTTTCAATACTTATGTATTTAGGAGGTAAAGTATCTAGCCCGCTATTATGAATGAGGACATTATTTGAGTATTCTTGCGAGAACAGTTTTTGCTGTTGAGTTTTAGAGAGAGAGTCGATAGAAGAAATTGCAATATTCTTGCATTCGTTTAATTTATGTGAAAACGGACTGTTCATGAACCATTTAAAGTACTGCTCATTAAATTCAATCGCGTGGACTGTTAAATTAGGATATAGCCGAGCTATCTCCAATACGTGGTAACCGGCACCTAATCCAAGTATAGTAATGCCGTAATCCAATTCAACAAGTTCAAGTTCGGTAAGGGCCCAACGCTTGGCTTCGTTTAGAGGATCATATTTACTATGGAAAGTAATTGTTTTTTCGTTCTTCTGTATTTGTACAGTAGGAACTGTTTTTGTTTCAATAATGGTGATATCCAAATTTCACACACTCCAATGCTTAGTCGTTACTACTAATCTTAGTATACCTGTTTTCATATATAAATAGGATAATTGATAATTCCCCAAATAAACTCTGCGAACATAGTAATAACCCCTCTCAAACTTGACCGCCATTCATCTTTAGCTAATTAAGAACACGATTCTTGGTGAGGCATAAAAATTCTCGCAAACTACCATTGTAACTTTAGATTTTTTAACCGATATAAAGAGTATGAGCATGATACACTATATATAAATAGATAACTATATTGCTATATTACTGGAGGAATGCAGCTGTGGAACTAATCTTTCATGAGCAACATGTTGAATTTGACAAGACACCGTCTCAGGACGAAGTTATTGCGAAAATAAATGAATTACTTAAAGGAAATTACTATTTTAGTCATTTCATAGCCGATGGAACGGAAGTTTATGAGGACCATGAAGATTATTTAACCCTGAACGTCGATCGAATTGAAAAACTTGAAGTGATTGCGAAGACGGAGAAGGAATTTTTGAATGATGTTCTTCTTTCAGCGGAGGATTATTTAAAGCGCGCCAAACCGGAACTTGTTTCGCTCCCGGAAGGGTTTTATTCGAATCCGACGTCTGAAATTCGATCTAGCTTTAGTCAGCTTATGGATGGACTTCAGTGGCTTGATGAAATGTTGGAGGTTGTTAATAAGAGTAACGAGCGACCGGAAGATTGGAATACTTGCATGGAACTCTCAAAGTCGATGAAAACTGAAATTGTAAATCTCTCTGAAGCTGTAGATAATAGTGATAACATCCTCATTGCAGATATTATTCAGTACGAGTTTATTCCACTATTTGAGTCGTTGGAAACTGATATTGGAAAAACAATTGATACGGTGGGTACTAGGCATGATCTTAGTTGATAATCGTAATGTGCTAAGGCTTCATAAACGGGAATTGTTGACCCAACTATCTATATTCGAAGAGCAACACGAAGATTTTAAGGCCATCGTAGAACTATCGAGGGTGGGAATTCCTACACTGAAAATCCATATTGACGGCAAGACACAGTATCTACATAGTAAATACGATCCGGAGAAGGAAGCGGAGCGACTAGTGAGTCAGTTTGTGGATGTGGGGAATTCAAAACATATCCTTTTTGTTGGTTGTGGGTTAGGGTACCATATTCAAAAGTTTATTGAACAATATCCAGATATGAAGTTCTCTATCTATGAACCTAATGAAGAAGTACTTGTCAGTTATTTATCGAACAAAAAATTAAATGACCTCCCATTAAGCAATCTTAGTACAATTTTCACGGGGAAAGATGAATCGGTTATACATCGGGAAATCGGGGCATTGCTGCATCTATCTAACAGTCAGCTTCGCATTTATACTTTACCCGTCTACGAATCACTTTACGGTGACCAAATTAAGGTGATTATGAAAAAAGCGTTGGAGTCGTTGAAAGATAAGCGAAGTGCTCTTGTAACGAATCTGTCATACCAAAAACGTTGGACAGTCAACTCCATCAAAAACTTCCCGACAGTCTTGCAAACACCAAATATCCTGCATGATATTGATAAAAGTGCTTTCGATGGAAAATCAGCAATTATCGTTGCAGCGGGGCCTTCATTGAATGAAGAATTTGAAAATCTACGATATATCAAAGAAAATGGGCTTGCTTATATATTTTCAGTTGGATCGGCTATTAATGCGTTAGTTGAGCATGGGATTTATCCTGATGCGGCTTGTACATATGATCCACAAGATATTAACTATCGTGTCATTCAAATTATTAAAGATCAACAAATTACTGACATCCCCCTAGTCTTTGGCAGTAGTGTTGGTTTTGAAACATTGGAAAACTATCCTGGAAAAATGCTTCACATGCTGGTCAGCCAAGATACAGTTGCGCCTGCCTTTTTAGGAGAAAATTTAACGACGGATTTAGATTATGTAAATGATGCACCATCAATTGCTGTCGTCACCTATCAATTATTAAGCCAATTAGGGTGTTCGAAAATTATACTAGTTGGTCAAAACCTAGCTTATATTGGAGAACATCATTATGCAGATGGGATTGACTATGGAAAAGGAACAAAGGTGAGCGAGTCAAACTTACAAAAGGCACTTTTGACTAACGATGTATACGGAAATGATGTGAAAACGTCTGAAGGATTTAATAGTATGCGTCAACAACTAGAAATGTATATTAAAAGTCGCCCTGAAATTGAAACTGTTAATACAACAAAAGGTGGAGCCCTAATAGCCGGAACGATATTTAAACCGCTTGAGCAAGTAATTAAAGAAGAGTTGACAGCACGCCAGGTAATAAAAAAATGGGATGATGTTGATAACGGATATGAAAAGGAAATAGTAGAATCAAATATAGTATTGATGCAGAATCACCAGCAAAATGTCGAAAAGTTGTTAACACAGACACTGCAAATTATTGAGAAATTAAATCGGAAAATAGAACGTCGTACCTTGATAAATATTGAAGTTCAGTATGGAAAGTTCGATCAAGTATTTGAGCAAATAAAGGAAAATTACTTTTACCGGAGTTTTATCGAACCAATGATTCGCGTACAAAATGAACAGCTTGCTGAAAAGATGAGTGCTGTCCGATATGAACGAAATCCAGTGAAAAAAGGAACTGTCGTTGTCGAATCATTTCACCAGTTTATACAGGAGGTCTCATTGCACCATGTATTTGCAACAGAATTGTTTGAAGAAATGAAAGAGGAAATTGAAATGTCAGCAGTGACACATTCGGAGGTTTAAATATGATTGAAGGAAAAGTTGTCCTTGTGACAGGTGGAACAGGATCTTTTGGAAAGAAGTTCATTAGACGTGCGTTAAACGAAGGCGTGAAAAAAGTAATTGTTTTCAGCCGTGATGAGTTGAAGCAATATGAAATGGCACAGGAATTTACCGATTCAAGAATGCGTTTCTTCATTGGAGATGTGAGAGATAAGGACCGTCTATACCGTGCGTTTGATGGTGTGGATATTGTTATTCATGCAGCTGCTATGAAGCATGTGGAAGCATGTGAGTATAACCCATTTGAAGCAGTGAAGACGAATATTCATGGTGCGCAGAATATTATTGAAGCAGCTATTGATCGTGGTGTAGAAAAAGTGATTGCTCTTAGCACAGATAAGGCTGCAAGTCCAGTTAATCTGTATGGTGCAACAAAACTAGCATCAGACAAGCTATTTGTCGCGGCAAATTCATATGTCGGTGAAAAAACTACCCGCTTTTCAGTTGTTCGTTATGGCAATGTTGCTGGTAGTAGAGGTAGCGTTGTACCTTTCTTTAAAAAAATACGAGAAACAGGTCGCATTCCGATAACGGATGAACGCATGACGCGCTTCTGGATTACGCTTGATCATGGGGTTCAATTTGTGCTTGATAATATAGAACGGATGCACGGTGGAGAAATCTTTGTGCCAAAAATCCCGAGTATGAAAGTGACTGACTTAGCTAAGGCAATTGCTCCAGAATGTGAGATTGATATTGTGGGTATTCGTCCAGGTGAAAAACTGCATGAAGCAATGATTATGGAGGATGATGCGCGGCACACGCTAGAATTCGATACGCACTATGTCATTCAGCCAGAGTTCTCTTGGTGGTCAGAGGCGAATGCGGAAAATGGGAGGTCTCTTCCAGATGGCTTTAAATATACAAGTGATACAAACGAAGAGTGGCTGACCGTTGAGCAGTTAAGAAGCTTTGCGGGAAGAATGTAGTGATAAAATCTAGTAGTAAAAGCTTAAAAGTAGTAGCAATCATTCAGGCAAGAATGGGCTCAACAAGATTGCCTGGAAAAGTTCTAAAGACAGTAATGGACAAAACATTACTTGAATATCAGATTGAGCGAGTTAGTAGATCCACGCTAATCGATAAAATTATCGTGGCAACTACTGACAAGAAAAATGATAATGTAATTGCAAATTTGTGCGAGCAGTTTGGTGTTAATGTTTACCGTGGTTCAGAAGAAGATGTTCTTTCTCGTTATTATGAGGCCGCAACAGAATATAGTGCTGACGTAGTTGTGCGTCTCACATCGGATTGTCCATTAATTGATCCTGAGGTGACGGATCAAGTTATTCAGTTATATTTGAACCAGCTAGCAGAATTTGATTATGTTTCGAATACATTGGAACAAACCTTCCCACGAGGATTGGATGTGGAGGTATTCTCGATTAGTGCTTTACAAAAGGCGTATGAAAATGCTTCTCTAGAAAGAGAACGTGAGCATGTGACATCGTACCTATATATGAATCCAGAAAAGTTTCAGTTGGGAAATCTAAAATGTTCCCCGAATCTAGGAAATCATCGCTGGACGGTTGATACAGAAGAAGACTTTGAACTAATACAACGTATATTACAGGTGTTATATCCAATTAATCCAAAATTCACTACGCAAGATGTCATTGGAGTACTCGCTGAGAATCCATCATGGATAGAACTTAATGCACATATTGAGCAAAAGAAGTTATAATGGCTTTCACTTTCAAACATAATTGGAAGTATTTTTAGTGAAATAGTTTAAAACAGAACAAGAAATTTTTTGGACAGAAGACTTTGGAAATGAATATATTAGTAGAAACCAAAACCATGCAATAAATATTCCTCTTTTTTCAACTATTTTATCAAAAACAAATCAAGTCAATTCAGTCATTGAATTCGGATCAAATATAGGTTTGAATTTGAGAGCAATTAAAGAAATACTTCCAAATGCTAACCTGTCAGCTATTGAAATCAACTCTGAAGCTGTGAAGCATTTGAGTGAATTAAATGACGTGCAAATATATAATCAGTCAATATTAAATTTCGAAGTGGACTATACACGCGACTTTGTTTTAATTAAAGGTGTTCTTATTCATATAAATCCGGAGTTTCTAAATGATGTTTATGAATTACTCTATAACACAAGTAGCAAATATATTTGTATTACCGAATACTATAATCCAACGCCAGTTGAAATAGATTATCGTGGGCATAAAGAAAGGCTATTTAAAAGAGACTTTGCCGGAGAAATGCTTGATAAATATAGCGACTTAGAATTAATTGATTATGGATTTGTTTATCATAGGGATAATAGCTTTCCACAAGATGATATTACTTGGTTTTTATTGCAAAAGAAAATGTAGGACGTGATTCAAGATGAACGTAGTTATTCGCACAGATGCTTCAATTGAAATCGGAACAGGCCATGTAATGCGTTGTTTAACACTTGCAAAACAACTTAAACGTCACAGTGTAGAAGTGACGTTTATTTGTCGTGATTTTGAAGGGAATACAGTTTCTTTTTTACGAAGTCAAGGGGAGAATGTAGCTGTATTATCACCATCTGGAAGTGATGTGCAGGGTGTACAGTGGACGAAAGAAAATTGGAATCAGGATGCTGAAGAAACTATTGCGATATTAAAAGAAATTAACCAAGAAGTTGATTTAATCATTGTCGATCATTATGGATTAGACTGTCGTTGGGAAAGTACACTTCTTGGTTTTAGCAAACACACCATGGTTATTGATGATTTAGCGGATAGGATACATGATTGTGATTTATTACTTGATCAAAACTATTACCTCAATGCTGATGAACGTTATAAAGGGCTTGTCCCGGAACGTTGTGTTCAGATGCTTGGACCGAATTATGTACTGCTTCGTGAAGAATTTTTACAGGCTACCAATGAACCTAGAGTGAGAACTGGAGAGGTTAATAATATCCTTGTCTTTTTCGGCGGTACGGACCCGACGGGGGAAACGATAAAGACGTTAGAAACGATTAAGGAATTAATCATTCCTAAAATTGAAATCAATGTTGTTGTTGGGGCATCGAATCCGAGAGGTCATGAGATTGAACTGATGTGTAAAGAGATACCAAATACAAATTTCTTTTGCCAGGTTAATAATATGGCGGAATTGATGTGGAACGCAGATCTTGCGATTGGTGCTGGCGGCGCGACGATTTGGGAACGATGTTTTTTGGAGTTGCCGTCGCTAATTACAATTATTGCGGATAATCAAAGAGAAGTAACTGAAGCAGTTGCGAGTCAAGGGTCAATTCTCTGTTTAGGAGAAAATATTAAAGTAGATCGAGAAATTATTAAACTGGAAATTTTTAAATTGCTGACAAATTCCGGTAAGTTGGAAGAAATGAGAAAGTGCTGTCAAGCATTATTGAATCCAAGTCTAATTAAGTTAAATATGATTACGAAGGCGATTCTTAAATTAAGAACTAGGAATTCATTATAATAAGGAGTGTGTCATTTGAAACTATTTATTATTACCGGTATTTCTAGGGGGCTAGGTGAACAATTGGTTACCCAATTAACCCAACATAAACAAAGGATAATTGGTATTGGGAGAACATTTACCAGGGAGCAGAATATATTAGCCACATCGAACTCAAATTTATTAACATTGATAGGCTTTGATTTAGCAAACACCTTAAGTTTTAATGAATTAAAAATAGAGTTAGATTCAAAGATAAATGATAATGCGATTGAAGTTATTTTTGTTAACAATGCAGGTATCGTTAATCCAATTTCAAAGGTTGGCAATATAAAAGAAGATGCAGACGTGGAAAGACACATAAACGTGAACTATCTGATGCCTGTTTTATTGACGAACTACTTATTGAATAAACATCGAGGTCCTATGAAAATATTAAATATTTCTTCCGGTGCAGCGGAAGCATCTATCGAAGGTTGGAGTTTGTATTGTTCATCGAAAAAAGCAATCAAGACCTTTTTAGATGTAGTAAATAAAGAAAACATGCAATTGACGGTTGAGCATATAGACCCTGGAGTGATGAATACAAGAATGCAGAAAAATATACGTGAATGTTCTGTGGAAGATTTTCCAACATTAAATCACTTTAGAGGACTCAAAAATAATAATAAATTAATGTCTCCAGAAGATGTTGCTCGCAAAATTATTAAAGGATATTTAATTAAATGAGAATAGGAATTTTATCTGATATACATGGAAATATTGATGCATTGAATGCTGTTCTAAAGCATGCGGAAAAATTAAAGGTAGAAACTTTTTTCATTTTGGGGGACTTAGTAGGTTATTATCTTGATCCTGAAAAAGTTATTCAGAGAATACGAACTCTCTCAAATACCACAACAATACAAGGAAATCATGAACGTTTTTTAATACAAGTGCTGAATGGAACTAAGGATATACATGAATTAAATAATAAATATGGCGAAGGGCATCAACTTGCACTTCAAAAATTGAATGCAGGGGAGCTTGATTGGTTAGCGGAATTACCAATTGAAAAAAATATGATGTTTGATGGGCTTTCCATAAAATTATGCCATGGGGCACCAGGACACCCGGATATGTATTTATATCCGGATACAAAAAAAGAAATCATGATTGAATTATTCAATGAAGAACATGATTTTATTTTTGTTGGACATAGCCATTATCCATTCATAATTCCTCGAAATAACTGTGTTCTTATTAATGTAGGTTCAGTTGGTATGAGCAAAGATGTTGGTGGACTCGCTTCATGGGGGTTGTTAGATACATCTAACAGAACATTTATACCACATCGAACTCCTTACAATACTGATCGGCTAGCAAATGCAATTACTAACAGTGAAAATCTCAATTCTGATTATTTAGTTTCTTTGTTAACGAGAAACAGATATGACAAATAAAAATATTTAAGGAGGTAATTATATGATGATAAATTCTATTTTAGTAACCGGAGCTGCAGGAGATATTGGAATAGGAATGTCTAAAGTCCTGAAAGATATTCCATGGATAAAGGACATTTATGGAATGGATGTTAATGATCAGCTTCCTACAGAAGAATTCTATCAAGAATTTATTAAATCCCCAGCAGTAAATCACGCAGATTATCTAGTTTTTATGGAAGAGCTAATAATAAAATATAAGGTAGAACTAGTAATTCCAACATCAGAGCATGAGATTAGGTTTTTTAATAAAAAATCAATTAGATCTATAAAAGGTGTTCCGTTGTTGATGCCTAGTTTTAATATAATGAAGTTGGGATTTGATAAATTAAAAACAGCGCAATACTTAGAATGTAATGGTTTTCCATTTCCTTGGACGATGTTGGTTAGTGAAGGCGAGCCTTTAAAAATCCCTTGTATCGTTAAAAGTAGGGATAGTGCGGGAAGTAAAGATATGAGTATCCTTACGGAGGAGAATCTTGGGTATTATCAAAAATATAGGAAAGACTGGATCTACCAAGAATTGTTGTTGCCTAATGAAAAAGAATTTACTTCCGGCGTCTTTAAATCCAAAAAGGGTGAAATACAAACTATTTCCTTTAGGCGTACACTTCAAGGAGGAAGAACCGGATATGCTGAAGTGGTTAAAAATCCTATAATAGATAGCTTCCTTAAAGATCTTGCTAGTAATATAGACTTCGATGGAAGTGTTAATATCCAGTTTAGATTGACAGATAAAGGACCAGTTATTTTTGAAATTAATCCTAGATTTTCAAGTACACTAGTTTTTAGGCATAAACTAGGATTTAAAGATGTAGAGTGGGCTATATTAGATACGTTTGGAGAATTAAATGATTTAATTTTTGATGACTCTAGTATTATTAATAAAAAAATATTCCGTTCGGATGTAGAAATAATTTATTGAAATTTCTTCTAATACATCAAAGAAGTCTACATATTTAAGGAATATAGGAGATGGTTATATGAGTGAAGATTGTAATTTACATAAAGGAAATTCAGTTTACAAAGGTGAAGATTTTTCGATTATCGAGTGTGAAATTTGTCTATTTAAGCATATAATACCATTGCCAGAACAAAATGAGTTGGATCAATTATATAAAGCAGATTACTATGAAAAAGTAAAACCAGAATATATAAAGAACGTTAAAGAGGATGCTGAATGGCTTGCTAATGTGTATAAAGAAAGGGTAAAAGTTATTGATAGTTACTTTGAAATAGGAGAAACGTTAACTGCTTTGGACATTGGTTCTGGACCTGGTTATTTTCTGACAGCAGGGCAAGAATTGGGGTGGGATACGGTTGGTATTGAACCATCTGGACAGGCTTATTCCTATTCAAAGTCTTTGGGCTTGAATGTAATCAATGATTTTTTCGGATCTAAGCAAGCGAAGGACTTACCCAATTTTGATATAATTCATATGAATCATGTGCTAGAGCATATGCAATCCCCGGTAGAAATGATTCAATTAATTGCACAAAAATTAAAGAAAAACGGTATTCTATGTGTAGCAGTCCCAAATGATTTTAATGCATTTCAAGAGGTTTTATATGATAAATGCGATTTTGAGCCGTGGTGGATTAGCCCCACACTACATTTGAATTACTTTACATTTGATTCCCTTAAACAGTTATTAGAAGGCAATGGTTTTGACGTGAAGAAACGAACTACTAGTTTTCCCATGGAGTTATTTTTATTGATGGGAGATAATTATATAGACGATAATAAAATGGGAAGGCATTGCCACGAAAAAAGAAAGAATTTTGAAATGAGGTTATTTGAAAATAACTTAGAAGAGGTTAAAGAGAAGTTTTATGAAAGTCTAGCTATAAATGAACTTGGAAGAGATGTAATTTTATTTGCCCGTAAACGTTAAGTAATTATATACAAGAAAAGAGTGTGAAAAGTAAAATGACTATGGTTAAAGTTGGGGAATTATTGATTGGAATTAGTCAAAAGCCTTTTATTATCGCCGAAATGTCGGGTAACCACAATCAATCATTGGAGAGGGCATTAGAAATAGTTGAAGCAGCTGCGAGGGCTGGAGCTCACGCGCTTAAAATTCAAACCTATACGGCAGACACGATGACATTAAACATCAAAAATCCTGATTTTCAAATCAATGATGAGAATAGTTTATGGAATGGCCAAAATCTGTATCAGCTTTATCGACAAGCCTATACCCCGTGGGAATGGCATAAGCCGATTTTTGATCGGGCACGTGAGCTAGGGATGATTCCATTTAGTACTCCGTTCGATGAAACCGCTGTTGATTTTCTGGAAGAATTGGATGTCGCACTTTATAAGATTGCTTCTTTTGAAAACAATGATATTCCATTGATTAAAAAAGTTGCGGCAACGGGAAAACCAATGATCATTTCAACGGGAATGGCGACGGTTGCTGAACTTGATGAGACAGTTCGTGCTGCTCGCGAAGCGGGATGCAAGGACTTGATTTTATTGAAATGTACAAGTACATACCCCGCTACTGCCGGAAATACGAATATCTTAACCATTCCACATATGCGTAAATTATTTGATGTACAGGTTGGATTATCCGATCACACGATGGGGACTGGTGTTGCAGTTGCTAGTGTTGCACTTGGGGCTACAGTTATCGAAAAACATTTTACGCTATCACGTAAAGATGGTGGAGTAGATTCGGCATTTTCAATGGAGCCGGATGAGATGGCTACTCTTGTAGTGGAAACAGAACGGGCATGGCAGGCAGTGGGGAATGTTACGTATGGTCCGACTGAGGTGGAACAAGCCTCACTGAAATTTAGAAGATCTATTTATGTAGCAAAGGATATTGAAGCTGGGGAAGCATTCACGAAAGATAATATTAAGGTAATTAGACCAGGATACGGGTTAGCTCCGAAGTATTATGAACAAGTGCTCGAAATGAAAGCGAATAAAGCACTAGTTGCAGGTACACCACTAAGTTGGGAGTTGTTACTGTGAAAAAACGTACCTCTTTTATATCTTACGGAAAACAGCAAATAGATGAAGACGACATTGCGGCCGTGGTAGAAACATTACGGTCGCCTTTTTTAACACAGGGACCGAAAGTGGAAGAGTTCGAACAGGTTGTTGCGAATTATGTAGGTGCGAAGTATGCAGTTGCGTTTTCAAATGGGACGACGGCTTTGCACGGGGCTTGCTATGCAGCGGGAATTGGGGATGGGGATGAAGTGATTACTACGCCAATTACGTTTGCAGCAACTTCGAATGCGGTACTATATTGTGGTGGCACTCCGATTTTTGCAGATATTGATGAACGTACATATAATATTGATCCGCTAGAAATTGAGAAGAAGATAACTTCTAAAACGAAAGCAATCATGCCTGTTGATTTTACTGGACAACCTGTTGATATAGATACAATTATGAACATTGCGGAGGTACATAACCTAGTCGTAATTCAAGATGGAGCACATTCATTAGGGGCTGATTATAAGAGGCGAAAAGTAGGTTCCCAGGCTCATATGACGATGTTTAGCTTTCATCCTGTAAAGCCGATTACGACAGGTGAAGGTGGTATTATTACCACTAACTCAGAAGAATATTTTGAGAAGTTGAAGCTCTTCCGTAGCCATGGCATTAGTAAAACACCTTATGCAGAAGAACAGGGTGACTGGTATTACGAAATGACAGAACTGGGTTACAACTACCGAATGAATGATATTCAAGCTGCTTTGGGATTATCTCAAATGCGGAAGATTGATGGGTTTATTCAAAGACGACGCGAAATAGCTGCTTTGTATAATGAGAAATTAGCGGAAGTGCCAGGAATCATTTTACCAAAACAATTGGCCGGGAATGATTCGGGCTGGCACTTGTATATGATTCAATTGAATAGTGAAGAGCTGATGAAATCACGCAAAGATGTTTTTGATGAAATGCGGGCACTCAATATCGGTGTTCATGTTCACTATATTCCTGTTTATTGGCATCCTTATTATCAGGGGCTTGGTTATGATAGGGGTCTTTGCCCGAGGGCGGAGAAGTGGTATGAGCAAGCGATGACTTTGCCGGTGTTTGCGGGGATGACGGATAAAGATGTCTTATTTATTGTAAGGGCTTTGGAAGATGTAGCTAGATAAAAGGTAGTCATGATATCAATGGTAGAGGGCTAACTTGTAAGATCCTTTTCATGTTTTAAATGAAGAGTCTGAGTTTGTGAAAATTAAAACTCGAGTCTATACAATAGATCTAGGGATGTGTGAGCTTATGAAAAAACAAACGAGGGAAATCATACTTCCTGAATATATGAAGCAGTTCCAATGTATCGGTTCGTCTTGCGAAGATACATGTTGTGCAGGCTGGGGAGTTATTGTTGATAAAGATACATTCAATAAATACAGAGGTACGAAACACCCTGAATTGAAACCACTCTTGAAAGAAAATGTGACACGCAATCGGTCGGGTGGTTCGGATGCTACCTATGCGAAAATAAAAATGGATGATGCAGAAAGCTGTACTCTTTTGGATGAAGATCGGTTATGTAAGATACAAAAAGAACTGGGTCCCGAGTTTTTATCGAATACATGTGCTGTATACCCGAGAAACTTGAATATAGTCGATGGGGTAGTCGAGAAAACGGCAACATTATCTTGTCCTGAAGTAGCGAGACTTGTCCTTTTGAATGACAGAGGTATTGACTTTGTTCAAGAAGTGGAACCAAGTGATACAAAAGGGTTTTTACAAAAGAACTCCATGTCGAAAGAACAGCAAGAATTATTCTGGGACCTGAGAATATTCACGATCAGAACGTTGCAAAATCGAACGATTTCGATTGAAAATCGATTGATTGTTTTAGGATTATTTCTTAAAAAATTCGATGAACTAGATTCGGGTAATAAAAGTGAAAAGTTGCTCTCACTTATACAGGAGTTTGACAGAAAAATAGATAATAAAATTTTCATAGAATCTATTAGTCAGCTACCTTCAAATATTTCATTTCAAATAAATTTGTGTAAAAGTCTGCTTAAATACCGAACGACAAGTCCAATATCTAGTAAACGGTATATAGAATGTTTTGATGAAATGGTTAAGGGGCTTGGCTTGAATGGTGAGCATGATGGCGCGGAAGTGATTCAGCACTATCAAAATGTATATGAAACGAATTATAAACCATTTTTCGAGGATCATGCGTACATATTAGAGAATTATTTAGTGAACTATGTGTTTATGAATCTATTCCCGTTCAATAAGAAAACGGTAACAGACAGCTTTGCAATGCTCATTATCAATTTTTCTATGATTAAGCTGCACTTGATTGGAATGGCAAAGTATCATGAGGGATTGTCTGTTGAACTAGTCATTAAGCTGGTTCAATCGTATTCGAAGACCATCGACCATAATGCAAACTATTTGGAGAATGTCGAAAACCTGATGAAAGAGCATGGTTATACGACGCTTGCGCATATGGTTGTGCTTGTGAGGAGTTAGTATGTTGAAGGCATTGCGATAGAATAAAATAAAAAAGAACTCAGTCCGTGTCCACTTTGGCTGAGTTTTTTTGTAAGTATAGAGGTTAACAGGCAAGTGACTGTCACTGATTTCCATTGACATGAATTTCGTACAGATTGTGTAAGTATCTTTTTCAATAGAGAATGGTGACAGGAACTCGGAGCTCTAGTAAGGTGAAATACCTTCGTCACTCTGGTGTCCAGTTACTGATATCATTCGCCAAGAGTGATTCCTTTGCATTTATTGTATGATTTCTGCAAAGGATGCAGAAACTATATAAACCAAACCCTTTGCTGTTCGGTTGACAGCAGCTGGCACATTCAATGGGGGTTAAAATACACCACCTGCACTAGGTTCAGTGGGGGGCACAAAAAAGCCACTCTAGGATAATCATATCCTAGAGTGGCTTTCCCCATTTAAACCTTAAACCGAATAACCGTCAGACCAAATACCTCACTCAACTTATCCAATGTTTGGGTTACATCCGTTACAGATTAAATCACGAAAAGTTGTTCGTATGTCAAAGCACTTATTTCTTCACAAGCTGCAGCTGTTTTTCGGGGAAAACCTGCCATATTTTGGGTGGTTGTGGCGATGTTGTCTTTGTGGACTACTACTTTTTGAATTTCTACGTAAACTGTGTCGAGGGACAATTGCATGTTTGTCATCGGTATTGATATTTCCTTGTAGAAGATCCGACTGTTATTCAAAATTGCATATAAAATCGCAGGGGAGAATCAATACGTTTTATTCCCAATTCACTCAACTTCCTTGTGGGCTTGCCGATATAAAACATAGTGAATGTTCTCAACTACAGGGAGGTTTGAGGAATGGTAAGTCGTATGGATGGGGGAACCGCGACGCATCAAGCTAGCGTTTCAGTTAAAAAAAAAGCGCCGGACAAGGAAGTTACGGTCGTGCAAGAGCAAGCGGTTGCGGAGAAAGTACAGCAACAAGCGGACAATGAACAACAACTACCAGCGGACAAAGCGAAGCAATTGACGGACAGCATGAACACATTTTTAGGAAGTGTCAATACACAATTACGATTCCAGTTTCATGACAAGCTTAACGAATACTATGTGACAATTGTGGATTCGACAACGGACGAAGTGATCCGAGAAATCCCGTCAAAAAAATTATTGGACATCCATGCAGCTATGCGTGAATTCGTCGGATTGCTTGTAGATAAAAAAATTTAAAGAGAAGGTGTGAAACATTATGAGAATTGGTGGAATGGCATCCGGAATGGATACCGAAACGATTATTAAGGATTTAATGAAGGCCAATCGTATACCGCTCGATAAAGTTACACAGAAAAAGCAATTCCTACAGTGGCAATTGGATGACTACCGCAGTATTAATCGTAATTTACAAGCAACAAGTTATAAAATAGCTGATACAGTGATGAGTGAAGGTGCATTCATGGCAAAGAATGTGAGCAACTCCAATCCGGATGCGGTTAGTATTAAGAGCATCAGCACGACATCGGATTTTTCGGGGACGATTTCGGTTGAGAAATTAGCTACGCAAGCGACTTGGCAGAGCACGGGGACGGAAGCGACTAAAGGTCTAGATGAGAGTGCGGAAATAAGCAAACTTATAAGTGGGACTTCTATTACCATAAATGTCCCTAATTCCAAGGGAGAATTGGATCCAAAAGAAGTAAAAACAGTAACTTTCGAACCGGGAGAAACAATAAAGTCCGCGCTTAATAAAATAAATAAAGAGACCGGTGTCAATGCATTCTATGATACACATAGCGGCCAAATTGCGATGACTGCAAAGAATAGTGGTAAAGGTGAGATTGCTGTTACTGGTCTTGTGGGTGACGGTCAGCCAGGTCAAAATGCCGAATTTACTTTCAACGGTCTTAAAACAGAACGCTCGTCAAATACATTCCAAATTAGTGGTTTTGAAGTTAACTTAAAACAAGTCACAACAGGTGATGTGACATTCAATTCAACCTCAGACACAGACAAAATTATGGACTCGGTCGTTCAATTTGTAGACGATTACAATAAAATGATTGAAGAATTGAATGGGAAAATTCGCGAATCGAAATACCGTGACTTCCACCCTCTTTCTGCTGAAGAAAAGAAAGATATGAAAGAAAATGAAATAAAACTATGGGAAGAGAAAGCGATGAGTGGGACGCTTCGCAGTGACCCGACAGTTTCGAGTATGCTGAACAAGATGCGAGATGCATTAAATGGTACAGTCGAAGGGACGAATGGTCCGATTCGCCTTAGTGATATTGGTATCACTACGTCCAACAATTACAAGGATAATGGGAAACTCATTATTGACAAGGACAAACTTCGGAAGTCGGTTGCCGAGGATCCAAATAAAGTTTCTGAGCTTTTCACAAAAACGGGTACAGGTGTGAATGAAACAGGTCTTGCAGAGCGTTTTAAAAAGGTCGTCGATGAAGGTCAAAAATCGATTTCAAAACTTGCTGGAAGTGCAGGTTCCGGGAATGATTCGTTTACACTTGGTAACACAATAAAGAGTATGGATGAGCAAATCGTTCGTTTTGAAGACCGGATGAAAAAAGTGGAAGATCGCTTGTGGAAAAACTTCACGGCAATGGAACAAGCCATTAACCGTGCAAATGCACAGTCGGCTGGTCTCATGAGTGCACTTGGTGGCGGTTGAGCGTAGTAGTGAGAGTAAAGGAGACAGATTTAAATGGCTATAAATAATCCTTATGCAAAGTACCAAAATAACACGGTCAATACATCGACGCCTGGTGAGCTGACGCTTATGCTGTACAATGGCTGTTTGAAGTTTATCGAGCAAGCGAAACGAGGACTAGCAGAAGGCGATATGGAAGAGAAGAACAAGTCTATTCAAAAAGCACAGGCCATTATTTCTGAGCTGATGCTGACGCTTGATACGTCTTATCCCGTTGCTAAAAATATGCTTGTCTTGTATGAGTTTGCGAACAGCAGACTGATTCACGGTAACATTAAAAACGATAGTGCATTGTTTGACGAAGCGTCGGCTATTATGATAGAGTTTCGCGATACGTGGAAGCAGGTTATCCAAATTAACCGGCAAAAACAGTACGCGAATGTGGATGAAATATGATTCGGCCGGCAATGACGGTTTGGCGTGATGTGACGGAAAAACTCGTTACGCTAGCGAATCAGGCAGATGAAGTATTACGAGACGAGACGATAACTGAAATCGAAGCACGTCTCGATGATCGAGATAAGCTGCAGTCGCTAATAGCCGCACCGTTCACTGCTGAAGAAGAAGCGTTCGGTAAGGAACTTGTTTTATTAGAAGAGGAAGTTCAGAAGAAATTAGACTTGTTTAGAAAACAAATTCGCCTAGATATCTCTGATACCCAATCAAAAAAAGGTAATATGAAAAACTACCTTAATCCCTATAGTAATGTAGCGCGTGATGGTACGTTTTACGATACGAAACAGTAAATAGACCTCGGTAGAGAATAGTTCAACTTCAACTTCAACTGCTACGTTAATCTGGTCAATAAAACGCGGTCCAGAATTCACTGGCCGCGTTTTGCTGATTATAGATTTATGAAAAAAATACTAATGCACCACTTTTATTAAATCACTGCGAACTCAAAACCAACACTCTACTTTCCTTCTCAAATATACCGCTCAAATGTTCAAGGACTGTCAAATAAACGAGACCATTACCTTCAAACTTTGGTGACAATCCTAGTGAAACGGTCCTTTTAATAAGCTGGGCATAGAGCTCTGGCTCTGTAAGTTCTCGACCGAAACTGTTGTTGACCAATCCTTTGATGAGGGCTAGTGCTCCTGAAACATGAGGTGCAGCCATTGAAGTGCCGCTTAATGTTGCAAATTGCCCGTTTAAATAGGTAGAGAGGATCTTTTCGCCCGGAGCAACCAAATCGATTTCATTATGAGAATTGGTAAAATCGGTAGGGTGACGCTTTTCATTTATCGCACCTACACTTATGACTTCGTTATAACGGCCTGGAAAGGCGAATTCGTCGGTTGAATCGTCGCCGTCACCTTCGTTTCCAGCCGCACAAACTACAAGGATATTGTTAGTGACCGCCTTTTTGATGGCTGCATGAAGTTCTGGCAAATCATTTGGACCGCCTAGTGACATGGAGATAATATCTGCTTTTTGTTCAATAGCATAATGGATACCTTTGATAATCCAGTCATATTGCCCTGAACCTCTTCTATTCAATACCTTTACGATTAGCAAACTAGCTTCAGGAGCTACTCCGACTACGCCTATACCGTTTTGTTGTGCGGCAATCGTGCCCGCAACGTGAGTACCATGTCCATTGTAATCAAGGAATATATCGGGATTGCTTCCATCATCGTCCGTGAAGTTCCGACCGCCTATAATCTGTTGTTGTAAATCGGGGTGGCTACTTTCGCATCCTGTATCGAGGACAGCAATCGTAACACCTTTTCCTTTTGTTACCCCCCAAATAGCGGGTGCTTGAATTAATGCCACACCTGGTGGAACTTCAGTGGTCTCCGTGACATGATCAACAACTTCGTATGGAATTACATGAGCAAAGTTCTCCATTTTATACCTCCTCATTGTATGAGTAGAAATCTACTTAAATAGAGATTTTACTAGCATTTAGTCACTGTTGCGGTTAATATCTTAAACTATTTGTTTCTATTAGTAGTTCTTGTTACATACTATGATTGAACGGAACCATCATAGTGATTCGTAGTAGGGACTATATGTGCAAGCTTAATCTATGATAAATAACTGAGTAAGAAGAATTCTAGAACTGGCAATTAAACTAGCAACAAAGTATTGCACTCCAGTCGACAATTCATCATATTATAAAAAAAGTGGCATAGAATTAAAAAGGACTGGGTGTTTGAGCACTCAGTCCTACAATGATAAACTGTAAGACAAAATCATAGTCGACTTTGGTCATCTTACAACGGTGTAACTGGTTGGATAGATAAAGCTTTTGGCCGAGAAGAAAGAAGTAATTGTCCACACGTCTGCCGATGGGGGGCGGTTACTTCTTTTGAGATAAGAAAAAGATAACTGACAACGACACTGACATAAAAGCAATCCATCCACCAGATAGCGAAATGAGTAAGGTCAGTATTTCGTATGTTGTCATTGGTATTCACCTCCTTTCAATTGGAAGCGCTCAACAATCCGTCATACATTTTCCGTAAACCAACGAAAATCATGATGTAGTCTATATAGGGCTATACAGTAGTATAAGGAGCCCTATTATTATGTATATGTGAAATCAATATGTATATGTCTAATTACGACAGAAAATTACTTGAATACAGGTTCTTTCTCTGTTGAGGTCCAAAGATTAATTTAGACTTCTCTCGAGTAAATTATACCATAATCTGACTATTCAGTCCAATCGATTATTTAATGAATTGAATAATCGATTCAGAAGCCTTATGTAAGACTAAACCCCTTTAGCGCTTAGTCACTAGAGTGGTTTAGAACCAAATAGAAATTTTTCGATTAGTAGTACAAGTTACATATGATAAGGGATTTTTAAGTAACGATTGAGTTCTGGTAAGCACTAAATGCACATGCTCTGAATACGAATTGAGTCATGTTAAATCTTTAATAAATAATTAAATATGAAGTTAGCTAGTTCAACAAGTGTGACTAAGAGTGAGTTATTGCACTTCTGTTGGGAATTCATCATATAATTTGTACATGACATACAATGAAAAAGACTAATTATTTGAACAATCAGACCTAAAGTGGTATATTAAAGGACGTAATACTGGTCAATATTGCACATCTTGCGACTATGTAAATAGTTGGATAGAAAAGCGATTGGCCGAGAAGGAAGAAGTAATTGTCCACACGTCTGCCGATGGGGGGGGCGGTTGCTTCTTTCTTGATAAGAAAAAAATTACTGGCAAAGACACCTATATTAAAGTAGTCAATTCACCAGATAGTGAATTTGATTAGTATTTCGTATGTCGCATTGATATTCATCTTCTTTCGTTTGGAAGACCAGTTTTTATACACTATAAAATAAAGATACAGCTCCTATAAGAAGGGGAAATAAAAATCGTTGCGGACACAAATATGTCTACAACGATTTTTTATATTTCTTTACCCTTTAATCGATAACAGTGCTTGTCCATCAGAAGGACCAGATAAAAGGTAATGAAAACGGGTCTCGAATGACTAAAGTTATAAACGGATGATTATTTGTCTTAAATACTATTAAAAAATCCTTAGAAAGTAACTTTGAAATAAATATCATAAATGTTAGAATAGTAAAAACTATTAGAATTCTAGTGAATTGAACTTATAGATATATGTATAAGGTGAGCGTAGACATTCCAAAAGTATAGTTGAAGGAAATCCTTAGTTAACTTATATTACTCGATTTTATAATTTAAGGAGGATAACCATGTCTAGTAAACGGCTTGAAAAGACTTTGAATTTTAATATGGATCTGGAAGATTTGCAACGACAACAAGCATTAAAGCGTTACATTGCTCGTTCTAGTGAACGTGAAAGAATCGCTAGTGAACTACAAACTAAAAATCCTTTAGAAGTAGATACGCCTGAACGAGTCGCATTTCGCAAAGCGATGATTGATCCACGTGATGGACTTGCAATAGAACGTATTATTGGCCAAGATGATCTACTCCCTATTTCTTATCTTGCAGCAGGTTTACAAGCAGCCAGTCCAGTCTGTAGAATCGAGATCCGCGATCGTATAGGCAGAGTTCTTGGACATGCTACAGGTTTTCTTGTCTCACCTTCATTATTGCTTACAAATAATCATGTTTTGGAAAACTACAATACCGCTCAGGCCAGTGTAGCGCAATTCAATTATGAAATTGATCTAAACCTAAGTGAATGTCCGATTAAAAGCTTTCGTTTTACACCGGAGCGTTTCTTTATAACAGATCAAAAGCTTGATTTCACATTAGTCGCAATAGAGGAAGTTTCTTCTGAAGGCACAAAATTAAGCGATTTTGGGTTCTTGCCTCTCATGCCGCAAACGGGTAAAGGCTTGGTTGGTGAATGTGTATCAATTATTCAACATCCTTCGGGCGCACCCAAAGCTTTAGCAATCAGAGAGAATCATATTATGGATGTATTTGACGATTACATTCACTACTCAACTGATACCATGCCAGGATCCTCCGGTTCACCTGTATATAATGATGAATGGATTGTAATTTCCCTCCACCATGCAGGCGTTCCAGATCCAAAGAACCGGACTGAATTTATTGCCAATGAAGGGATTCGTATAAGTAGTATTATCAAGTTTGTCATGAAGCAATGCACCAACTTGAGTGATGATCAAAAACTGTTAATGAAGGACATTATGAAGGGATGGGAAGTCTCGGGTCTTAGCCATGAAGAGGTGCTAGTCGAGAAGTTAAGTGATTCATGGTATGAAGGTTCAATCGGCTATGACACTCAATTTCTAGGTAGTGATTATGAAGTTCCTCATCCGATGTTCCGATCTGATCTTGAACAGGACATTGCTCAGTTAAAGGATGGGAGCAATGTGCTCAATTACACGCATTTTTCAATTGTCATGAGCAAGTCACGCCGTTTAGCCTATTATACGGTGGTGAATATTGACGGCAATCAATTGATGAAGATAGGTCGTAATGACAAATGGTATCTCGATTCTCGCATTGAAACAGAGTACCAGTGCGGACCTGAATTATATAAAAATAATTCACTTGATCGGGGACATCTTGTCCGTCGGCGTGATCCTGTTTGGGGAGATTTAGCAAAAAAAGCAAATGAGGATACGTTTCATTTTACAAATTGTGCACCACAGGAAAGTAAGTTGAATCAAAAAAACTGGCTGGATTTGGAGAATTATATTTTAGACAATGCCGAAAACTTAAATCTTAAAGTGACTGTGTTTACGGGACCCGTTTTTCGGATGGATGACATTATTTATAGAGGAGTTCAGATACCGGCAGAGTTTTGGAAAATAGCTGTCATAGTTAAGAAAGACGGGAATTTATCTGCAACTGCTTATTTACAGACTCAAAAAAATCTTATTGAGGATTTGGAATTTGCTTATGGTGAGTATAAAACGTATCAAGTACCAATTTCAAAAATTGAAGCGATTACAGGTCTTGATTTTGTAGATTTACGTAATTACGATCCACTCAATAAGTTAGAATCGGCTATAGGATATGTCATTGAAACATCTGGGGATATAAAACTCTGAGGTTTGAGCATTAAAAATTTAGTTATTGTTTTTTTATCGGTAGCGACACACTGTAACTGGGTTAAATATAATGCCTATGAATCTTCACAGGCCACCGGGCATGTCGGCTACTAATGAAGACTGTATCAGGTTTGGCTTACATCATATTTAGGCTTAAATCGGTATAGGAAAAAAAAACAACATTAAATAGTAGCCTATAAAAAAATAAACCGCTGGTGAGTCGCAAATTGATTGCGACTCACCAGCGGTTTTTCATCTTAAACCTTAAATCGATTAACTGCCAAACTCAATTCCTCACTCAACTCCGTCAGCGTCTCCGCTGCATCTGTCACTGATTGAATCGCACGAAGTTGTTCGTCTGTTGAAGCACTTACTTCTTCACAGGCTGCGGCTGTTTCTTGTGAAGTTGCTGCCATCGTTTGGATTGTTTCAGCGACGTCGTCATTATGCGTCGCGACTTTCTGGATTTCTACGTACACCGCGTCGATTGAGTCTTGCATATCAGACATCAATGTCGAAATTTCTCCGAAAGTGATTTCCGTGTCTGTTACGACAGTACCCTGGCGTTGGAAGTTCTCGCGTGTCTCGTTCATTTGTTCAGAAACCAGTCTAGATTCTGTTTGCAGTTCTTGGACGGTGACTTTTACTTCTTCTGTTGAACGAGCAGATTGTTCTGCAAGTTTCCGTACTTCATCCGCAACGACTGCGAAACCTTTACCGTGTTCGCCTGCACGTGCTGCTTCGATACTTGCGTTCAAGGCAAGTAGATTCGTTTGTGATGAAATCTGGGTGATTGTTTCCATGACTCCACCGATTGCATTCACTTTACCTTCAAGTGTACCGATAACTTCGGACATGGACTGTAAATTCGTTTCCCAGTCGTTGAAGGACAGTTTCAGCTGTTGCATTTGGCCTTGGCCATTCGTATTCATTTCACCGGCTTTGGTTGCGATATCTGACATAACGCCGGCCTTGGTTGTGATTTCGTTAATTTGCTCGCCAAGTAGATACGCTTTTTCAGTAACGATTTCAGCATCTTCCGCAGATTTGGAAGCACCATGTGCAATTTCAGTTACTGCGTGCGCAACTTCTTCACTTGATGCATTCGTTTCTTCGGCAACTGCGCTCAAACTTTCGGAGCTTGCCCGGACGTTCGATGCAGAGCCATTGACGACTGTGATAATGGCATTCATATTGTCGATCATTGTATTGAAATTATCGCCAAGTTCACCGATTTCGTCTTTCGTTTTGACGTCGGAGCGTACGGTCAAATCACCTTCTGACACGGAATCCATTAGTAAGTTTAGCTGTCCTAGTGGTTTGATGGTCCGACTGATGATGAAATAGAGTGCTGCGAAGATGACTAGCAAGGTGACGAGTGCGACAACAATCATTGAGTTGCGTAAGTCATTTGCTGCGGTATTGATGTTTTTTTCATTATAGACAGAGGCAACTTTCCAACCGAATTTCGGTATTGTGGAATAGACGTTTATATAGTTTGTGCCACCGTAGCCATAATGGACATCACCTTGTTTGTTACCATCTTTGTACATTTCTGCTATGAAATCCTGATCCATATAGTTCTCGCCTTGACTTTCGGGGTGGGCGAGAACTATACCTTCTGCATCGAGTAGGATTGGATATCCTTCATACCCGACTTTACTTGATGAGATTTTATCTGCTAATGCACCAAGTTGAATATCGAGGCTCATTACCCCAATTAATTTCCCGTTTAATTGCACAGCTTTTGAGGCTGCGATGACTAATTCACCTGAAGCCGAGTCGTTGTAAGGGCTCGACCATTGAACAACGTCTGGATGCTCAACAGCATTTTTGTACCATTCTCGAGTTGTCGGATCAAAATCGTCTCCGAGGTCTGCATTAGGCATGATTATTATTTCTTTAGTTGGAAGTGTCAAATAGACGGATGTGGCATCTTCATAGAAGTTGAGGAAGTTCCCGAATTCAGTTTCAAGTGCTGTGATCGGATTGGTTGTTGTAGAGTCTTCGTCAGAAAGTTTAAATCCTGTCACTGTAGGAGATGTAGAGAGTTGTGCAATGCCTTTCTCGTACTGACCAAGAAAGTTCTCAATTGCAAAACTCATTTCATTGGTGAGTGCACCACTTGATTCGATGATACTTTTTTCGGTATTATTTTTCACTATCGAATTGCTAATGAAGGTCATACTGGATACGCCGATGAGAAATAGCACCATTACCGTCATGATGATTTTTGTTTTAATTGATCTAAACATGTATTTACTACACCTTCTCTTTCAGTTAAGTGGATTACTATATATGCTTCGGCGTCTAATTCGGTTTGTTTAGGTTGTTATTAAAATAGAGAAAAGTAAGTTATTGCATTGATAGGATTTCAATTGAACGAATAAACATGAATGAAGGGAATTCAATACTTTTTATTCCCAATTTGCTCAACTTCCTAATCTGTTTGCCGATATAAATCATAATGAATGTTGTTAAGTACTAGGGAGGTTTGGGGAATGGTAAGTCGTATGGATGGGGGAACCGCGACGCATCAAGCAAGCGTATCAGGGGGAAAAGCAGCACCTGTAGTGCAAGTGCAAGCAGTTGTAGAAAAAGTACAGCCGCAAGCTGAGCAAGAGCAACAATTACCGGTGGATAAAGCGAAGCAAATGACGGACAGCATGAACACATTTTTGGAAAGTGCGAGCACACAATTGCGTTTCAAGTTTCATGAAAAGCTCAATGAATACTATGTAACTATTGTGGATTCGAAAACTGACGAAGTCATCCGAGAAATACCATCTAAAAAATTGATGGATATCCATGCGGCAATGCGTGAATTTGTCGGTTTACTCGTAGATCGAAAAATATGATCATAAGGTATGTAGGGGTATGCGAACTGGTGAATGGCATCCGGAATGGATACAGACCAGCTAATTAGTGATTTGGGATGCCGTTCAATTTGTGGTCGACTATAACAATATGATAGAAGAATTGAATGCAAGATTCGTGAGCCCTCTATACTGTGATGTTCAAGCGCTTTTTGCTGAGCATAAGAAAGATATGAAGGAAAATGAAATATAGCTATGAGAAGAAAAAGCGGTGAGTATAACGCTTCGCAACAATCCAACGATTTCGAGTATGTTGACGAAGATGCGTGGTGCATTGAGTGGCCAGGTTGAGGGATCTGATGGTAAGCAGTTGCAAAGAAAACTTGGCAGTTCGTAAAAATAGTAAGTAGTACAAAAGGAGATATAAAATGGCTATAAACAATCCATATGCAACGTATCAGAACAACTCGATTAATACGTCGACACCTGGTGAACTGACACTTTTGCTATACAATGGCTGTTTGAAATTCATTCAGCAAGGGAAAAGAGCATTGAAAGAAAATAATATTGAAGAAAAGAACAAGTCGATTCAAAAAGCGCAGGCTATCATTTCAGAACTGATGCTAACCCTCGACAAGTCCTACCCCGTCGCTGCAAACATGCTTGTGTTATATGAGTTTGCAAATAGCCGGTTGGTAGACGGCAATATAAAAAACGATAGCACTCTTTTTGATGAAGCATCTGCCATCATTACGGAGTTTCGCGATACTTGGAAGCAGGTTATTCAAATCAATCGGCAGAAACAGTATGCGGATGTGGATGAAATATGATTCGGCCCGCAATGACTGTTTGGCGTGATGTCACGATGAAGTTGTTGGCATTGACGGCGAAACATACTTCAGAAGAGCAACGCGATAAAACGATTTTGAGTATCGAAGGCCTTCTAGATGATCGTGATAAGCTGCAACCGCATATTGCTGCGCCGTTTACGGCTGAAGAGAAAGCGTTCGGCAAGGAACTCGTTACCATGGAAG
Source organism: Sporosarcina sp. ANT_H38 (assembly GCF_008369195.1). Taxonomy (GTDB): domain Bacteria; phylum Bacillota; class Bacilli; order Bacillales_A; family Planococcaceae; genus Sporosarcina. The sequence goes on along the minus strand of NZ_VOBC01000001.1, from coordinate 2,378,808 downwards.
CCGATGTTCAGAAGAAATTAGACTTGTTTAGAAAACGAATTCGCCTAGATATCTCGGATACTCAATCGAAAAAAGGTAATATGAAAAACTATCTTAATCCCTATAGTAATGTGGCGCGTGATGGTACGTTTTACGATACGAAGCAATAAATAGAACTTGGTAGAGCGCTTTTGTCTACCGAGTTTTTCTATTTTGAACTGAGTACAGCAGCAATTGAACAGTTGAATGCACGCTGACAGAACTTACTGAAGAACAACAACAAATTTCAGTGTATATCAATGAAACATAGAAGGAAGCAGTTCAAATTAAGAATTGACATATGATCGTGAAAAAGTCGGAAAGCATGAAATTTGCTTTCCGACTTTTTCAGTTATCCATAACAAGGTAAATTAGTTATTTAAGCTCATGTGAATGGCTATTCATTAATGATACATTTTACATACTGATATTTTTGTATATTGAAAAAACAATTGATTTTCAAGGAGGCGTTATTAATGACTATTAATCAATTAAAGCGACAAGATTGGCTTCGGAAAAACCAAATTATGATTATTGGATTTGCACTTGCTGCGGGACTCGGCTTAATTGCCCAACTTATTCAGCGGTCGCCAATGGCTATTCTTTTGTCTGTTGCAATTCCTTTTGTATTCGCTATTCTTTTCTATTTTCTTAGTACTAAAATTGAAATGCTATCACGGATTTTGCCATACTTATTGCTCGTTTTAAATTTTGCTATTGCGATGGGGGTAATCTTTTTCTCGGAAGCGAATCTTGGGACGATTGGCATTATTGTTCTCCTTTTAATTCTTGGTTCAATTCATGGGAAGATGCGGATTATGGTATTTGGTTTTGTGTTGAGTCTGATTGCGATTATGATAAATAATTTAATGTTTACGGCTCCGGAACTTGTAGGGGAGAGCGGGAAGAATCTTGTCATTCTTTTTTTCTTGTCAGGCATCATCTTATTCCTTCTTGTTCGTCAAAATGGGCGGGTATTCACGCATATTGAAAAACTTGTTGAGCTAACAGAGACAAAGGTACGTGAGGAGGAAGCCCTTGCTGCGCGTCTTGACGTAGCGGTTGGAAAGATTACAACGAATCTTGCATACCTTCGTTCAAACACGGAGATATCTGGGGTGTCGCAACGAGAAATGCTCGCTGCTGTCAATGAAGTGAGTGTAGGCAGTCAACATCAAGCAGATCATATTTCGGACATTGCGGAAAATGCAGAACGAACTCACGAGTCTGTCCAAATCATTTCAGAAGGGTTGGGCGTTGTTGTCATTCAGGCGAATGAAGCGGGTCGCAAAGCAGAAGATGGAACCGTGAAAATAGCTAGCTTGAAGGAAAGCATCGATTCATTCTCCGGGTTCTTTACTGATCTGAATGAAGCCTTTAGCATGTTATCGGGCAAGATCGAGGAGACGAATGTGTTTGCGAGTTCGATTAAAGCGATAACAGAACAGACAAATCTACTTGCACTGAATGCTTCAATTGAAGCGGCGCGTGCAGGTGAACACGGAAAAGGATTTGCGGTAGTCGCAGAAGAAATTCGTAAATTAGCTGGTCTCACAAAAGAGACGTTAACTAAAATTGACATCAACTTAATAGAGTTGAATAGTACTAATGAAATAGCGGTTAAAAAGCTTGGAGATGGGTTGCAGCAAGTCGTGATGCAAAGAGCATTAGCGGACGATTCAAGTGGGTCATTTAGGGATTTGTTTGAAACGATGACGAAATTGCAGCAAGAATTATCAACGTTCATCCAAGACTTCGTCAAGATTACGGTAGACAGTGCATTAATTCAAGAGCGCACGATGGATTTTGCTGCGGTTGTTGAACAGAGTACCGCGGCCGTTGAAGAGTTGAATGCTACGCTGACTGATTTGACAGAAGAACAGCAACAAATCGCTACATATATCCATGAAACGCATGAGGAAGCCGTTCGGATTAGAAGTTGAAGCAATTTTGCCCCGTTTTTTGGGAGCATAGGAATTTATAAAATTATTGGCCTGTGGATAATCTTTGGAAGGTGACACTCAGCGCATAGACTTATGGTGCGGAGGTTGTGAGCTATTTATATGATCGGTCGTGCGTTATTTATGATAAGTTGGCGAATGTATATGCTCGGTTGCGCGGATTATATGATTGGATGGCGAGAGAATATGCTCGGTCGTGCAGATTATATGATCGGTTGGCGAATGTATATGCTCGGTCGCGCGGATTATATGCTCGGTTGGCGAGTGAATATGCCCGGTCGTGCGGATTATATGATTGGTTAGCGAGTGAATATGCTCGGTCGTGCGGATTATATGATTGGTTAGCGAGAGAATATGCTCGGTCGTGCGGATTATATGATCGGTTGGCGAATGTATATGCTCGGTCGCGCGGATTATATGATCGGTTCGCGAGTGAATATGCTCGGTCGTGCGAATTATATGATCTGTTAGCGAATGTATATGCTCGGTCGCGCGGATTATATGCTCGGTTGGCGAGTGAATATGCCCGGTCGTGTGGATAATATGATCGGTAGTCGAATGAATATGCCCGGTCGCGCGGATATATGTTCGGTCGCGAGCTGTATATGATTAGTAGCCAAATTTATATGCTCAATCGTGCAAAAAAATACGGTGGATTTAGGTTGCCATTCCGCTTTTTTCACTTCTTTATAAATTGATAATTCAATCATTCGGAAGTAGTATAGATTATATAGGCAGAACTTTCTTGGGGGAATTCTGAATGAACAATGTGGACACGATTCGGCAGAAGGAATTTGCCAATAAGAACTTCATTCTATTTGTGACGCTTGGTGGTTCTAGTTTCGTCGGTTTGATTTTTTATTTTGTTACGGGACAAGGGCTGATGAAGACGGCGAGTATGGCAATACCCGTCGTCGTCACACTGTTGTTTTTTGGATTGTCGAAAAAGGTCGCTATTTTTGAAAAAATGTTTCCGTGGGTTGTTCTTGGGGTGACAGGATTTGCGGCGATATTGAACGGGGTCGTAGGGGAACCTTCCGTTGCGACAGCAGGAATCGCTTTTTTTATGGCAGGTATTGCAAGTGTTCATTTATCAATGCGGATTATGACATACGGTTTTGCACTATCTCTTGTTGTTATGGGCGTATTTTTAACGAATTATCCCTATCAGGAACAAATAGTAGCGAGTAAAGGCAGTTTGGCACTTGTGCTGATCTTGATGTCGGTGGGGCTGTTCATCCAAATAAAACAGACGAAAAAGCTCGAAGCGCAAGTCGATCTATTTACGGTTGAGCAGGCAGCACATAGGCTTCTAGAAGCGAACGAGCACCGTTCGCTGAATGAAGGGGTTGAACAGGTTGCAGCTGATTTGACGACGATTGGCGAGACGGCTGGACGTCATTTACAAGCACAGAAAGAATTGCTAACAATTATGGACAGCGTTTCAGCAAGTGTTGAGCAAGAAGCATCGCAAATTGCGAAAATCGCAGAAAATGCGGAGCGAACGCAAGACGATGTAGCTGACATGCATAAGGAAACGCGGATTATGAATGAAGCCACGGCTAGTCTGCGCGCTGAATCTGCTGACATGGTGGAGCTAATGCAAAATTTACGTCAGGGTATGGAAGAAGTGGAATCCTATCTTACTGATTTGAACGGGTCATTTGATGCGCTTACGGAAAATATCGAGAAGACGAATGCGCTTGCCAAGTCAATTGAGACGATTACGGGGCAGACGAATCTTCTAGCATTGAACGCGTCGATTGAAGCGGCGCGAGCGGGAGAGCACGGTAAAGGATTTGCGGTTGTTGCGGATGAAATTAGGAAACTTGCTGGACTGACAGCGGTGACATTGAGTGAAATAAATGGCAATTTGGAAGATGTCAATACTATGAATGATCGCTCGCGTCATAATTTGGCGGGCAGTACGGGAAAACTCGTTACACAGGCAGCGTTGTCGGTGGACGCTGAAGTGAAAATAGGGTTGATGCACAACACATTAAGTGACCTTCACCGGAAATTCGGGATGTTTGACGACAAAATGGCTTCGATTACGAAAGAGGCGACAGATATCGGGCGTATGACAAGCTCATTTGCTGACTTACTGACGGAATCGAGTGCATCGCTGGAAGAAGTAAACGCGACGATTCATGAAACGGTGGCAGACAATGAGCAAATTGTAACGACGCTGGATGTGGCCAGGCGACGAACGAAAAGCTTGGCAGAAGTTCGTTGAAAAACTTGCTCATCTGTTATGATAGTAAAAACACATTGCGGTGCGATGGAACGGAGTGAGCAAGATGCTATATAAACGAACTGAATATTTTAGGTACACATTTGGGAAACCGCTTGAAGCTGAATTCCGAATTGTCGTTGAGAATGGGACGGATGTAGAATCGAGTCCAGGTGAATGTCATCTCATTGATATAAGTCCAGGTGGCGCAAAACTTTTTACGAAGTTCGATATTCCACTTGAACGTGAATCTGTACGTTTGCATATCAAATTCACACTTTATGAAAAATTAATTGACCTACAAGGCGTAATTGTATGGAAGAAGCCATATAGTGGGGGATATATGTACGGTTATGATTTTGAAGAAGACGTAGCAATTGAACAGTTAATTGTGGAAGAGCTGAAACTACGCAGACGTTCCGAAATCGATTCGGTTAGCGCTACAACGGAAGATTAAATGTGGTTTTTTAACTAATTCGTCACCAAGCGACAAAATATTTAATTTTCTAAATGTTTTTAGAAGGACTTTATGGGGAATGTGTAGAAGTGTACTGTATAGGTTAACTAAAGGAGGAGTTCGTATGTTAGACTTTAATATCCGCGGTGAAAATCTTGAGGTAACTCCGGCTATTCGTGAACACGTCGAGAAGAAAGTCCAGAAACTCGAAAGATACTTCTCAGAAGGAACGAACGCAACAGCTCATGTGAATTTGAAAGTGTATAATGATAAACAGACTAAAGTGGAAGTAACAATTCCAATGAAAAATTTGACACTACGTGCAGAAGAACGTCATAACGATTTATATGCAGCTATTGACTTGATTGTCGACAAGTTAGAGCGTCAAATTCGCAAATATAAAACTAAAGTAAACCGTAAGTTCCGCGAACGCGAAGGCGTTGCAGCATTCTTCGCCTCTGTGAATAAAAGCGAAGAAAAAAACGGCGAATCTGCTCTTGAAGAGGATCAGGCATTTGCAATCGTCCGTACAAAGAATTTCGATCTAAAACCGATGGACCAAGAAGAAGCGATTCTTCAAATGAACATGCTGGGCCACGATTTCTTCATCTTCACAGATTCGGATTCCGACGGTACAAACATTGTTTATAAACGAAGCGATGGTAAATATGGCGTAATCGAAACAAGCTGAATAGATACTCAAAAAAGACTCTTAAGCGGTACTACTGCTTATGGGTCTTTTTCGATTACTGACAGAGTGGTGGCACGCATAAACAACTACAACCACGCAAACCTCTATTTTATACGCATAAACCCGCTACAACCCTGCAAAAATAAATTTCTCTATTGACTTTTAGCAAGACCATTTGCACCGTGCAATTCACAGTGTTAAAATGGAGGGTGAACCTAATGAGGATGTGACCTGAATGCTTAGCGTATTGAATAAAATGTTTGATATGAATAAACGGGATTTGAAGCGTCTTGACAAGATTGCGGATAAGGTCGAAGCGCTCGCAACACAGATGGAACAACTTTCGGATGAACAGCTGACAGCGAAAACGGATGAATTCAAAGAACGTTTCTTAAAAGGAGAAACCCTTGAAGACCTTCAAGCTGAAGCGTTTGCTGTCGTTCGTGAAGCATCGAAGCGTGTTCTTGGCATGTATCCATTCCGTGTGCAAATTATTGGTGCAGCCGCTTTACACGAAGGCAATATCGCGGAGATGAAAACTGGTGAAGGGAAGACATTGACGTCTACGCTTTCAGTTTATTTGAACGCGCTTGCCAGCAAAGGCGTGCACGTTGTAACAGTGAACGAATATCTTGCGAGTCGTGATGCGCTGGAAATGGGACAACTTTTTGAGTTTCTCGGTTTCTCAGTCGGTCTGAACTTAAATAGTTTATCGAAAGAAGAGAAACGGGAAGCGTACAGTGCGGATATTACGTACAGCACGAACAACGAACTCGGTTTCGACTACTTGCGTGATAACATGGTGCTTTATAATGAACATAAAGTACAGCGTCCGCTTTTCTACGCAGTTATAGACGAGGTTGACTCAATCTTAATTGACGAAGCGCGTACACCACTAATCATTTCAGGACAAGCTGCAAAAGCGGCAGAACTGTATCGTATGGCGAATAAATTTACACAGTCACTCAAAAAAGAAGAAGATTATTCATATGATGAGTCGACGAAGGGTGTCGTCCTGACGGAAAGTGGTATCGAGAAGTCTGAAGCCGCGTTCAGCATCGATAACCTATTCGATCTGCAGCACGTAACGCTTAACCATGCGATTAACCAATCGTTGAAAGCATTTGCGAGCATGCATATCGATGTCGATTACGTTGTCCAGGAAGGCGAAGTCGTCATCGTCGATTCATTTACAGGACGTCTTATGAAAGGACGTCGTTACAGTGATGGACTCCATCAGGCGATTGAAGCGAAAGAAGGCCTGGAAGTTCAGAATGAAACGATGACACTGGCGACAATTACATTCCAGAACTATTTCCGGATGTACGACAAACTTTCAGGTATGACGGGTACTGCGAAAACGGAAGAAGAAGAATTCCGTAATATTTACAACATGAACGTCATTGCCATTCCAACGAATCGTCCGCTTGTCCGTGATGACCGTGCAGATCTTATCTATTCTTCAATGGAAGGTAAGTACAAAGCGGTTGCGGAAGATATTAAAGAACGGAATGATAAAGGGCAACCTGTCCTTGTCGGAACGGTAGCGATTGAAACGTCTGAGATCATTTCGAAGTATTTAACGAAATACGGCGTGAAGCATAGTGTTTTAAATGCAAAAAATCACAGTCGTGAAGCGGAAATTATTTTGGAAGCCGGTCATAAAGGTGCAGTTACAATCGCGACGAATATGGCGGGTCGTGGTACGGATATTAAACTTGAAGAAGGCGTGCAGGAACTTGGAGGACTGGCTGTTCTTGGTACGGAACGCCATGAGTCGCGCCGTATCGATAACCAGTTACGCGGACGTTCCGGTCGTCAAGGTGACCCGGGTGTGACGCAGTTCTATTTATCACTTGAAGATGAATTGATGCGCCGTTTCGGTTCGGACCAAATGAAGTCGATGATGACGAAACTTGGTATGGACGACACGACGCCAATCCAGTCGAAAATGGTGTCGCGTTCGGTTGAATCTGCTCAGAAACGGGTAGAGGGTAATAACTTTGATGCACGAAAACGTTTGCTACAGTATGATGATGTATTACGCCTCCAGCGTGAAATTATTTACAAAGAACGAAATGAAATTCTGGAGTCAGAAAACATTCGTGAAGTACTAGAAAAAATGCTATCGAATGTTATCGCAAATGCCGTTGTAATTCATACGACGGAAGAAACAGCAAGCGATTGGAATTTAAAAGGACTCGAAGATTTCTTAGGTGCTAACCTGCTTTCAGAAGGACGCGTAACAATTGCGGATATGGAAGGGAAATCGATTGAGGAATTAACGTCGTTGATCCAAGATGCAGTTACTGAACGATATGATGAGAAGGAAGCGGAAATGTCGGAAGAGCGCATGCGCGAATTCGAAAAAGTCGTCTTGCTTCGTGCCATTGATTCGAAATGGACAGATCATATTGACGCGATGGATCAATTGCGTCACGGTATCCATTTACGTGCATATGGTCAGTCAGATCCGCTTCGTGAGTACCAAGCTGAAGGGTTTGCAATGTTCGAGGAAATGGTAGCGTCAATTGAAGCTGATTCAGCGAAATACGTGATGAAAGCAGAAATCCGCAACAATCTTGAACGTGAAGAAGTTGTTAAAGCACAGGCCGTTAATCCGAAAGAGGATGGCGAGCAAGTGCGCAAGAAACCATTGCGCCGCGCAGTTAACATCGGTCGTAACGATCCATGTCCATGCGGTAGCGGGAAAAAGTTCAAAAACTGCCACGGGAATGCATAAGCTGCCGGGCACCCAAATTCAGGAGGAAATTATTATGATGGAATTATCCGATGTACGCAACGAGCTCGACAATTCAGCTAAGAGATTAGCGGACTTCAGGGGGTCTCTTTGACTTAGAAAACAAAGAGGCAAGAATCCAAGAGTTAGATGAAGCAATGCTGGAGCCAGGATTCTGGGATAGCCAGGATGGGGCACAGAAAGTAATCTCCGAGTCGAATGCGTTGAAAGACGTTGTTGGCGAGTACACGGAGTTGTCTGATGAACAAGAAAATCTTGAAATGACGCTCGAACTATTGCGTGAAGAAAACGATGATGAGATGCAAGAAGACCTTGGAGTAGAGTTAAAAGGATTCAAGAAGAAGCTGGAAGCATTCGAATTGCAAATGCTTCTGAGTGATGAATTCGATGGTAATAATGCGGTCCTTGAACTTCACTCGGGTGCAGGCGGTACGGAATCTCAGGACTGGGCTTCTATGCTGCTTCGCATGTACACGCGCTGGGCAGAACGTCGCGGCTTCAAAGTCGAGACGCTCGACTATCAATCTGGTGATGAAGCTGGCGTGAAATCTGTGACGCTGTCGATTAAAGGCCATAACGCATATGGTTATCTTAAAGCTGAAAAAGGCGTTCACCGTCTCGTTCGAATTTCTCCGTTTGACTCGTCAGGCCGCCGTCATACGTCATTCTCTTCAATTGAAGTAATGCCGGAATTTGAAGGCGAAGTTGACATTGACCTTAAAATGGAAGACGTCAAAATCGATACGTACCGTTCAAGTGGAGCGGGCGGACAGCACGTCAATACGACAGATTCGGCAGTCCGTATGACGCATCTACCGACAGGAGCAATCGTTACATGTCAGACAGAACGGTCACAAATTAAAAACCGGGATCGCGCAATCAATTTATTGAAAGCGAAGATTTACCAGATCAAAGTCGCAGAAGAAGAAGCACGTCTTCTTGAAATCCGCGGAGATCAAAAAGAAATCGGTTGGGGAAGCCAGATCCGTTCGTATGTTTTCCATCCGTATTCCATGGTAAAAGATCACCGGACGAGTGCAGAAACAGGAAACGTCAGTGCGGTAATGGACGGCGAAATTGATTTGTTCATCAATGCTTATTTGCGGTCACGCATTTCTTAATAAATTTGAATGAAGAGGAGTGCACTTCGGTGTGCTTTTTCTTTTTGGATTTAACTGGAGAAAATAGGATTGTTGTCCTTGAGGTTTTGGAAGCATGGGATATGTGTATAGTAAATGATATAGGCACAATTAAAATCGGTGAGTTGTATGGTGTGGTACGATAACTGAATTCACGAAGTTCAGACAAATCGTGATGAAAGCGGACCCGTCGGTATTTGTCATCGCTTTGCTAATATTGGGTCGTTATTTGATGATTTAAACGTGCGAAGTTTCGGTATACTAAGGATTGTACTACAACATTTCAAATGGGAGGTAAGAAAATGAAAAACAAATTTTTAGTGATTTTGCTTGGCGCTTTGCTAGTACTTGTTCTTGGGGCATGTGGCGGTGATAAGACGGACAAAAACGCGAACGGTGATGAAACGACAGGGACAACAGCAGTTGACCCAGAAAAAATTGTGCAAAAAAGCTGTGTACAATGTCACGGCGGTAATCTTGAAGGTCAAGGTACAGCTCCAGCACTTGATAAAGTCGGTGGACACTTGTCAGAAACTGAAATCCACGACGTAATCGTTAACGGTCGCGGTGGTATGCCAGGTGGAATTATCAAAGGTGAAGAAGCTAGCGCAGTCGCAAAATGGCTTGCTGAGAAAAAATAATTTTTACAAAGAAACCGCTGCTGGGCTATATGCCTGGGGCGGTTTTTGTGATTAGTCATGCCAGTCTCACCGTGAGCACTCAAAGTTCGACGGCATTCTTTGTCAGCTGATAAAATCATTTACTAATTGAAACATTTTTGTCTGCAATAGAGGGATTTCCCCCCTAAAGGTAGAATGTTAAGGTTAGTAGAGTAGTCTTTTATTCTTATAAATACGCTAAAAACAGTTCTATTGTCTATGTTTAACAACTTAATATACAAAAAGTTAATTGAAACACAACTGTAATATTTAGATATGTGAATCGTGTTATAATGGGGCTGTTGGAAAAATAGAGAGACAAAAATATTCAGGTGGTTTTAGAATGATTGTGATGAAAAATGTCTACAAAAAGTATCCAAACGGCGTCGTTGCAGCAAATGGTATTAACATCGAGATTGACCGAGGCGAATTCGTTTATGTGGTTGGTCCGAGTGGTGCCGGAAAGTCGACGTTCATAAAGATGATGTATCGTGAAGAAACACCAACAAGCGGGGATATTTTCATTAATGGCGTAAATCTTGCGACATTACGAAACAAACGTGTACCGCAATTGCGGAGACAGATTGGTGTCGTCTTTCAAGACTTTAAATTATTACCTAAATTGAATGTTTACGAGAATGTGGCGTTTGCACTTGAAGTAATCGAAGCATCGCCGGCAGAAATTCGAAAAAAAGTGAATGATGTTCTGGCACTTGTCGGACTCACGCAAAAAGCACGGATGTTCCCGAATGAATTATCAGGCGGAGAAGAACAGCGAGTTTCCATTGCAAGGTCAATCGTCAATGTACCAAAAGTTGTCATTGCAGATGAACCAACGGGAAATCTCGACCCTGAAACATCATGGGAGATCATGAGGATCTTCGAACAGATCAATGCTCGTGGAACGACGATTGTCATGGCCACCCATAACAGGGAAATTGTTAATACAATAAAACACCGAGTCATCGCGATAGATGGCGGCCTTATCACCCGGGATGAGCTCGGAGGTGAGTACTATGAAGGCTAGAACATTGGGGCGGCATATACGCGAAAGTTTTAAAAGCATTCGTCGTAACAGCTGGATGACATTTGCATCAGTCAGCGCTGTTACTGTCACTCTTCTGCTTGTTGGTGTATTCATCGTGATTATGATGAATTTAAACGAATTGGCGCGAAATATCGAGAATGATGTGGAAATTAAAGTCGTTGCAGATCCTGCAGCAGACGAAAAAGCAATTAAAGAGTTAGAAGAGGAAGTTCGCTCGACAATAGGGATTTCCGAAGTGGTCTATTCGTCGCGGGATGAAGAATTGGACAAGATGATTCAATCATTCGGTGATGAACTTAGTTTATATAAGCAGAGCAATCCGCTTGGAGATGCATTTTACGTAAAAGCGAAAGACCCGCAACAGACGGCGACTATTGCAAAGAAAATTGAGACATACAATTATACATACGATGTCGTTTACGGCGAAGAAAAAGTAGAAAAGCTCTTCAAAGTATTGAACGCAAGTCGTAACGTAGGTCTTGTGCTGATATTGGCATTGTTATTCACAGCGATGTTCCTTATTTCGAACACGATACGGATAACAATCGTTGCCAGAAAAAGAGAAATTGAGATTATGAAATTAGTCGGAGCGACGAACAACTTCGTGCGTATTCCGTTTTTATTGGAAGGAATGTGGCTGGGTATTTTAGGGGCAATTGCTCCAATGCTCATCATTTCTATCTCCTATTACAAGCTATTCGAACTTTTGGAATCGAAATTGCAAGGAGAACTGTTCCAACTGCTTAATACAACACCATTTATTTTTCAGCTGAACGGATTGATCCTGTTCATGGGAATCTTTATAGGTATTTGGGGCAGCTTTATGTCTGTTCGTAAATTTCTTAAAGTGTGAATTATAGAGAGAGTTTGAAAGGGGAACTGGGTTTAGTTGAATAGATACAAAAAGCTATTATCAGGTACAATCGCAATTGTTTTCCTGTCCACGATTATTAGTGGGGCAGGCGTTTTGGCAAGTCCTTTAGATGACATGAAAAAAGAACAGAAATTACTTGATGTGAAGAAAAGTGAATTGAAAACAGGAATTAGTAAAAAGGATTCTGAAATTCAATCAAAAAAAACATCAATCGAAAAAATTACAGATCAAATTTTAGCGCTTAATGCTAAAATAAATGAATCTAATGAGCTAATTAATAGTGTTATCGGGCAAATAAATAAAACAACTAATGAAATTGATGCACTGCGCCTTTCAATTATCGAACTTGAAAAGAAAATTAAAGAGCGCGATGTGGTTTTGCGTGACCGTGTTCGTGCTATGCAAGTGAAAGGCGAACAAGTTAGCTATCTCGACGTTCTTCTCGGGGCAAATAGTTTTGCAGATTTCATTGATCGTTTTTCGGCTGTCAATTCTTTAATGGATGCAGACCGAAGTATTATGGAGCAGCAAAAGAGTGATATTGAGCAGCTTGAAGAAGAAAAAGCACTTGTCGAATCTAAGCTTGCTGAGCAGGAAGCCGATAAAAAAGAACTTCAAAACTTGAGGTCGTCTCTTTTAGCGCAGAAAACTGATAAGAATAAGCTTATCGATGAGCTAGAAGTTGAACAAAGAAAATTAGCTAATGAAAAAGTAAAGCTTGAAGTTGATTTGCATGAAACGTATGAAGTCAGTAAAGAACTTGAAAATAATATTGCAGCAGAGCAAAAACGTATGGCTGAAATTGCACGTAAACTTGAAATTGCTCGTAAAGCGGAAGCAAAACGAAAAGCAGCTGAGGCTGCTGCCTCAGCAAATAAAGGTAACGGAGGATCGTCATCGTCCTCTTATCTACCACCCGTATCGAGTGGTAATTGGACGAAGCCCGCTTCCGGAACATACACGTCGTCATTCGGTTGGAGAACGCATCCAATCTATGGCACTCAAAGGCAACATCGTGGAGCCGACATTGCGAATAGTACTGGAACGACAGTTGTATCGGCTGGAGACGGTGTTGTTTCCCATGCAGGACCAATGGGTACTTACGGAAATGTCATCATGGTGACACATTCATTTGATGGGCAGATTTTCACGACTGTCTATGCACATCTGTCCAGCGTTAATACAAGTGCTGGTCAGCAAGTTTCTAAAGGCGAATTCATTGGGAAAATTGGAACTACAGGCGCATCGACCGGGCCTCACCTCCATTTTGAAATGCATATAGGAAGCTGGTCTGCATCTGGACCAAGTGCCGTGAATCCATTACGTTATGTATCATTCTAACTAATTGTGTCCGCCTCAAAACTGAGGCGGATTTTTTTTGTCTTCGAACTAGAATGGTGGCTTTCTAGGGTATAATTGGATACGATTATTGTATTAAGTGTGAGAAGGGGGCATGTGTATATGCCAGTCACTACATATTTCACCATCGGCAACCTTAGTGTTCCCTCGTCTTGGATTGCCCTCATTATAGCGTTTGTTGTCGCATATAGTGCAGTTCGGTTCCGTTATGGGAAAAAGAATGCTGAGCTAATTGGGGACGCGTTCTTTTACTTAGTGATTGTTTGGAAATTGAGTCTAATACTCACTGATTTTGGTTCAATTCTTCGGTCACCTCTTGCGATTATTTATTTCCACGGAGGGGCGATTGGTTTTTTCCTGGGATTGTTAGTTGTTGTGGGGAAGGTTTTATGGGAAATGAGGAAAGGTCGATTAAAAGCTGATGGATTTCGTGCGCTCTTTACGGGAGCTGTTTTGGTTCAAGTTGTGTATCAGATGCTGATGGTTTTATTGAATGAAGGTGAAATCATTGCACAAGTAGTGACGGTTATTCTTTTCGCGTCGTTCGCTGTGTTTTTCTGGATGAATAGCGAGAAAGATGGTGATTGGCCGATTCAACTTGCACTGGTATTTATGGCGGTTCATGTTTTTGTGTCTACTGTTCAACCGGCTGGATTTATTCAGACACCGCTTTTAGCGACTATACTCATGGGATTATTTTTTGTGATTGTGTTCATGCAGAAGCAAGATTGGAGGAACCAACTTGAATAAGAAAATGATTGGATTTATCTTAGCAATACTACTCATAGGATCGATGGTAGTCATTATGGTGAAATCGAATACAGATACCGCAAAACCGATTGACGATTTTCTTATCGGTGCAGATTTTAGTTCATTGGACGAAGAGCCTGGTTTGAAAAAAGGTGATATCCCACCTGATTTTGAGCTTTCCACGCTTACTGGTGAGGTTGTGAAACTGTCTAATTTGAAAGGGAAAAAAGTGATATTAAATTTCTGGGCATCGTGGTGTGGACCATGTAAAGCAGAAATGCCACATATGCAGAAATACTATAAGAAGTATAAGGATAAAGACAATGTTGAAATTATTGCAGTCAATTTGACGACTGCGGAGAAGCGCGGCATGAAGGGCGTTGAGGAATTCGTCAATGCTTATGGACTGACATTCCCGATTCCTCTGGATAAAGAAGGTACTGCAATGGATGATTACCGGATTATCCCGATTCCGACGACGTTTATGATTGGTACGGACGGGAAAATTAGTCAGAAAATCGTAGGGCCGATGGATGAAAAGAGCTTAAGGAATCTTGTTAAGAATTTAGATTGAGGAACGCCGGTTTTCTGCTGTAGTAATGTTCCTTTTTCGTTCATATAGTGGACGGAGGAGGGGACATTGCATTATGCAGAGAAGCCGGTTATTGTTATTCGTCGTACTGGCCGCTTTGGCGACGGTCGTATTGCTTCTGCTGGATGGTTGTGTAGGAGAAGGAAGTGCAAAGAGAGAAGAAGGGACGCTAAGCGCAACGTTTCCAGTTATCGATGAAGCGTTTAACGTCATCAAGAAACAAGGCGTATACCCGGTGGATAGGGACATGTTGATAGAAGGGGCGCTTCGTGGAATGGCGGATGTCATCGGCGATCCGTATTCGACGTATCTGTCGCAGGAAGAGGCGGCCGCCCATAAGGAATCGCTGGCAGGAGAGCGAATCGGGATCGGCGCTGAAATTACGCGATCGAATGGGAAATACATCATAGTGGCTCCAGTGAAAGGTTCTCCAGCTGAGAAGGCGGGCTTACAGCCGTATGACGAAATCATTCGTATTGACGGCAAGCGAATTGAGGGAGAATCACTGCAGGACGTTGTACAGCGAATCCGTGGTAAGAAAGGCACAGCGGTCTCTATGACGATTTTCAGGCCAGATTTGGATAAGCATCTCGAATTGTCGGTCGTACGAGACAGTATTCCTGTAAAAACTGTATCCACTGAAATGATTGAAGAGCGTGGACAGAAGATCGGTTACATATCGATTACGATGTTCGGCAATGAAAGCCGGCAAGAGTGGCTGGAAGCAACAAACAAGCTTGTGAAGGACGGTGCACAGTCACTGGTTATTGATGTGCGCGGTAATCCCGGCGGCTATTTGCACACGGTCGGCACGATCATCGGCAGTTTAGTGAAGGAAGATACAGTTTTTGCTTATATGCAAGATGCGGCTGGAACGCTGGAACCATTAGTTACGGAAAGGTCCGAGAAATTTCCTTATGATGAAAAACTGCAAAAAATGCCGATTGTTTTGCTGCAGGATAAAGGCAGTGCCTCTGCAAGTGAAGTTATGAGTGCTGCATTGAAAGACTTAAAAAGAGGCTACATCATCGGCGCAACTAGTTTTGGTAAAGGAACGGTTCAAGAAACATTGGACTTGTCAAACGGCGGAGAAATGAAACTGTCTACTCATAAATGGCTTACACCGAAAGAAAAGTGGATTCACGGTAAAGGGGTGAAAGAGGATCTTGAAGTTGCCCAAAGTAAGTTGTTCGGTGAGCACATCCGGCTTGTAACAGAGATCTATTCGGAAGGTGATTACCACGAAGACATAGCTTATGGGCAGAAGTTACTGACAGGCCTCGGGTATAATGTTGCTAGGGAAGACGGATTTTATGACGAATCAACCTCTCTTGCAGTCAATGCTTTTCGTGTCGATGCTGAAGTAGAAGCTGGACTTTCCATGGATCGATTGTTTTTCTCAACAGTGAAACTTAAAGTAGAAGAGTTCCGGGTTGACCGTAAAAATGACGATCAGCTGCAAATGGCAATTGGCTATATTCATAATGAAGTGGCCCAGAGGTAAAAGATGACTCCTGACGTTAGCTGTCGGGAGTTTTTTTATTGTATGGGGGGCGGTTGGCATCTAGTGATTAATTCGTTTAGCCTGATTGTACGCGTAAGTGCTAGCAGTTTGACAGATTGACCCTAACAGATTCGAAGAAAGCCATGACTATTTACTAAATCACACCAAAACTATAAGTGGAATTTACCATTTAAAGAACAATTGCATACCGAATTACATAGGGCACCATTCTTTTGATACAATGAAGAGAAATGATGTTGTATATGAAGATAGGGTGGTGACGGTTCGTGTCCGAGAAAATGATGTTTGATATTTTAGAAGCGGTTGCGCTATTTTTCCTGAATCCAATATTTATAGCCGTTCTCTTTACAGCAGTTGGAGTAGGGTATTTCCGTGTTAAAAAAGAGCGTCGGAATTTTAAAGTCCGATTGTTGCCAGGGTTAACGGAATTGAAGCGGCTTTTGGCTGAATCATGGCCATATGCGCTCGTTCTGTCCGTCTTGATTTCCGGAGCAGGATTGATAGCTGATCCAGGTTGGCTTGTGCTATTTTCTGCGTCGGCGCTTTTAGCACTACTGACATTCTATTATAAAGTGGCTTCACCGATTTATTTTGCGGCGTCGGCTTTTTTCGCTCTCTATTTCTTAGAAAAGTACATGGGTGATTTCGAGTTTCGTGGATGGACGCCAGGACAAGTGGATCTACTTGGCGACCTATCGGTAACGGTCCCTATCATCGCAGGGCTATTCTTAGTAGTAGAAGGGCTTCTTATTAGCCGTCATACGGTCCGCTATGCGTCGCCGACTTTGAAGTATACGAACCGTGGATTGCGTGCAGCAGCCTTCAAAACGAAACGGCTATGGCTGTTGCCAGTAGTATTTCTCGTGCCGGGAGATATGATTTCAGCTTTCGTTCCCTATTGGCCGCAGTTCACTTTAGGGGAAAGGGCATTCAGTTTTGTTCCAGTGCCTGTTATTATCGGATTTTCTCAAGTCGCACGCTCGCTGTATCCGGATGTTTTATTCCCGAAAATGGGTCGTGCAATCGTTTGGACAGGCGGTGCGGTTGTTGTCGTCGGACTCGTTGCATTATGGATGCCGCTGTTTGGTTGGGCCGCTTTAATAATTGGTGTAGTGTGCAGAGCTGCAATTTCTATTATGGCTTCGGTACGCGAACGTCAGGGTGTATTTGCGGTTTCGCCGCGTCCCGCAGGTGTAGTCATTGCGGGCGTACTGCCAGGATCTCCAGGAGAAAAAATGGGACTTCTGCCGGGAGAATGCATTCGTTCTGTCAATGGACTTCAAGTTAGCAATGAGAAAGAATTGTATGACGCCATTCAGCTCAATGCTGCACATTGTCGCTTGCAAGTACTTGACCGCAGGGGAGAAGTTCGGCTTATGCAGCAGGTTCTTTATCGACATGACCATCATCGCCTTGGACTTCTCGTCGTGCGATGAACATGGAGTGAACGATTACTTTGGAAGGGATGTTAAAAATGGGTTCATTCGAAACTAAACTGTTCCTTGCCTTACTTTTACCGGGGCTACTTGTCGTTTTTTTCACCCGTGTGACATTTCACCATGTGGTCGGACTTCTTTTGACGGTTGCATTGATTGCCGCGTCGGTTTACGCGGGTTATACGCATAACTGGTTTCTTTACGGGGCGGATGCGCTATCGCTCACAGTCGGATTCTGGTACGCAACACGTATGATGAAGATTGCTAGGCAGCATGAACAAGAGGATTGAATAATGGAGCCGCTCGCTGTTAAAGGAGCGGTTTTATTGTGGGATGAAATAGAGGGGTGAGTGGGCATAATCCAGTGCCAACCGATCATATCCTGCCATTGACCGAGCATAACCACGTGCCAACCGATCATATCCTGCCATTGACCGAGCATAACCACGTGCCAACCGATCATATCCTGCCATTGACCGAGCATAACCACGTGCCAACCGATCATATCCTGCCATTGACCGAGCATAACCACTTGCCAACCGATCATATCCCACCCCCGACCAATCATATCCCACCACCCAACCCTCCACATTCCAAAACAAAAAAGGACCGCACCCATGCGGTCTCCTCACATAAACAAACTATAAACAGCAAGCACTGCAATTGTACCAAGAACAACAGACATGACCCCGCCGCCTAAAAATGCGATTAAAAACGCGGTACCTGCTCCAAGTACTCCAAATAGTATATTCCCTTCCTGTACGAACAGAATTGCTGGAAAGATAAGCGCGCCAAGGACTGCATATGGAATGTTGCGCAAGACACCTTGTACAACTGGCGGGAGCTCTTTACCATCTAAAACTGTCAGTGGAATCATGCGCGGTATGTACGTCACAAGCGCCATGCCCAGAAGCATCCACCAATAACTCGGCCCCATTAGACTTCCTCCTCTCGTTTGAACATCGTTTCAACTGGTTTCCTGCGCCATGAATAAACAATCTCTACAAGAATCGAGGAAGCAAGCGTTGCGACAAGAATTGACCAGCCCGTAGACAATGCCTCTGTTAAGTACAAGACACAATGGATGGCCGCCGCAATTGCAGCGAGCGCGACGACTTTACGGTTGCCCTTCATTGAAGGAACAAGCAATCCGATGAACATCGCATAGAGTGCAATCGACATTGCGGCTTGTAAAAACAGCGGAAGATTAGCGCCTATAATATGTCCGATGGCGGTGAAGATGACCCAGCTGCCATATGCAATCAGCGTAACGCCGAATGCGAATGCGGTTGAGATCTTTCCTTTTTTTCCAGTTGCAAGCATTGAAAAAGATTCGTCGGTTATGCCGAACGCATAGATCGCTTTTACCCATTTTCGTGCGGGCTGCATCTTTTCATTGAGCGAAGCCGTCATAAGAAAGTGTCGAATATTGACGACGAATGTGTTCATGACGATCAATAGCGGGTCGATGCCTAATGTAATTAGGCTGAGCGACATGTATTGTGAAGCACCGGCGTAGACGAAGATACTCATTGCTGTAGCTTCAATAATGGACAAGCCGGCAGTTTTTGCGAGCAGTCCGAATGTGAGTGCTACGGGAAAATAGCCGATTGCAATGCTTGTCCCTGCTTTT
This sequence comes from Sporosarcina sp. ANT_H38, assembly GCF_008369195.1. Taxonomy (GTDB): domain Bacteria; phylum Bacillota; class Bacilli; order Bacillales_A; family Planococcaceae; genus Sporosarcina. Next base: position 2,359,672 of record NZ_VOBC01000001.1, on the reverse strand, counting down.
AGCCCAGCCGTAAATTGGATATTCTTCATTGTAATCACATCTTCCCAAAGTATATTTAAGCGATTATACTATACTTCAGGGTTTAAATGTTCATATTTAAAGGAAAACTCTAAATACGGGGTATTTCTATGTAAATTTGTATATAGGAACCTTACGAAAAAAGTTTTTTAAGCGAGGGTGTTACTGATGAACGAATGGTTAAATCCTGATGAAATTATCGAATTAGCTCAACACTATAAATCACTTGGGCCGTTCTTTGGGCTATTACTACCATTTGTAGAGGCGTTTCTACCATTTCTCCCTCTCTTCGCATTTGTTCTGGCGAATGCAGCAGCTTATGACCTTTGGTACGGATTCCTTCTGTCATGGGCGGGAACTGTAGTGGGTTCTTATGCTGTATTTTTGATCATCCGAAAATATGGACGCAACCGGTTACTTAATTTCTTGACAAAAAGTGCACGTATCCAAAAGCTAATCAAGTGGGTGGAGAGAAACGGTTTCGGACCTCTGTTTTTATTCCTGTGTTTCCCGTTTACACCGTCCGCACTCGTCAATCTTGTGGCGGGTTTATCTGGTATGAAGAAAAAGAATTATTTAATCACACTGATGGCTGGAAAGTTTGTTATGATTTTCATGATTAGCTATATCGGCTATGATATAAAAGCGTTATTCACGAATCCAATTCGAACTGCGATTGTCGTTGTCGTCATCTTTTTGCTATGGGTCGTGGGCAAATATTTTGAGCGCAGACTGAATTCAAAAGTAGAAGCCGATTTCCGTGCATCCGTCGCACCACCTAATGACAAGTAATTGCATCCTATTATATGAAATGGTTCCTGTCATCCCTAACTTTCTGTACAATGGAAGGTAAGGATGACAGGTTTTTATTATTGCTTAGGAAACTATAAAATCACGTACTGTGGATAAGCTGCAACATTGAGATTATACGTCCAGACTCAAGCGCTTTTGTTATTGGTACAAATTACATATATCCAAATAGAAAAGGAGGAAACCATATGTCACTGCGTTTCATAACTGGTAGATCGGGCGCCGGTAAAACGACGTTCATTGAGCGGGAAATAGCTACTGAACTGGAACGAAATCCGATGGGAGCGCCTGTTATTGTCATTGTACCTGACCAAATGTCGTTCTCGATGGAGCATAGTTTGTCCGTTAACTTTGGCTTAAAAGGGATTATCCGCGCACAAGTGTTGACATTCAAACGATTGGCATGGCGTATTCTGCAAGAAACGGGCGGTATCACGCGCAAAGAAGTAGATGGTTTCGGTTACAGGATGCTTGTACGAAGCGTCTTGGAAGACAATCGGGACGAGTTCAAATTGTTTCGCCAAGCAGCGAGTAAACGGGGATTCACGGAACAAATCGGGGATTTACTGAAGGAATTTAGCCGTTACTGCCTCGATCACCAAACGATGAGCGATCTTCACGATACGCTTGCCTCAACAGGTGCACCGCGTACATTGCTAGACAAAGCGGAAGACCTAACATTGTTGCTGACAAAAATCGAAGAAAAACTGGGCACGACCTATGTCGATAGTGAAGGACATCTGGCTCTGCTCGCCTCACAAATTACCCACTCAGACCTGCTAAAAGGCGCTGATATCTATATCGATGGTTTCGAAAATTTCACCACGAGGGAATATGAAATCGTAACGGAACTGATGAAATACGCCAATCGACTGACAGTTGTGTTGCCGATGGAAGGTGCTCTCACGGGCTTTGCGGATCATGAATTATTTTTCAACCCTGTACGGACTTCTCTCAAATTGCGTGAACTGGCGCGTGCTGAATCCGTCGAAGTTGAGGATGATATCTATTTGGCGGATGCGCTACGTTATCAAAATGGGGACTTAAAACATTTTGAGGCGGAATTCGACCACTTTCCTGCGAAACAACAACAGTCAGAAGGCAATGTTGTTTTGATTGAAGCGGTGAATCGTCGTGCGGAAATCCACTCAGTAGCGCGAACAATCCGTGAGTTAATGATTTCAGGAAAGCGTTACAAAGACATATCAATTTTGTACAGGCAGCCTGAAAAGTATGATGAACTGATTGAAACGATTTTCCCGCATTATGATATTCCAGTGTTCATCAGTCAGAAAAAACCAATGTTGCATCATCCGCTTATCGAGTTTTCACGTTCTGTGTTAGAAGCGGTGACGACAGGCTGGTCGTATGAATCGGTATTTCGTGCCGTCAAAACGGACCTCTTTTTCCCGCACCGAGAAACGAAGTTGTTATGGCGTGATCGAGCGGATAGACTCGAAAACTATATTCTTGCACATGGGATTTACGGACAGCGCTGGTTCGATGACAGCCGCTGGCGCGTGAAGAAGTATCGCGGGCTTGAAATGTATACAGATGTGCAAACCGACGAAGAACGTGCGATGGAGCAGGAGCTGCATTTGATTCGTGATGAAATTCGGGATCCGCTTGCTGATTTTGAAAAACGTCTGAAACGTTCTAAAACTGGACGTGATGTTGCAGAAGCCCTGTTTTTGTTCATGGAAAAACTAAATGTTTACGATAAAATCATTGATCTGCGTGCGGAAGAAGAGCGTGCAGGACGACTGCTTGGCGCAACAGAACATGAACAAGCATGGAATGGTTGGATCAATGTATTGGATCAGTTTGTCCTCATGTTTGGTGATAAAAACATGGATTCTGTAGAAGCGGCACGAATTTTGGATGAAGGATTTGACTCGCTCGAATTTGCTCGTATTCCGCCGTCGCTCGATCAAGTGACAGTGTCGACTGTCGAAGTTTCAAGTTTAATGGATATTGACGCTGTGTTTGTTCTCGGAGTAAACGATGGCGTCATGCCAAAACGGGTCGACACTGAAGGCATTTTGTCGGATGCGGACCGGGAGTGGTTTTCGGAAATAGGTTTCGAACTGGCACCCACGTCGAAGATGAAATTGATGGATGAAACGTTTATGGCATATCGTGCATTCACGGCATCGCGTGAAAAGTTATATGTATCATATCCAGTTGCAGACGAGGAAGGGAAAGCCCTTATTCCATCGCTGTACATTACGAGAATTGCGCAGATGCTGCCTGGAACTGAAACGAAAAGCGCAGTAACGGATCCGTCTGAATTGCCACTGGGAGCGAATCAGTTCGAGTACATCAGCCATCCGCGTTCTGCACTTCCTTATGTTTCGATGAAGTTGAAAGAGGCGGAACAGTCGGGGGTACTGGAGCATGAATGGCGGGCGGTAATGGCGTATTATGACGAGGATCCATTTTGGTCTTCTGTCATAAAACATATCATTCGCCCGATGAATGCCAAGAATGGTGCTGAGCGGCTGCGTTCAGAGATAACGGAAGGGTTGTACGGGGAATCATTTGTTTCAAGTGTGTCACGGATTGAGTCCTACTACAGTTGCCCTTTCCAGCATTATGCGTCATTTGGACTTGGCTTGCGCGAACGGACGGAATTTACACTGGAAGCCCCGGCAATCGGAGATTTGTTCCACGCGGCTCTCAAATGGGTGTCAGATGAAACGATGCGTCTCGGGAAATCGTGGGCAGAACTGACACGTGAAGAATGTTGGAAGCTTGCAAGAGCAGCAGTGGAAGATATTTCGCCTTACTTCTTTAATCGGATTTTATTGTCAACGAATCGTTATGTATATATTAAACGTAAGCTGATGCACATTATTCAACGGACGATCTTTTCACTTAGTACGCAGGCGAAAGCGACAGTATTCAAACCTGTTGCCATTGAAGCAGGATTTGGACCAGGGGAAGAACTGCCGGCATTGGAAATTCCGCTGCGTCGCGGTGATCTAATGAGACTTCGTGGAAGGATTGACCGTGTCGATGCGACTGAAATTGGCGGTAAAAACTATGTCCGCGTTGTTGACTATAAATCATCTGCAAAAAGCCTTGATTTAACAGAAGTGTATTACGGGCTGTCTCTGCAAATGATGACGTATCTTGATGTTGCGCTGGAAAACGCAGCCGAGTGGCTAGGCATGAACGCGGATCCTGCGGGCCTTTTGTATATGCATATTCATAACCCGATGATTCGTTCAGGTTCTGAATTAACACCGACTCTTCTGGAAGCTGAAATAGCGAAATCCTACAAGATGAGGGGCTATTTGCTTGATAATCAGGAAGTTGTGATCGGCATGGATGCTGATATTGGCAGGTCATCTTCAATCGTGCCAGCCTCGATTAAAACGGACGGCACATTTGCAAAAACGTCGAAAGTGCTATCATCCGATGATTTGCAGATGATGCGGTCGTTTGTCAGAACACGTCATCAAAAAGCCGGAGATGCAATGCTTGCGGGTGATACTCGTGTTTATCCATACAAATTAAAAAATAAAATGCCGTGCGAATTTTGTTCGTATCGATCTGTTTGTCAGTATGATCCAACAGATCCATCAGCAGAACATCGGACTTATGCTGAAATGGACCCAGAATTGTCTCTCGATAAAATGCGTAAGGAGGTGGCGGATGATGCACATACCCGTGAAACCTGAAGGACTGACATTTACTGACGCCCAGTGGAAAGCCATTTGGGCGACAGGGAAAGATATTCTCGTTTCCGCTGCCGCTGGTTCGGGAAAAACGAAAGTGTTAATCACGCGAATGATTGAAAAAGTATTGGATGAGAACAATCCGATTGATGTGGATGAACTGCTTGTAGTTACATTCACGAATGCATCTGCTGCAGAAATGCGACACCGAATGGCGGAAGCTCTGGAAGAAGCGATTGCTGAAAGGCCGGAATCTGTTCATTTGCGCAGGCAGTTGAATTTATTAAACAAAGCACAGATTTCTACATTGCACTCATTTTGTATGAACGTTGTACGACAATATGCTTATTTACTAGATATCGACCCCGGATTTCGGATTGCCGATAGTACGGAAGCCGCGTTGTTAAGTGACGATACAATTGGAGCTGTCCTTGAAGATGCCTATAGTGCAGAAAATCCAGAAGCAATGTATCGGTTGGCTGACAGTTTTACGTCGGATCGCAATGATCAGTCCATCGAAACACTGATTGATAGGTTGTACGATTATTCCCGCGTTCACCCAGTGCCGGAGCAGTGGCTTCGATTAATTCCGATGCAATATGAAATTGGTGACCAAGCGTCTATAGATGATCTTGAATTTATTGGACCACTGAAAATGGCTATACGTCATACGCTTGAAGAAGCGGCCGCGTTAACTAATGATATGAGAAACATCGCGTTAATGGTAGACGGACCGGAACCGCTTGCTGCCACAGCTGAAGCAGATTTGATGTGGATCAATGAAGCAATTCGGCGGATAACGGAAGGTACGTGGGAAGAGACGTATGCATTTTTTGGCTCTCTTAAATGGGCGAAAGCAGGGACGATCCGCAAAGATTCGTGTGATGAAGAGCTTGCAAAACGAGCAAAAGTGCTTCGTGATGCAGTGAAAAAAATTATTAACACGTTGAAAGAATCCTATTTCACGAGAACTCCAGCCCGTTTGCTAGATGAAATTCGGTTGATGGCGCCTACCATGCATACGCTAATTGACTTAGTTATCGAGTTCGGTCGGCGATTTGAACATGTGAAAATTGACCGGGGAATTGTCGATTTCTCTGATTTAGAGCATTATGCGTTAAGGATTTTATCGAATGTTCAAGATGGAAAATTGGTGCCATCTGATATCGCCGTTGACTACAAAAATCGGTTTTCAGAGGTTCTTGTCGATGAATATCAGGATGTCAATATGTTGCAAGAGACGATTATTCAGCTCGTCAAGCGAGGCGGAGAAGCGGACGGCAATCTGTTCATGGTTGGCGATGTGAAGCAGTCTATTTACCGCTTCCGTCTTGCTGAACCCATGCTGTTTCTGGGTAAATATAATCGATTTACGGAAACGGATGGCCATCAAGGCTTGAAAATTGATTTGAATGCCAATTTTAGAAGTCGAAAAGAAGTGCTAGATGCGACAAATTTCATCTTTTCACAAGTGATGGGCACGCGAGTCGGGGAAATCGATTACGATGATTCGGCGGCGTTGAAATATGGTGCGAATTATTCGGAAAAAGCTGTAACGGCTGGTTTGACGCTACTATATGAAGAAGAGGAAGATGAACAAGAAATCGATGATGCGACAGAACTAGCTGGACAAAGCTTGAAAAGTTCACAGGCGGAAGCGCGGTTCATGATTAAAAAAATCAGAGATATGATTGCATCTGGTACTGAAGTGACTGATGCGTTCAGCGATAAAAAGCGTCCGCTTGAATACAAGGATATCGTTATTTTAATGCGATCGATGACATGGTCAGGTGAAATTGCAGAGGAATTCAAATTAGCAGAAATTCCAATCTACGCTGAGCTAAAACGCGGTTATTTCGATGCGCTAGAAGTGATGATTATGCTGAATACATTACGTGTCATAGATAATCCCTATCAGGATATTCCGCTAGCTTCCGTCCTCCGTGCACCGTTTATCGGTATGACGGAAAATGAATTGGCACAAATCCGACTTGCCGGAAAAAGTGAGTCGTTCTTTGAAGCGTTGAAGCGATTCGTTACAACAGGCGGAGCAGGTGTTGCAACGGCAACGCAGGAAAAACTACAGCGATTTTTCATCCAGTTTGAGGACTGGCGTAACTTGGCAAGGCGCGGTTCGTTATCCGAACTAATTTGGCATGTGTATTCCGATACGCATTACTATGAAATGGTCGGTGCGATGGCGAATGGTAAACAGCGTCAGGCCAATCTTCGTGCGCTGCATGATCGTGCAATTGATTATGAAAAGACGTCGTTCCGTGGGCTGTTCCGTTTTCTACGTTTTGTTGATCGTATGCGGAAGCGGGGGGATGATTTAGGTGCGGCGCGTTCGCTTACTGAGAAGGAAAATGTCGTTCGTATTATGACTATCCATTCATCGAAAGGACTGGAGTTTCCTTTTGTCTTCATCGCAGGGGCGGGTCGGAAATTCAATAAGATGGATTTCAATGAACCGTATTTGTTCGATCAGCATTTTGGTCTGGCGGTGAAAGCAATTGATCCGGATAACCGAATTACGTATACTTCTTTGCCATTTCTTGCTATGAAAGAAAAGAAAGAGCTTGAAATGCGTGCAGAAGAAATGCGTGTATTATATGTCGCGATGACACGAGCGAAAGAACATCTTGAGATTATTGCTTCCGTAAAAGATATTGAAAAGTCGATTGTGAAATGGCAAGACGCTCAGCTTATTGACACTGAAATGATGCTGCCGGAGTATACGAGATCACGTGCAAACGGTTATTTAGACTGGATTGGTCCCGCAGTTGCGAGACACACCGCATTTGCGAAGTTTGGTAGTATCCCGGGTGGTCAATCCGTGATGGATCCTTCTGTCTGGCAGATTGATGCGCTTCCTGTTTCGTCATTATTTACGAGTATGGAAGAGATAGAGGGAGAAATGAAGTTACCACAAGATGTCGTTCCGATTAAAGAGGTGGACGCAACGATGTTACTGGCAGTAAAACGCCAGTTTGATGCAACATATCCGTATCTATCATCGGTGACGAAACGCTCCAAGCAGACGGTCAGTGAGTTGAAACGACTGGCGATTCTAGAACAGCAGGCGGAAGAAAATGTTGTTGTGTCTGGAAATGAGGACGTAAGTACGGCATATCTTCATAATCGGCCGGCCTTCATGCAGTCGCGGGCACTGTCTGCCGCTGAAGTCGGGACGGCGATGCATACGATTATGCAGCATATCGATATTCGGAAAGAAAGTAGTGTGACGGATGTTGATAAACTCTTAACAGAATTGACAAGCCGTCAGTTGCTTACTGCAGATGAAGCCATTGCGGTCGATGCTAATGCAGTTGCAAAGTTTTTCCAAACGACGATTGCGAAGCGACTTATGAATGCTGAGAAAGTCGAGCGAGAGTTGCCGTTTACGTACGCTTTTAATGATAGCGACGGGGATTATCAAATTTTACAAGGGATTGCCGATTGTTTATTCGAAGAGCAAGATGGCTGGGTACTGCTGGATTATAAAACTGACCGAGTTCGTGGACGCTATGGCTCCGATGAAGAAGTCGACGCAGAAATGCAGGTCCGGTATGGAATTCAATTGAATTTGTACAAGAAGGCGATTGAAGAAATTGTGAAAATCACTATTAAAGAGATGGTCCTTTATTTATTTGACGGAGAGAGGACTATAAATATTCAGGGGGAATAAAATTGAAATTAACACCAACAACGCTTGGAAATCGTATTGAGGCGCTTGATGCGCTGCGCGGCTTTGCATTACTTGGGATATTCATCGCGAATATGCTATTATTCCATTCACCGTATTTATATTTGGACCCGTATACATGGTTCAGTACACCGGGCGATATGGCGATTTTTAAATGGATTGATATCTTCGTGGAAGCGAGTTTTTACCCGATTTTCGCTATTCTGTTCGGCTATGGATTAAATATGCAGTATGAAAAATCAATCGCAAATAAGATGTCATTTGCGCCAGTCATGGCACGTCGTATGGGCATTTTGCTCGGATTTGGCCTGCTTCATGCATTGTTCATCTGGATGGGTGACATTTTATTCACATACGCGCTAATGGGCTTTATGATGATTGCCTTTATTAGAATTCCAAAGAAGTGGATGCTACCGATTGCCGCCTTCGTATATATTGTACCTTCGGGCATCATTTATGGATTCACTTACTATCTGAATAAATTAAGTCCAGATTTCATGATGGAAGGCTATGCGGATATTCATCAGATTGAACGCTCGCTTGAAGCATATGCACATGGTAGTTATGCTGAAATCTTTAGCTTCCGCTTTTTTGAATGGCTGTTGTATGGATTGACGGGATCATTAATGGGCATCTTCGTCGTATTGCCGCTCATTATGATTGGGGCAGGGTTGTCTAAATGGAAAGTGATTGAGCGTTCTGGGGAATTAAAAGTGAGCATCGCAGTCGTGACTGTTGTTGCGCTTGCAGCGGGCATATGGATGAAAGCTACACCGCATACCGGTGGTCCTTCACCAGATGCACTTATATTACAAGCACAATTCGGCGGTCCTGTTTTAGCAATTGGCTATATAGGTTTGTTGCTCTTACTTTTCCAACTGCCGTTTTTCCGCACGATATTCCGCCCTATTTCAAAAGTAGGCAGGATGTCGTTGACGACGTATATTACGCAATCGATTGTGGGCACACTCATTTTTTACGCCTACGGTTTCGGCATGTATGGCAAAGTAGACTTGGCAACGGGACTAGGAATTGCAGTTGGTGTGTTCGCCATCCAAGTGATCTTTGCAGAACTTTGGCTGTTGAAATTCCGGATGGGCCCATTAGAATGGTTGTGGCGTAAAGGGACATATGGAAGAAAATTGCCGGATAAAGAGGAGAAAGATCGACCTTTGTCGTAGTAATCAGAATAAGGGTTTTACTAATGAGGGGATGGGCTGGCAGATGAAATTATTATCGTTCCGTTACGAGGGCAGGACGTTATTTGGACCTAAAGTGAAGAAGGAAGATGCAGTATGGGATATGTTATCTATTGCAGAAGCGTTTGAGGACACTGATTTTCCACAAACAATCACGGAAGGTATCGCATCTGGTCTAGATTTCGTTGAAAAGGTACGGAAGCTTGCTGAACAGGCACAAGCTGATGAAAATTCGGAGCGATTCAAATTTGCTTTCACCACTATTGAATGGCTTTCACCAATACCGAGAACGCCTAAAAATATCCTGTGTGTAGGGAAGAACTATGCAGATCATGCTGCGGAAATGGGTGCAGATGCACCGTCTGAAAAAATGATGATTTTCACGAAATCACCAACTACTATTGCGGCAGATGAACAAGACATTTCCATCCATGCCGATATAACGGATAGCCTTGATTATGAAGGGGAACTCGCGGTTGTTATTAGCAAGGGCGGACGTAATATCCCAAAACAATTGGCATATGATCATGTTTTCGGTTACACCATCGCAAATGATGTGACGGCACGTGACGTGCAAGTGGCACATGGCCAGTTCTTCTTGGGGAAAAGTCTGGATGGGTCGTGTCCAATGGGACCGTATATCGTGACGAAAAATGAAATACCGAATGCACATAATTTATCGATTGTCACAAAGGTGAACGATGAAGTGAGACAAAATGGCAATACAGCCTCGATGATCTTCAAAATCGACGAACTGATTGCTGAGATATCACGCTATGTGACGCTTGAACCTGGCGATGTCATTTTGACGGGTACTCCTGCGGGCGTTGGTAAAGGCATGACGCCACCGACGTTTTTGAAAAAGGGTGATACTGTAAAAGTGTCCATTGAAAGTATCGGAACTCTCGTAAATAAGTTTGTTTGAGTAGTTTTCCTTTTGTGATTTAGTCAATTGTGATACGATTCTTTAGTATTACTAACTAAATGAGGTGACTAAATTGGACGTATTATCAAACACTACACATCTTCATATTTTCACTTGGGTTGTTGGAATTATCTTATTCCTCGTTGCTGCAAGTATGGACACAGAATCAAAAGGTAGAAAGATTCTTCATATGATTGCACGCCTATTCTACGTACTGATTCTAATTTCTGGCGCATTGCTATTCTTCAAATACTCATCGATTGACGGCGCGTTGTACGGCGTCAAATTCCTATTAGGCTTCTTGACAATAGGTATGATGGAAATGGTGCTCGTTCGTTCTGCGAAGAATAAGAGTGTCAAAGTAGTATGGATTCTGTTTTTCGTCTTCGTATTGGCGACGATGTTCCTTGGATTTAAGTTGCCAATCGGCATTGACTGGTTCGCTTAATTTTTTAGGTAGGGTGGTATGAAGATGGAGTTTAGAGTCGGACCGATATTACTTATCGTTGTCTTAATGTTAATGGCGTTGTTTGCCGTTTCCGTCTTTCTCTTTTCCCGAAAAAGCAGATCGTCTGTTGAAGATGATGATCCGTTAGATGAATAAGACATCCGCTGGCGATTATGCTGGCGGGTCTTTTTTATTGTTTCGATAATTTAGCTTTGGGTGTAGATTATCTACTCTTTATGTCTAGTCTCAAGCGGCAAGACAGTCAGGAGGGTTTGAACTACATCCCTCCTGTGTGCAACAGTAACGCCGCTTCACCAGTCTACCTTATGCCCGTCACGTCTAAGTAGGCTGTATCGACTTTTCTAATTTCACAATATCGACCTATTTCATGGCGAAGGATAAGGTATTTGGCGTAAACAATGGCGACTTGTGGCGGTGTTTGGTAAAATGACGAGTGACAGCTCGTATTGAGGAGGCAATTTTGTGAAAGCGAATAAATGGTTTGGACTTATTGCAACTTTTCTATTACTGATATCTACCCTGTCTCCAGCAAGGGTTTTTGCAGAAACGGAAAAAACAATTGAAGATGAAAGTATATATGATTTGCTTGTGGACCGGTTTAATAACGCGGACGGCAATAACGACTTTGATGTGAATACGCAAGATTTGACGGCGTTCAGCGGAGGCGACTTTACAGGAGTCGGTACGAGACTTGAGCATATTGTACGAATGGGCTTTACGCTGATTTCGCTTGGACCCGTCTTTGAAACGGAAACGTATGATGGCAGTAAAGTGCTTGATTATGCGAAACTTGAACCCCATTTTGGGACTTCAGAAGAATTTACCGAGATGATTAAAGCAATTCATGAGCAGGATATGTCCGTGATTGCTGACTTTCCACTTGCAGGAGTGAGTGCGAATCATATTTGGGCAAAAGAGGGAATTGTCAAAGCACTTCCTGCTACTGATGGAACAATTGATTGGGATACTTCAGACGCGGCAACAAAGAAAGCATTGAAGGAAGCCATCGTTGATTTCGTGGAAACGTATAAGTTGGACGGAATCCGGTTAACAAAGATCGACAAAATCGACACAGCATTTTTGAATGAAATCATTCAGGCTGTAAAAACGGTTAATCCAAAAGCATATGTACTGACGAATGAAGAAAGTGACGCTGACTTCGATTCTGCTCCGAATAATGAAAAGATGAGCGCAATGAGAAATTCATTTGTTAAATATGAAACGGATACTTCACCGCTATCGCTATTTTCAAATGCGACTGAAAAAGAATTAGTCCAATTCGATGAATTAACAGGACCGCGTTTTACATACGACATCGTTGAAGCAAGAATGTTCCCGCCGACAAGGTGGAAGCTTGCAATTACGGCGCTATTTTCAATGCCAGGCGTTCCGATTATGCCTTATGGTACTGAGATTGCTGTGAATGGCCAATCGGCTCCTGAAAGTCATCAGCTATTGAATTTCAAGATTGATGAGGAGTTAATTGAACATATCGGTGACCTTAACCAGTTGCGCAACAAATCAGAAGCTTTCCGTAACGGGGACTTTGAAATGTTGCACAACGAGAACGGATTTACAGTGTATAAGCGTTCAAATGATGAAGAGACATGGATTGTCGCGATTAATAATACGACTGGGACAGCCAATTTAGAAATTCCTCAAGACGTAATCGGAGAGAATAAAAAATTGCGCGGTGTACTCGATGGCGATTTGGTACGCGAAGGTAAAGACGGGGTTTACCGTGTCGTACTGGAACGTGAAATTGCAGAGATTTACATTGCTGATGAAGACAAAGGATTCAATACGCCTTATCTGATTGCATCGATTTTAATCTATGTACTGTTCCTTGGATTCCTGTTCATGGCTTGGAGAAAAGGGCGTCAAGGTAGAAAAGATAGAAAAGCTGAAATGACAGCGGAGTAAAGCAGAAAACACCAGCATCGGCGAAGTTGCCGATCTGGTGTTTTTTTAACGCGCTTTATAACCAATCATATTAACAGGGTCTTTCGGCGATGAATAAGGTGGGGAGTAGCCGAGTTCAAGGGCGGCAAGGTCATCGACAGTCATTTTTCCCATGATTGCAGTTGCAATGACGTCAATTCTTTTGTCGACTCCTTTGTCACCGACCGCTTGTGCGCCAAGGATGAGCCGGGATTTTTTATCATAATGAACACGCAGTAAAATATGCCCCTGGTCGGGATAATAGCCTGCATTCGTTTTCCCTTCATAGACGGCTGTGCCAAATTCGATACCTTCGTCTGTTAAGGTTTGTGCCGAATGGCCTGTCATAGCTGCTGTCAGAGCAAACAATTTCGTAATCGTCGTACCAAGGAGCCCGTTCATTTCGACGGGATTGCCGGCGAGATGGCGCGCAACAATGAATGATTGCCTATGCGCCGGCCAAGCGAGTTTCACGCTTTTCGGTTTACCAGTGAACCAATCTTTGCATTCGGCCGCGTCACCAATTACATAAATGTCAGGATCATTTGTCTGCATATAGCTGTTAACAACAATCCCTTTAGTTGTTCCAATATGTAAATCGGCTTCTACCGCAAGTTGCGTATCAGGATCAACTCCTATACTGGCCGCGATAAAGTCAACTTCAAAGTTCAACCCATTTTTCATAATCAATCGCTTGCCTTCAATGCGTTCGATGGTATCGTCAAAATAGAAATCTACCTTATTATCCTTCATTTCCTTGCCGAGCACTTGTGAGATTTCAGGATCCATTACTTCCATGACGCGCTCATTGCGATCAATAAGTGCCGTTTTTAATCCTCTGTGGATGAAGTTCTCGATAAGTTCAATCCCGATGAATCCGCCTCCAATAACAGCGCAAGATTTCGGTTTTTCACGTTCAATATAGTCGATGATTTCTTCCATTTCTCCAAAGTTCTTCAGCGTAAATAATGGCAAATCACCTAGACCTTTTAAGTCAGGTGTACGGGCGATTCCACCGGGCGATAAAATAAGTTTGTCATATGTTTCTGTAAAGACATGATCTGTTTCCAGATTACGTACTTCAACCGTTTTATTTTCCCGATTAATGGCCAGTACATCATGGCTTAACTTGACAGTAATATCTCGTTGCTCGCTAAACTTTTCGGGAGACGAGCCGACTAATTGCCATTTATCTTCAATTAAGCCCCCAATGACGTATGGCATACCGCATGTACCGTAGCCAAGTATCGGATCACGTCCAAATAATGTGATTTCAGAATCTGGGACTGCACGTCTAATTTGTGCGGCGACAGTGGAGCCGCCGGCGATTGCACCGACAATTACTACTTTCATCAACGAGTCCTCCTTTGAATCAAATTTGCCTCGGCGTATTTGCGTCCAGATTAACTAATGAAGTTAGCCAAAGAACGTCGCATCCTTGCGACAATAAGGAGGAAGGAAATTCAACGCCTCCCCGCCAACTGACCTGCATTACGCAGGCAAGAGCTTGCTCAATTAACTCCCTTCAAAATCTGTGACACCCGCGGACCTACAGGATGTAGGTCCTGCAACCGTTGCAATAGGACGCTTAGCTTTTAGTACAAAAAGATTTGCTGATTGAAGTTAAATTACTGATTTAATTTATTCAAGAAAAAGACGCCTACTGTACCGGGGCCCACATGTGCACCGATAACGGATCCAATCATATTGATTTCGATATTTTTTGGATGAAACAGCTCTTCTATTATGGCTTTCAATTCGAGTGCTATTCCTTCGTCGTCGCTATGGCAAATTGCAATTGTCTGTTCAGCTAGTTGGTCGCCGCGCTCTGACATAAGTTCCGTCATACGGCGCAATACTTTTTTGCGTCCACGGTGTTTTTCAATAGGAACAAGTTTGCCGCCTTCGACATGAAGGAGCGGCTTAATGTTAAGCAGTCCACCGATGAATGCACTGGTTTTGGAGACGCGTCCGCCACGTGCCATGTAATCGAGGTCTTGCACAGTGAAGAGATGCTCCATATGTGCTGCCATGTAGCGGATTTTCCTCTCAATTATTCGAACGTCGTCTTCGCCCGCATCGCGTAGCCGAACAGCTTCTTTTACAAGAAGCCCATAACCTAGTGAAGCGCATCTTGAATCGATAATAATAAGGTTCATATTTGGATTCGTATCTTTCACTTGGTCGCCGGTCATGATTGCGGTGTCGAATGTACCGGATAACACTGAAGAAAAAGCGATGTAAATCCCATTTTCACCTGATGATGCGAGTTCTTTCCACTTTCGAAGGAACAATTCGGGCGATACTTGTGATGTTTTAGGTTGTTTACCATTCCGGATTGCCTGATAAACCTCTTTTGAATCAATTGTTAATATATCTTCGTACTCTTTGTCGTCGATGAGGACGCGTAATGGGAAGAGTGTTACGTCGTTGTCTTCGAAAAATGACTTTGGTAAATCACTGGCACTGTCTGCAAAAATTTGCATTTGAAACCCTCCGTTGGATAATTATAGTTAGTTTAAGTGTAACCTTTCACGGAGTACCCGTGCAATGCCATCCTCATTATTCGTGTCTGTCACTTCATCGGCAATCGATTTCAATCTATCAATTCCATTTCCCATTGCAACTCCGATACCGACGTAGTCAATCATTTCAAGGTCATTGTCTTCATCGCCAAATGCAATAATCCGTTCTTTTGGAATGTCCATCCATTTTGAAACATGTGAAATACCGACAGCCTTATTCAGGCCATGCCGAACGATTTCAATGACTTTCCATGGTGCTCCCCATTGACGATGATCAATGACTTCTGCGTGAACGTCACCAAGATGGCGACGAATTGAATCGACTTTATCGTCAGCTGCATGGATCAGTAAACTTGTAGGATCGACTTGTAAAAATTCACGAATGTCTCCTTGCGTTATTTTAGGATCACCAAATCCGAAGATATCGAGGAGTTTTTCATCGTGATGATGCATGTATACATCATCCATCACTTCAGCAACAATATTATGGAATGTAAATTGCTGCATGGCATCAATGACATCCTTCACAACGGGGAGTGAAATCGTTTCGTGGATTGTTTTCCAAGAGCGATCATCAGGATGGTGAACGAATGCACCGTTGAAATTAACAATCGGTGTCTTAAGTCCGAGTTGACGGTAATACACTTCGCTTGCACGGTAAGGTCTTCCGGTCGCAATCATAATGTGATGACCTTTTTCTTCTGCTTTTTTCAGTGTAAGCTTGGTTTTATCTGATATTACTTTTTCGTCTGTAAGTAATGTCCCGTCAAGATCGAGGACGATTAAATGTGGCTTCAAAAAAAACGCCTCCTTCTAGTAAGTAGTCTATCGTTAACATATGATTCAAGTCAAAAAATCCCGTCGCGAAATCGTCCCTTTTGTTTTTTTAGAAAAACTTTGGTACGCTCAAGTGAAAAGGAAAAGGTGTGATTTCAATGAATGTAACTGAAGAGTTATGGGGCGATATCCCCTTATTGCATATAGTTGAAGATGAATTGAAAGACAAACAAGTTCCGGTCGTCATTTTTATTCATGGATTTATGAGTGCCAAAGAACATAATTTGCATTATGCCTATAATATGGCGAAGAAGGGCATCCGAGTTCTCTTACCTGATGCGCATCTGCACGGTGCACGTGATGAAAACTTAGATGAAGTCCAAATGAGTCTGCGATTTTGGGAAGTCGTTTTGACGTCAATTGAGGAAGTGGGTTTCATTCGCCAAGAACTGATGCAGCGCGGACTTCATTCGACAGGGGAAATTGGTTTGGGAGGCACATCAATGGGTGGCATTACGACGCTCGGTTGCCTGACGGTATATGAGTGGATTGACGCCGCGTCAGTTATGATGGGAGCACCAGGCTTTGTTCAACTTGCAAAAGCACAAATGTCTGAGTTCGAACGCAACGGATTTACACTACCTGTTACGGAGGAAGAAAAGAAGACGTTATTTGCGACACTATCTACATTCGATTTAACGAAACATCCAGCGGCGCTGAACAACAGACCAGTGTACTTTTGGCATGGTAAGAAAGATTCGGTCGTACCGTATGAACCAACGCGCAACTTCATTGAAGCGGTTAAAAAGGATTATGCAGCTGTGCCAGATCGAATTGAATTCATTTCGGATGGTACTGCGGGGCATGCTGTTTCAAGGTCGGGAATGCTTAAAGCGGCTGACTGGCTTGCTGTGCATTTGAAATGAGGGAGCATACTCTGTTATGATAAAGATAATAACCATACGGAAAGAGGGATGAAGATGAGCCAGGATATGAAAGATAGCATGATGGGTGCACTCGAAAACGTTATCGACCCGGAACTTGGAGTTGATATTGTAAACTTAGGTCTCGTGCACGACGTCGAGCTTGACGAAGAAGGCACGTCAAAAGTAACAATGACACTAACATCAATGGGCTGTCCAATGGGGCCGCAAATTGTTGCGAACGTTACACAAGAACTGATGGAACTTCCAGAAGTGAAAAATGTAGATGTAAACATCGTATGGAGTCCACCATGGTCAAGAGATAATATGTCTCGGTATGCAAAAATTGCGCTGGGCGTTAGATAATAAAATATAGTAAGGCCGCGCGACTTAGAGATAAGTTGTGCGGCTTTTTTTGTGGATTTCGCGGGTAAAGCCAAAAAATCGCTGGTAAATCTCCACTCCAGACCATTCTTGCCCGAGTTCATAATTCCACATTATTTTAAGCTGAAAAAGGAATACCGAAATAATGTCGAATGGTATAGATAGGAGAAAGAATTTCAAAAAAGGGGAGTGCATTCACATGTCGATAAAAACTGCCGATGTATGCGATGATTTTTCAAATGAATTACAAGTATGTTCAACAGAATTTAAATCGTATGGAAAAAACAAAAGATTCTCGGGTCCAATTGTTACTGTGAAAGTATTTGAGGATAACGTACTTGTGAAAGATGCGTTGCAAAGCATCCCAGAAGGCAGTGTTCTTGTTGTCGATGGTGGCGGCTCAAAAAGGTGTGCGCTCATGGGCGGCAATTTAGGTGCCATCGCGGAAACCCGTAAGCTTGCTGGGGTTATCATCTACGGATGTGTCCGCGATACGGCAGAATTGATTGAACTAAACATCGGTGTTCTGGCACTTGGCAGTAATCCAATAAAGAGTACAAAAGAAGGAAAAGGGGAACAGGATAGTAAACTGAATTTCGGAGACGTAGAGTGGATTTCCAATTACTATGTATACGCGGATGAAGACGGCGTTGTAGTTTCTGCCCGTAATCTGTTCAGTTAATGAGGAGCCTCCCTTTTGGAGGTTTTTTCTAACTGTTAATCGCAGTGCGAATCGCTTTACATTCTATCAAATCAATCCTATAATTTAGTTAATCAAAGATAGTCAAAGTCAAACAGTGACATATAGAAAGGTGGATGTATATGCGAATGGATGGACAACAAGAAGATCAGCGTACACCTCTTGAACAATTTGGACGGAATCTCGTTGAAGAAGTTAAAAAAGGTAAAATGGATCCGGTTATCGGACGTGATGAGGAAATTCGGAACGTTATCCGGATTTTATCGAGAAAGACAAAGAATAATCCTGTACTTATTGGGGAACCAGGGGTAGGGAAAACGGCCATCGTAGAGGGACTTGCGCAACGAATTGTGAAAGGCGACGTGCCGGAAGGATTGAAAGATCGACAAATTTTCGAACTTGATATGAGTTCACTTATCGCGGGGGCAAAATATCGCGGTGAATTTGAAGAGCGCTTGAAAGGCGTACTGAAACAAGTGAAAGATAGTGCCGGGGAGATCATTCTTTTCATCGACGAAATTCACACGATTGTCGGAGCAGGGAAAACAGAGGGCGCGATGGATGCTGGCAACATGCTGAAACCGATGCTTGCACGCGGTGAATTGTACTGTATCGGAGCAACAACGCTAGATGAATACCGTATGTATATCGAAAAGGATGCAGCGCTTGAACGTCGTTTCCAACAGGTGCTCGTACGTGAACCTTCCGTTGAAGATACTGTATCGATTTTACGAGGACTGAAAGAACGTTATGAACTTCATCATGGTGTGCGCATTCACGACCGTGCAATTGTTGCAGCCGCAACATTATCCGACCGCTATTTGACAGAGCGTTTCTTGCCGGATAAAGCAATCGACTTAATAGATGAAGCAAGTGCAATGATTCGGACGGAAATTGACTCAATGCCATCCGAATTGGATGCTGTGACACGTAGAATTATGCAGCTTGAAATAGAAGAACAGGCCTTACGCAAGGAAAAAGACGCAGTCAGTAAAAATCGTCTTGAAGTACTTCGTAATGAACTGACTGAGCTGAAAGAATCATCTGCCGGCATGCGGGAGCAATGGGATTCTGAAAAAGAAACATTGAGTGGAATTCAGGATAAGCGTGAAAAGCTAGATCGTTTCCGACGTGAACTTGAAGAAGCTGAAAATCGTTTTGATTTGAACAAAGCTGCAGAACTTACTTATGGAAAAATCCCGAAACTTGAGGAAGAGTTGCACGAACTTGAGGCCGCACTTGTAGAGGGACAGGAAAATCGACTGCTCCGTGAAGAAGTGACGGAAGAAGAAATAGCAATGATTATTGCGCGTTGGACTGGTATACCGGTGACGAAACTTGTTGAAGGCGAACGCGAAAAATTGCTTCGTCTGCGTGAAACGCTTGAAGAGCGTGTAATCGGGCAGGACGACGCTGTACAACTTGTAACGGAAGCTGTATGGCGCGCACGTGCGGGCATTAAAGACCCAGACAAACCAATCGGCTCATTCCTATTTTTGGGACCGACTGGTGTTGGGAAGACTGAGCTGGCTAAAACGCTCGCTGCGACATTGTTTGATTCGGAAGATCATTTCATCCGCATTGACATGTCGGAATATATGGAGAAGCATAGTGTATCGCGACTTGTCGGTGCACCTCCGGGATATATCGGTTACGAAGAAGGCGGCCAATTGACGGAAGCGGTACGACGAAATCCATATTCAGTTGTTCTGTTAGATGAAATCGAGAAAGCACATCCGGACGTCGCAAATATCTTATTGCAAATATTAGATGACGGCCGAATCACAGATAGCCAAGGTAGACTTGTTAACTTTACCAATACTGTCGTCATCATGACCTCGAATATCGGCTCGGCGTACTTACTTCATGGACTCGATGATACAGAAAATCATGCAGCAGAAGATCTTGTCATGGCTGAATTAAAAAACCATTTCAAACCAGAGCTATTAAACCGGATGGATGACATCATTATTTTCCATTCACTTACTGGTAATTCATTCCGTAAGATTGCTCGGAAAATGATTGAAGATCTTGTCAAACGATTACGCGGACAAGAAATTGTAATGGAGTATAGTGAAGATATGCTCGATTGGATTGTTAATGAAGGAACAGATGCTGATTTCGGCGCGCGTCCATTGAAACGCTTTATCCAACGCCATGTTGAAACAATGGTTGCAAAAGAAATCATTAAAGGTGAACGTAAGCCAAATGATAAACTTGTT
Source organism: Sporosarcina sp. ANT_H38 (assembly GCF_008369195.1). Classification (GTDB taxonomy): domain Bacteria; phylum Bacillota; class Bacilli; order Bacillales_A; family Planococcaceae; genus Sporosarcina. The sequence continues at coordinate 2,339,390 of NZ_VOBC01000001.1, read as the reverse complement.
CTAGCTATGGAAGATGGAAAATTAGTTATCCATACAAATTAAAAGGGAAAAGCCGCACGAAGTTTGAACTTCGTGCGGCTTTTTCTATAACATATTCAATATAAAAACCATCTCCAGCGAGGGAGATGGTTTTTTGTTGATTAATGATCTGCAATTTCGCCCTCTGGGAAAGACTCGCCCAAGATGAAGATGATTACGGCAACGAAAGCCGAAACGATAACGCCAGGCATGATTTCGAAACTCACGTTAGCGATTGCTCCAGAAACATAGTTCAACATTGTAATTAAACAGAAAGACCAGAAAAATGTCATTACGTATTTCATTGAATTCACCTCTACCTTACTATTTCATATTTTATCATATCACAGAGGATAGATTGGAGAAACTAATTTCCATGTAAATCGAACTTTATTTGGCGGAAAAGTGTCAGCAGGTTGAAAAATGGGCTCGTTTCTTTTATGATTAAGAGCAGGTACTAATAATAGATGATAAATAACGGAGGAATGCGGAATGATTGCTGGATTTATCGGCATGGGTAAATACGTACCATCACATGTTTTGACGAACGCCGATCTTGAAAAGCGTTTGGATACATCGGATGAATGGATTCGCACAATGACAGGCATCGAAGAAAGACGCATCGCAGATGATTCAACGGATACGTCCCATATGGCATATAACGCTGCTGTAGAAGCAATCAACAACGCAGGAATCAAACCAGAAGAAATCGGACTAATTCTTGTAGCTACAGTAACACCTGATCGACCATTTCCATCAGTGTCAACAATGCTTCAACAACAGCTTGGCGCAACCAATGCAGCGGCGATGGACGTTTCAGCGGCCTGTGCAGGATTCATGTATGGCGTCGTAACAGCGAAGCAGTTTGTTGAATCGGGCACATATGATTATGTACTCGTTGTTGGTGTTGAGAAATTATCAAAAATTACTAATTGGGAAGACCGCAATACCGCTATTCTTTTCGGAGATGGGGCGGGTGCAGCTATTATAGGAAAAGTAAGTGAAGGACGAGGAATCCTGTCATTTGAACTCGGTGCAGATGGTAGCGGTGGAAAACACCTTTATCAGGATGAAAAACTCGTTATGAATGGCCGTGAAGTATTCAAATTTGCAGTCCGTCAAATGGGCGAATCCGCAGAAAGTGTTATCAGAAAAGCGGGTCTAACGAAGGAAGACGTCGATTTCCTTATTCCGCATCAAGCAAATATACGAATTATGGAATCATCTCGTGAACGACTTGGTTTACCAGTTGAAAAAATGTCGAAGACAATCCATAAATACGGCAATACATCTGCCGCTTCTATACCAATTTCACTTGTCGATGATTTAGCTGAAGGTAGAGTGAAAGATGATGACGTTATTGTCATGGTTGGATTTGGTGGAGGTCTCACTTGGGGTGCATTATGCATTAAGTGGGGAAAATAAAACCGTACATGTTTTTTAGTGGTCTATGAAAAGTAGAGTTAGTCTTTATAGAATAGAAGGGAAGTTGTCACATATGGGAATAAAACGTGTAGTAGTAACAGGTATTGGGGCAGTTTCTCCAGTCGGGAATTCGGCGGAGGAGTCATGGAAATCGGTTTTGGAAGGGAAATCTGGAATCGGACCACTAACAAGACTTGATAGTGATAAGTTTCCTGTAAAAGTTGCAGCTGAAGTTAAAGATTTTGATATAGAACAATATATCTCACGGAAAGACGCGCGTAAAATGGATCGCTTCACGCATTATGCACTTGCTGCATCGATTATGGCGATGAAAGATGCAAATCTTGAACTTGAAGGAAATTTAGCTCTTCGTACGGGCGTCTGGATTGGATCAGGCATCGGTGGTATGGAAACACATGAGCAACAGTTTCTGACATTCCAAGAGAAAGGTTATCGTCGCGTTAGTCCATTTTTCGTACCAATGATGATTCCGGATATGGCAGCGGGCCAAGTATCTATTTATCACGGAGCAAAAGGCATTAACTCTTGTACAGTAACAGCTTGTGCATCAGGCACAAACTCAATAGGAGATGCATTTGAAGTTATTCGCCGCGGTGATGCTGACGTTATGATAACAGGCGGAGCAGAAGCGCCAATTACAACGATGTCAGTTGCTGGTTTCTGTGCGAATACAGCATTGTCATTAAACCCGGATCCTGCAACTGCATCACGTCCATTTGATAAAGAACGTGACGGCTTTGTAATTGGAGAAGGAGCAGGAATCTTAATCCTTGAAGAATATGAACACGCAGTTGCACGCGGCGCGAAAATTTACGCTGAACTAGTTGGCTATGGTGCAACAGGCGATGCGCACCATATTACAGCTCCAGCTCCAGGAGGAGAAGGCGGCGCACGGGCGATGCAACAAGCGATTGCGCAAAGTGGCATCACTCCAAACGAAATCGAATATATCAATGCCCACGGAACGAGCACGCCATATAACGATCAATTCGAAACAATGGCAGCAAAAACAGTTTTCGGTGAACATGCATACAAACTTGCAATGAGCTCAACGAAATCAGTGACAGGTCATTTGCTTGGCGCAGCAGGAGGACTGGAAGCAATCTTCACAGTGAAAGCATTGCAAGAAGGAATCCTTCCACCGACAATGAATTTCGTCAATCCAGATCCTGAATGTGATCTCGACTACGTAACAGAAGGTGCGCGCAAAGTGGACATTACGTACGCAATGAGCAACTCACTCGGTTTCGGCGGACATAACGCATCACTCGTATTCAAAAAAGTATAAGTATAAGTTAGCAGGACGTCTCAGTTTACTGGGGCGTTTTTTTGATGCTTAGGAAATTATAAAGTCTTGTACTGTGGATAAGATTGGTACAAAGTGATTCCTCGTCTAGGCTCCAGCGCCTAGCCCCTCGAGTCACTTCAGTCTTGCTGATAAAGGCAAAGGGCGCCTTTACCCTCAAGCCTTCCAGCGCTTGTCGGGGCTTAACAGGCGCGCACTTTTGTTCTTTTGTCTACGGAGTTTTGGGGTTTGCCATTCTAGTTCTACGATTACTCCTCATAGTTTCATCAACCACTTCAATACTTTCGCAATCCCTCCACAAATTTAAAAGCCCCCTTCGTCTAAAAGGGGGCCATGCAGTCATATAATCAAAGAAAACAAAAGGACGATGCTAATGACACGCATATTTCTATTTCTTATCAGTTACGGGCTTATTGTTGTCACGATTTCACATATGATTTTTTATTTTAATTACAGATCGCTTGGTTATGACTGGCATCAAATCATCTATTTCATAATACATACGGCAGATTTTGCACTATTCGTCGTATCTACAATCATGATTATTCTTACCGTCTACGTCCGAGTCCCATCGCGGCTTCCATCTTCCCGAGAGTGATAGATGCTATCGCATTTGCTTTCACTGCGCCTTTATCTAGAATTTCATCTAGGACAGGCGAATCCAGGAGTTCATAATACTTCTCTTGGATTGGGGATAGATGGCTGATTACAGCTTCTGCTACTCCAGCTTTAAATGCGCCGTATCCTAGTCCGTCATACTTTGTTACAAGATCTTCAATGGAAACACCACTTAATGCTGATTCTATTGTTAATAAATTCGATACGCCTGGTTTGTTTTCTACATCGAATTTCACGATGCCTTCAGAATCTGTTACTGCGCTTTTAATTTTCTTTTCGATTTCTTTTGGTGTGTCCAGGAGAGAAATAGTCCCTTTTTTATTAGGGTCAGACTTACTCATTTTCTTTAACGGATCTTGCAATGATTTAATGCGTGCACCGTTCTTTGGAATTCGGACTTCAGGGATCGTCAATATATTACCGAATCTTGAATTGAAGCGTTCAGCTAGATCACGCGTCAACTCAAGATGCTGTTTCTGATCATCTCCGACTGGGACAATGTCGGTGTTATATAGAAGAATATCGGCAGCCATAAGTGGTGGATAAGTCAGAAGAGCAGAAGAAACGCCATCTTTCCCAGTTGATTTATCTTTGAACTGGGTCATTCTCTCAAGTTCACCAATATACGAAATACATTGCATCATCCAACCTGCTTGCGCATGTGCAGGTACTTCTGATTGGATGAATAAAACTGCTTTCTCCGGATTAATGCCACTTGCAATATAGATAGCTGCGAGGGAACGAATTGTTTTTGCCAATTCCATTGGATCCTGTTGAACTGTGATAGCATGCTGGTCGACGATACAGAACAGACACTCATATTCGTTTTGCAGCTCTGTAAATTGACGGAAGGCACCTATATAGTTGCCGAGTGTTACTGTTCCTGTTGGTTGTACGCCTGAAAAAATGGTTTTCATCTTTTAAATCTCCTCCTGTTTGATGGATAAAATACTTTGTTAACGCGTTTTAAGTTCGCCTATAATGGAAGGTAGTCTAAGAACGCGACGTCCTGTCGCAACAATTAGGGATGAAGTTCAATCCCTCCCTACTACATGATCAACATCCTGCTGACCCTGACAAAAGCCACACGCTTACTTCCTATTAAGGTACGCGGCTTAAGGGCGCAACGTCCTGTTACAAAAGTTGCACATCTACATCCTTTGAGAAAGGCAACCAAAGTTCGCCGCGTCCTGCGGCAAAGGTTGCACACCTACTTCCTGTAGGCGCAAAAAAACACCAGCCGTCCCCGTAAAAAAGGGACGACTGATGTTTAATCAACCGTGGTACCACCCGAATTGCCCGAAGGCCACTCTGATTCCCGTAACGCGGGGGACGTGACAAGCTTTTTTAGAAGTACTTCTAAAGGTTCGCTTATCAAGCTCGGGATCCCATTCCTCCAGTTCAGCCTACCTGTTTGCACCACCCACAGGCTCTCTAAAAAACTGATACTGAAATACTTTTTTCCGTCATAGCCATTCGCTCTAAATGTTTCTAATGATTATAAATCTTACAGGGGTAAAATGCAATAGACTTGCTCTTTAAATATAAAAAATAAGGAGCCCTATTCCCATCGTTGCAAGAATGAGGACACCACCACCGAGCATTGGGCTTACATTACCTGAAAATATTTCTGAGGGCTTGCGCATAGACGCAACATCATCCATTCGGCGTTTAGATGAAACTACTTTTCTCATGCTAACGGTGAATAGATCAAAAAACCCAGTTGAAAAGACGAAAGATACCAGACCAAGAAATGTTAGTACACCTCCAACGATGAAAGATGCGTTTATATAGGAGAGTAATGTCAGCTCCTTAAAATAGATGAGCATGATAGATACAATTACTACAAGAGAAACCATGAAATTCCTAATTATTTTCTTCATATTTTCACCCCGTTCCAAAGTAATAGTAAAGTATTGGTAAGTAATAATCAATATTATAACAGTAGTATAATTAAAAAAATAGCTTAAAATAATATTTGTAAGCGTTGTCAATGCTGAGTTTATATGAATTTGCCTGTTATAGTACATTACTAAATAAAAAAAAGGTATGTACAACTGTGAGAATCATTGTATAATATAAATGTACCCAGTTTTCAGACAATTTTGAGGAGGTAATCGATTTGAAAAACCACAAATTTATGTGGCTAATTAGTATCATGCTTGTACTTAGCGTGTTCCTAGCAGCGTGCGGAAACGAGAAAGATGAAGCAGCTACTGAACCGGTAAAGGATAAGGATGAGGACAAAGGAACTACAGAAGAACCAGCTAAGGAAGTACCACAAGTTTTGAATTTGATAGAAACTGCAGAAATTCCATCTATTGATTCATCAGTTTCAGAAGATGCTGTTGGTTTCAACGTACTAAACAACATCATGGAAGGACTTTATCGTCTTGACAAAGATAGTCTTCCAGTTCCTGCTATGGCAGATGGTGAACCAGAAATCAGTGAAGATGGATTGACATATACATTCAAAATCCGTGATGCAAGCTGGTCTAATGGAACACCTGTAACTGCTAATGACTTCGTGTATGCTTGGCAGCGTGCAATTGACCCAGCTACGGCTTCACCTTACGGACCGTACTTGATGGCTGGTATGGTTAAAAATGCAACTGAAATAGGTAAAGGTACAGCAGAAATTGCAGACCTTGGAATTAAAGCTGTAGACGATAAAACACTTGTCGTTGAACTTGAACGCCCTGTAACTTATTTCCTATCACTTATGTCTTTCGGGACATTCTTACCACTTAACGAAGAATTCGTAACTTCTCAGGGTGATAAATATGCAACAAACTCTGAAGCAATGATTTATAACGGACCATTCGCTTTATCTGATTGGGATGGAACTGGAAACTGGAAATACCTTAAAAACGACAAGTATTGGGATGCTGATACTGTAAAACTTGATGAAATTGTAGTTGACGTTGTTTTAGAAACTGCAACTGGAGTAAAACTTTATGAACAAGGAAAGAAAGATCGTGTAGTACTATCAGCTGAGTATGCAATGCAGTTTGCTGACGATCCAAATATTGTCAATGAACTTGAAATGTCAGTATTCTACTTTAAAATGAACCAAATGCGTGATGGAAAACCTACACCGCTTGCAAACGCAGATATTCGTAAAGCGATTTCTAAAGGGTTTAACAAAGATGAACTTGCAGACGCAGTACTTGCGAATGGATCTATCGCTGCAAACTACTTAGTACCACAGAAATTCACATTTGATGAAAGCGGTAAAGACTTCCGTGATTACAGCAGTGAATTCTCGGCTTACAATGTTGAGGAAGCTCAAGCATTCTGGACAAAAGGTTTAGAAGCGCTTGGAACAGACAAAGTAACGATTGAAATTCTTGGTGGAGACACTGAAAATGCTAAGAAACAACAAGAATGGTTCAAATCAGAACTTGAAAGAAACCTACCAGGTTTAACTATCAACCTGAAAGAAGTTCCTTTCGCAGTCCGTCTTGAACTTGATGATGCTAGTAATTATGACATTCAATCAGCAGGATGGGGCGCTGACTTCCAGGATCCAATCTCGTTCATGGAATTGTTCGTAACTGGAAGCCCTCAAAACAAAATGAATTATTCTAACCCTGAATATGACAAACTTATTGAATCTACAAAAACAACATATGCACAAGATCCAATCAAACGCTTCGAAGTGTTTGCTGAAGCTGAGAAATTGCTACTTGAAGATGACGCAGCTATCGCACCAAACTATCAACGCGGAAGAATGGCTCTTATGAATCCAGCAGTAAAAGGTCTTGTTACACATCCATTCGGTGGCGACTATAGCTATAAATGGACGTATATGGAAGCTGCAGAAAAATAAGAATTGTAATTTGAAAGCTTAAAATCTAATAGAAAAGAGAGTATATGGTGTTATTGACCATGTACTCTCTTTTTCAATGAAGCAAAGATAACTAAAAATTCATTGTATTATCTTGTCGAAAATTGTTGTTTTTTATTATTATACTTATTTATGAATTTCAGGAGGTGCGAAAATGGCAAAGTACATCACAAAACGTATAATCTATATGTTCCTATCACTATTCTTAATTGCGTCGTTTACATTTATTCTAATGAAAATGCTTCCAGGTTCCCCGTTAGCTTCCGCAGCAAAATTATCCATAGAAGAAAGGGAAGTCGTTTATGAGAAGTATGGATTGAACGATCCGATTCCTGTGCAGTATGTTCGTTATATGGGGAACCTTGCAAAAGGGGACTTTGGTGTATCGTTCCAATATAAAGGTGCAGATGTCGCATCTCTTATTTTTAATAAATTGGAATACTCAATGATTTTAGGGGCTCAGGCACTTGTATTTGGGACTTTAATCGGCATTATTCTTGGAATGATTGCCGCCTTGAAGCAAAACACAGTTTGGGATTATGGAAGTACCATTATCGCAATTCTTGGTATCTCGATACCATCGTTTGTGTTTGCTGTATTACTGCAATACGTCTTCGCTGTATGGCTTGAAGTGCTACCAGTCGGTCTGTGGGAAGGTTGGAAGTCTAGTATCTTGCCTTCAATCGCACTAGCAATGGGTCCGATTGCCATAGCGGCAAGGTTCATCCGAACGGAAATGATAGAAGTATTAAGTTCAGATTATATATTATTGGCAAAAGCGAAAGGTGCTAACGGGTTTGAAATCGCTTTCAAACACGCATTCCGTAATGCACTTATACCATTAATCACTGTACTTGGGCCAGTTGCGGCGGGGCTATTGACTGGATCACTTGTCGTTGAGCAAATTTTTGCGATCCCGGGCATCGGCGCGCAGTTCGTAACATCCATCAACACGAACGACTACGCCATCATCATGGGTACGACGATGTTTTTCTCAGTCTTCCTCATTGTGATTATATTAATCGTTGATATTCTTTATGGGGTCATTGATCCTCGTATCCGCCTGTCTGGAGGTTCCAACTAATGACTACTAACATGACTAAAAAACCTAAGGATTCGTTTGAGCGAATTACAATCGATAGTTCACATGCCGAAAGGATTTCGAAACCGAGTTTAAGTTTTTGGCAAGATGCATGGCTACGTATCCGGAAAAATAAAGCGGCTATCGTTAGTATGTTCATCTTATTATTCATTGTATTTATGGCGTTTGCAGGCCCTTACATGGTCGAACATGATCCAGAGGATGTAAAAGTTTCACATGCGAGCTTGCCGCCAAAAATCCCTGGACTTGAAAAATTAGGTATTTTCGATGGTGAAGGCAAACTGGGATCTAAAACAGTTAATCTTTATGAATTAAAAAAAGTAGAAGTTAACTATTGGTTTGGAACGGATAGCCTTGGACGCGATATGTTTTCACGTCTATGGAAGGGAACGCAAATTTCCCTATTAATCGCTTTCATTGCTGCTGTTATTGATGTCGTAATTGGAGTCATCTACGGTGGTATTTCCGGTTATTATGGAGGGCGCACCGATGATATCATGCAACGGGTTGTCGAAGTTCTGATTGGGATTCCAACACTGGTAATCGTAATTTTGATGATTATGATCATGGAGCCAGGCATATTGTCCATTATCGTAGCGATAACGATAACCGGATGGATTGGCATGTCCCGTATTGTGCGGGGACAGGTTCTTAAATATAAACATCAGGAATTCGTCTTGGCGGCGAAAACCTTAGGAGCAAGTGATTCACGAATTATCAGCAAACACCTACTCCCTAATATTATGGCAGTTATTGTCATAAACATGATGTTTACAATTCCCACGGCCATTTTCTTTGAGGCATTTTTAAGCTTTGTCGGAATGGGTCTACAAGCACCAAAAGCGTCTCTTGGAACGCTCATTAATGATGGTTATAAATTCCTTGAATATCAGCCGCATATTTTATTTTTCCCGGCAGCGATTATAAGTTTACTTATGATTGCGTTCAACTTAATTGGCGATGGATTACGTGATGCACTTGATCCAAAAATGAAAGATTAAAGGAGGAAAGCGAAATGGAGAAAATTGTTGAAGTGAAAAACCTCGAGCTTTCCTTCCATACATTTGCAGGAGAAGTGAAAGCAATTCAAGGCGTTAATTTTGAAGTGTTTAAAGGGGAGACACTGGCTATTGTTGGTGAGTCTGGTTCAGGTAAATCGGTAACGACGAAATCGATTATGAGACTCCTTCCGAAATCTAGTACCGAGTACAAAAATGGTGAGATTTTATTCGGTGGAAAAGACCTTCTGAAGATTTCTGAAAAAGAAATGCAAAAAGTAAGAGGGAAAGACATTTCGATGATTTTTCAAGACCCAATGACTTCACTTAATCCGACAATGACGATTGGCAACCAGATTATGGAACCTTTGCTTAAACATCAAAAGCTAAGCAAATCGGAAGCTTGGAAAAAGTCTATTGAGTTGTTGGCGCTGGTCGGGATGCCACAGCCGGAAATGCGTATGAAGCAATATCCTCACCAGTTTTCCGGTGGACAACGCCAACGTATCGTCATTGCTGTTGCACTGGCATGTAATCCAAAGCTTCTAATTGCGGATGAGCCAACGACGGCCTTGGATGTTACGATTCAGGCACAAATTTTGGAGTTAATGAAAGATCTGCAAAAAAAGATTGATACGGCTATCATTTTCATAACACATGATTTAGGAGTCGTAGCAAACGTAGCAGACCGTGTAGCGGTTATGTATGGTGGTCGGATTGTCGAAGTAGGGACAGTAGATGAAATCTTCTATAACCCACAGCATCCATATACTTGGGGGCTTCTTAGTTCAATGCCTTCGCTAGATACAGTCGATGAGAAACTATATGCAATTCCAGGAACGCCTCCGGATTTGTTAGATCCTCCAAAAGGGGACGCTTTTGCGCTCCGTAGTGAATATGCGATGAAGATTGATATGGAGCAAGTTCCACCTCTATTTAAAGTGAGTGATACACATTACGCGGCGACGTGGCTGCTCCATCCGGATGCGCCACAAGTCGATCCTCCGGCAGCGGTCATAGAACGTATGAAGAGGTTCCCTGGCAGCCGGTATTATGTAAGTAATCCGGGAGGTGTTCGATAATGGCAGAAAAATTACTCGAAATCAAAAACTTGAAGCAGTATTTCAATGTTGGTAAAAAGAATGAAGTACGCGCTGTTGACGATATTACATTCGATATCTACAAAGGCGAGACGCTCGGCATTGTTGGTGAATCAGGCTGTGGTAAATCAACGACAGGACGTACAATCATCCGTCTTTACGACGCAACAGGTGGAGAAGTTATTTATGATGGCATTGATGTTCATGCGAAAAAATCGAAAAAAGAACTGAAAGCATTTAATCGGAAAATGCAGATGATTTTCCAAGATCCATATGCATCATTGAATCCGCGGATGAAAGTGCTAGATATCATTGCTGAGGGCCTCGATATCCACGGTCTCGTGAAGGACTCGAAAGAACGGACAGCACGTGTCCACGAACTTCTTGAGACGGTAGGATTGAATCGAGAGCACGCTAACCGTTACCCGCATGAATTTTCTGGCGGTCAGCGCCAGCGTCTTGGAATTGCACGTGCGCTTGCAGTTGAGCCAGAATTTATCATAGCAGATGAGCCGATATCAGCATTGGACGTTTCTATTCAAGCGCAAGTCGTTAACTTATTGAAAGAGCTTCAAGAAGAAAGAGGCTTGACGTATCTATTCATAGCGCATGACTTGTCGATGGTGAAGTATATCTCGGATCGGATCGGTGTTATGCATTTCGGTAAGCTTGTCGAAATAGGACCAGCTGAAACGATCTATACGGCGCCTTTACATCCTTATACACAATCGCTGCTATCTGCAATTCCGTTGCCAGATCCAGCCTATGAGCGGAGCCGTGTGCGTAAAGGTTACGATCCAAAAGCACATAAGTATCTGGAGAGTGAAGAAGTAATCATGCGCGAAGTGACACCAGGACATTTTGTCCTTTGTTCACAGCGCGAGTATGATACATTTGCAAAGTAATCTTAAATAGATGTAACGGGACCGGTTTTCTACAAGAGAACCGGTCCTTTTGCATAATTAAATATCTACTATTGAAATGCTAGCAATTGGTATTCCCTCGGTATTAATTACGATTCATAATTTTGAAAAATCCGGAAAATAATAAGTTTCTGGATTTTTTTAAAAATAATATGAAACCTTTACCCAGATTAAGACGTACTATACTATGTAGACACTAATTTATTTTCAATTAGTTACTTCCTAAATGAGAAAAATTTCTATTAGAAGAAGCAGATGTTTAAATTTTTCCTCATCGGGTATAACAGTATAAAGAACATGCCATACTTGTTAAAGTCGCTTATGTTGCTGAAGTGTGACAATAGTGCATGGAATATTGAATATTTTTTTGAAAGTGTATTAATCGGTAATAAATATGTGTATAATAGGGATTAGAAGTAGACAGTTTAAACTAATTCTAATCTAAATGAAAAAATATAAATCAAAACATTCGAGCCGACTGAAAGGAAGTGTCAGCATATGATGGTCACATTATTTACTTCACCTAGCTGTACATCATGCAGAAAAGCGAAAGCATGGTTAGAGGAACACGAGATTCCGTATACTGAACGTAACATTTTTTCGGAACCATTGAATATTGATGAAATAAAAGAAATTCTACGTATGACTGAAGATGGAACAGACGAAATTATTTCAACGCGTTCGAAAATATTCCAAAAGTTAAACGTTGATGTGGAAAGCCTTCCGTTACAGCGCTTATATGAATTAATTCAAGAACATCCAGGTCTTTTAAGAAGACCGATAATTCTTGATGAGAAGAGACTACAGGTTGGATACAATGAAGATGAAATCCGTCGATTCTTACCGAGAAAAGTAAGAGCCTATCAGTTGCTTGAAGCGCGGCGCATGGTTAACTAGTCGAAAAATAGTATGAAGCTGATAGGGGTTGACATTGTAAAATGCCGTACACCTATTGGCTTTTTTTGTTTCTCTTGCTTTCCTGGTGGATGTTCTCTACAATGCTATTACTATCAAAATTATACGTCCTAAGGCGGAACCCTTTCAAAACGTAGAGGACGGTCATATAGTAAGTATAAGCATTGCAGGTTTTTCCACACATTAAAGGGAACTGGATAGATCCTGTTCCATAGGAAGGGAGAGAAAAGGGATGGAAATAGAGCGTATTAATGAAAATACAGTTAAGTTTTTTCTATCATATATTGATATAGAAGAACGCGGCTTCACCCGTGAGGAAGTTTGGTATAATCGCGACAAAAGCGAGGAACTCTTCTGGGAGATGATGGACGAAGTCAGTGATGAGTCTGAGTTTGAAGTCGAGGGGCCATTGTGGATACAGGTACATGCGATGAGCGGCGGCATTGAAGTGACAGTCACGCGTGCACAAATGTCTGAAGACGGTGAACCACTGGAATCACCATTCACTAGTGATGATCCAAGAAAAGTGTTCCAGCATGGAAAAATGTATGATGATGATGATACCATGCCAGGTATAGAAGATACTGCGTTCGATTGGGTTGATAATATGTTTGTCTTTAACGAATTTGATATTCTCATTCCGTTAGCGAATCAAATGAAAGATTATGAAGTAAAGACAGCTTTATATTCGTTTGAAAACAAATATTATATACATTTGTTATATGACGATGAAGTAATGGATGATTCTCGCAAGACAGATCTGTTTAGTGTGCTTTCAGAATTCGGCGTTCCGTCAAACATGACGATTCATCGAATCGAGGAGTATGGCAATCTAATTATGGACTCTGATGTTTTTGTGAAAATTCAGCAATACTTTGGAGCAAATTAATAATATTGAAACGGCTACCTAAAACGGTAGCTTTTTTTACTTGTATTATTGTTGCAATATTCGTATAATGTAACAAGAAAGGAGATGTATACTATTCTCACAGCAAAAACAGAGGAAGGAAAAATTATTATCCTGACACCAGAATTAGGAAGAGAGCGTTTGAGAAAATGGAGGAAATTACGATTATTCTATTGCCCTCAATGTGACTATCCGGTCCAATTAAAAGTTGGAGCTATTACAATCCCACATTTTGCACATATGAAAAATGCTGTCTGTACGACTTTATTCTCGGAAGGTGAATCACGTAGCCATCTTCAAGGAAAACAGCAATTGTACGGATTTTTTCAAAAACATGCCCAGCTTGTCGAACTTGAACCATTTTTAAAAATGTTGTCTCAGCGTCCTGATATCCTTGTAACAACAAAATTTGAGTCGATACCTATCGAATTTCAGTGCAGTACAATCCCTGTTGCTGACATTGAATCCAGATCCGCCGGTTATCGTAGTACAGGAATGAAACCTATTTGGATTTTGCATACCCCAGAAAAGTTTAGTGCATTGCCTAAAGGTGTCGGTACATTCCATTTTTCAAAATACCACGTAAGCTTCTTTACACATACATCCCCTGAAGGACATTTATTACTCACATATAACCCCCAAACAGAACGATTTCATTATTTTACTAGCCTAATCCATATTGCTGGAAAGCGTTATATTGGCATCCATCGTACGTTGACATTGTCGATGCAAGTATTTCCTTTTGCACGGCCTAAAACGCCATCAGAGATAGAAGTCCATCGTTATGTAGCCATTTATTTATCCATTCGCAATCAATTTCTTCAATCCCGCGTGTTAGTAAACAAAAGAGGTGTAAACGATCCTTTTTTAAGAATGTGCTATGAACTACGTGTAATTCCTGCGAATCTTCCACAATGGATTGGGCTGCCCGTACTTTTCAATGAGGCATTCCGAGAACATGATTGTGAATGGCAACTAGCATTCTTCTATTATTTGAGGAAAAAGGGAATCAGTTTTAGAAGTCTCTCCCGCAGTCAGGTTAGGAAATATGTTTCTGGCTTAGAAAATTCGTCGGAAGAACAAGAAAAATCATGCATGGCATACAGAGACTTTCTTATTGCTGCGAATGTCGATTCCTATTACAAGGGAGCGGTTATTGACGAAGAAAAAATAATTCAACTATTTTCAGAAAGATTGCTTGCAAAGCGTTACGAAAATTGAGAAAATAGAATCGATTCGTTTCCCGAAGTAACGGGAGAAGGGGGAATATTGACGATGGCTGAAACTAAGAATAAAGTATTGACTCGTAATGAAGTTAAAGTAGAGGAGACTTGGCGTCTCGAAGATATTTTTGCAACAGATGAAGCGTGGGAAAAAGAATACGTTGAGGTTGAACGGATTTCTGGCGAAGCGAATTCTTATAAAGGTACATTTTCCAACGGAGGAGATGCACTATACAGCGCATTGGCATACCGTGACGCACTATCAGAAAGACTCCGCAGGCTTTACACATATGCTCACCTGAAGACTGACCAGGACACGACAAACAGTTTCTATCAGGCGATGGATAGCCGCGTGAAATCACTTTACGTGAAAGTATCAACTGCATTATCGTACTTCTTGCCTGAGCTTCTTTCCATTGATGAAATAGAATTGGACAAGCTAGTTACTGAACATGAAGGACTAGCTCTTTATAAGCAAGAATTCGAGGAAATTAACACTCAGCGACCACATGTGCTTCCTGCCGAACAAGAAGCTTTGCTTGCACAACTTTCAGAAGTGACAGGTAACTCTTCTGAAACGTTCAGTATGCTAAACAATGCGGATTTGACTTTTCCTATGGTGAAAGACGAGCAAGGAGAAGAAGTCGAGTTATCACATGGCCGCTATGTAGGATTTTTAGAAAGCGATGATCCACGGGTTCGTAAGGATGCATTCAAAGCGATGTATTCAAAATACAGTGAATTCCAAAATACATTTGCATCCACACTATCGGGTAACATAAAAGGCGATAACGTCAATGCACGCATTCGTAATTATTCATCAGCGCGTGAGGCTGCAATGGCGAATAATCATATTCCTGAACAAGTTTATGAAAATCTTGTTACGACTATCAATAAAAATGTCCACTTGCTACAACGCTATGTGGCGCTCCGTAAAAAAGTATTCGGACTTGAAGAACTTCATATGTGGGATATGTACGCACCGCTTGTAAAAGATGCAGACATGAAAATTCCGTACGACGAAGCTTCACAGACGATGCTTGACAGTTTCCATCCACTTGGTGAAGAGTATGTATCAATCGTCAAAGAGGGGCTTGATAATCGCTGGGTAGACGTCCGTGAAAACAAAGGGAAGCGATCTGGAGCATATTCTTCGGGTGCTTATGGAACAAATCCTTATGTCTTAATGAACTGGCAAGATAATGTCAGCAACTTATTCACGCTGGCGCACGAATTCGGCCATAGCGTCCATAGTTATTATTCACGTAAAAGCCAGCCGTTCATCTACAGTGGTTATTCCATTTTCGTAGCAGAAGTCGCGTCAACAGTGAATGAAGCCATCTTGAATGATCATCTATTGAAAACAATTGATGACGAACAGAAACGCATTTACTTACTAAATTATTGGCTTGACGGCTTCCGAGGTACGGTTTTCCGTCAGACAATGTTCGCCGAGTTCGAACACCTTATTCATCAGCTTGATCAGCAGGGTATCGCACTAACAGCTGAAAAACTGACGGAAGAGTATTATGCACTCAATAAGAAATACTTTGGTGAAGACCTAGTTGTGGATGAAGAAATCGGCTTGGAATGGGCAAGAATTCCTCATTTTTACTATAATTATTATGTCTATCAATATGCGACAGGTTATAGTGCCGCAGTCGCGCTTAGCAATCAAATCTTGACAGAAGGCGAACCGGCCGTTGAACGCTATGTTAATAACTTCCTGAAAGCCGGCTCTTCTGACTATCCGATTGAAGTGCTGAAAAAGGCGGGCGTTGACATGACAAGTGCTGCCCCAATCGAAGAAGCATGCCGAGTCTTCGAAGAAAAGTTAAACGAGCTTGAATCACTTCTTTCAAAAAACTGAATATATTTAGTTAGAAATCTCATCTGCCTTATTAAATAGGTGGATGAGATTTTTTTCGAAAGCATATTACTATATAAATATAAAGTGTGGAATATTGATGAAATAACCAATGTGACAATCATGTGAAATTCATTGTGAATTCTTGATGCAATTATTATTTTATGATAAGGTAAGGATGTGAAATAAATCACATACCAAACATACACCCCTTTTGTTTGAACGTGAACATTTCTCCCATTCCCTTTGAAATAGAGCATTCCCTCCCCCCCAGGAGCGAATGCTCTTTTCTTTTGGTTTTGAGGAGATTAGAGTGAAGCGGTTATTGTCACTGAAGCTGTGAAACTGTGAGGGGAAAGCGTTGAACTGTGATGGCAAAGCAAGCAACTGTGAGTGCACCTGAAAACTGTCATTGCAAAACATGAAACAGTGAACGCAAACTCCATCAATAAAAAAACCACCCCATCCTCCGGAAATCCCCCGGTAATGAAGTAGCTCTCTTAATTCATATCATTTTTTTACGCCATAATGTCATGTCCTGGAAGTGAATCCGTTCGACATGTTGTTGAAGAAGACGTTTTTTGAGTTCGCGTTCTGCGGACTTTTCGGAGATGTTGTAAATACTAGCAATCTCATTTGTGGAGAGTGTATCGAAACGTTGGAACAAATCTTCAAGTGGAGGTGGAATATCGGCCATAATCGGCCCACCGACCAATTCCTCTAAAATTTGTTCGTAGACTTCGTAATCGTACAATCCACTTACTTTTAATCCTTCATCTTCAATATTTTTATTGAAGAAAACGAAAGTAGGGGCTTTGTCGACTTCCATCTCTTTGGCCATATACAAATCGACTTGTAAAGAGCGCAAGACGTTTTTGGAAGAAAAGTCTCGGATAAATTCGTCTACATCTAGATTTAATTTTGTTGCGATTTCGACGAGTACGGAAAATGACGATACATTTCTTGACTTCAGGAATGAATACTCAAGCATTTTTGAGAAGAATCTAAATCCAGCACGCTTACCTTGAAACTCCGCAGTTTTAATAGCAATACTCGGAAACGTAGGATGTGTCTTTTCACAAGCCAGTTCATCTACTTGTTTATGCATAAATTGAAGATTCATCTTAGGCAACGATGTGCGCAATGCAATGCGCAGTGTGAAATAGCGGTCATATTCAACTTGTAACTTTCGAAGTAAAGGAGGGAGTGACGAGCATTCCCCGCATAATGGATCAATAAAAACATATAATTCGATTGGCCTTATGCAAGTAGATGGACTTACCGGATTCTCCAGTAATGTTTGTCGATTCACGTTTTCTCCTCCCCAGTCCTGTTTACCATATGATTGGCAGTCAAGACGAGGCGCTTATAATAAATATCACGTATATTTCCATCAAGTTCAACTTCGTCCATTGCTTCAGCCATACAGGCTAGCCATGCTTCTGCTTGAACCGGAGATATAGGGAATGGCATATGACGGGCTTTCATCATCGGGTGACCATGTTCCTCTGTAAATATATTGGGACCACCTAAATACTGTGTTTGAAATTGTTTTTGTTTGCGTGCTGTTTCTGTCAGGTCATCTGGGAAAATCGGGTATAGGTCCGGGTGTACGGCCACTTTTGCGTAAAACAGGTCGATAAGTTCCGACAACTTTGTAGCACCGATCTCTTCATAAGGGATCAAAGGTTTTCGCATCATTATGTCAATCTCCTTTGCTCTGACTGTATTGATATTCTATCAAGCCTGCATCGCTTTCACAAATATATAGCTCTGTTAGTGAAATAGGACTCTAGATTATCAACTTTATGCATTGAAATAGCCGAGCACGTTTTTCACATATTGCTGTGTCTCTTTAAATGGGGGAATTCCGTCGTGTTTTTTCACGTTTCCAGGGCCGGCATTATAGGCAGCAAGAGCAAGTTCGGTATCACCATCAAATTGATTGAGCATTTGCCTTAAATACTTTGCTCCTCCCATGATATTCTGGACAGGGTCAAAACTATCTTTAACGCCAAGGAACTTAGCTGTTCCGGGCATCAGTTGCATAAGCCCTTGTGCACCTGCGTGGCTGACTACATTACTGTTGAAGTTCGATTCTTGTTTAATAACAGCAGAGATTAGTTTGTCGGGTAAGTTATATTTTTCTGCCGCTTGACTAATGATATTACTATAGCTCCCGTTACTAATAGATGTATCGGTTGTGGAAACAGGAGATTTTTCTAGTGCAGCGGAAATGATAGCATTTAGGCTAGAAGGTTCGAACACTCCGTTTCTTCCAACATAACGCAAGCTTTCTGTATTGTTGAGATTTCCAAGTAATGTGGCTGAAGCGGAAGATAAGGAATCCGTTATAGAAGTAGTACCTAACATCTCCTCTAAAATTGTGTTAAAGATGGATGGTGATGTGCTATTTTGTTCAGTTTGTGTTTGAACAGTACCGAGCGACTGCAAAGTATTTATTTCCATTAATGTACGAATTGTGCTTGTATCCATCACGATCTGTCCCTTCTGACGTCTAGCTATGGGTTAGTGAAATAATATCCTAAGTCTAGTATACCAATTAATGTGAGAAAACGCATTTCCTAAACTGCAAGGCCACGCTGCATATGGTAGAATGAACGTAATGACGCATGAAGGGAAGAAGAAATTGTGAACTTTCAAAATCGAATTGACAATGGTCTGCATAACGATGAACAAGTCCTCTTTTTATTAGCAGAAGGTGCGGTAAGACCACTGGGTATACCGTCTGGAAAGATGATTACGGATTCTGATAATTTTTCTTTTGTCTATCTTTTAGAACTAGAAGAAGGGTACCAGCAGCTTCATTTTACACAGGCAGTGTGGCCGCTTATGGTGGATACATTGACAATGGATGCAGATCCGATGCTTTCGTGGAAGGATGAAATAATTTTGCTTCCCGGATTCAAAGATGAGCTGACAATGCTTATTTATAATATTGAGGGTAACGATAATTACGGGGAAGCATTCTCCTCGGCAGTAGAGCAAGCATTCAGCTCGATACTTCAACATACGGAATAACAGCTGGGAGGGGTCCGGATGAGGCAGTGGAATCAATTTCTTGAACCTTATAAACAAGCGGTGGATGAATTGAAAGTGAAATTGAAAGGCTTGCGAACCCAGTATGAGTTGGAAAAAGTACATACGCCAGTTGAATTTGTGACGGGCAGGGTTAAGCCGCTCGCGAGTATTTATGACAAGACACTAGAAAAAGGTATTCCATTCGAACCATCGGCTGAACTTGCGGCCGAACTGCCTGATATTGCTGGCCTTCGCCTGATGTGCCAGTTTGTCGATGACATTAGTACTGTGGTGGAAACATTGCGACAACGAAATGACCTAGAAGTGATTGAAGAGCGCGATTATATTGCACATAATAAACCGAGTGGGTACAGGTCCTACCATTTAATTATTAAGTATCCCGTTCAGACGATTCATGGGGAGAAAACGATTTTTGCGGAGATTCAAATCCGAACGTTAGCGATGAATTTCTGGGCATCGATTGAGCACTCATTGAATTACAAATATGAAGGTGAAATGCCGGACGAAATCAGACATCGACTTGAGCGTGCAGCAGAGGCCGCCTTCCAGTTAGATGAAGAAATGTCGCAGATTCGCAATGAAATCCAGGATGCGCAACAATATTTCAGTGCATTCAAAGAAACGGCGACTAGACGCTACGGTGAGATAAATGGGAAAGGAGGAGAGAAATGATGAAATTTGCAATCCAGTCACGAAATGATGCATTATCCAACAAGCTTATGGATGAAGCGAAAGAATATTTGACAGATTTCGGACTTGAGTTCAATGAAGAAGAGCCAGACATAGTCCTGTCAATTGGGGGAGACGGTACATTACTCCACGCCTTTCATAAATATAAATACCGCTTGCAAGATACCGCATTTGTAGGAATCCATACAGGTCATCTAGGGTTTTATGCAGACTGGAAGCCAGCTGAAATTGAGAAGCTAGTCATTTCTATTGCCCGAAAAGAATTCGAAGTTTTCGAATACCCGCTTCTTGATGTTAAAATCAACTACCGAAATGATAGAGATAGCGCTCTGTACCTAGCGTTGAACGAATCGACAGTGAAATCTCCAGACGTGACTCTTGTCATGGATGTTGAATTGAATGGTAACCATTTTGAACGTTTTCGCGGTGACGGGTTATGTATGTCGACACCTTCTGGGTCCACTGCATATAATAAGGCACTGGGCGGAGCAATTATTCATCCATCTCTTCCGTCTATGCAGTTGACAGAAATGGCATCTATTAATAACCGGGTATTCCGGACAGTTGGCGCGCCGCTAGTACTGCCCGCGCATCATAAATGCGTGCTAACACCTGTAAAGGGACCTGATTTTATGGTAACAGTCGATCATTTGCAGCTGCTTCATAAAGATGTGAAGTCGATTGAATATCAAGTTTCAAAAGAAAAAGTTCGTTTTGGAAGGTTCAGACCGTTTCCGTTTTGGAGGCGTGTGCATGATTCATTCATTGACAGCGATGTCTAAAAGGGATGAGCTGGATCTTAGGTTTAGTCTCGTATTTAAGGTGGATGAAGGCGGCATTCTGCTACGCGAATTCCTGCATGCAAAAGGGATATCTAAAAGAACGCTAACTGCAACTAAATACGATGGTGGCGACATCCGTGTGAATGGCATTGAACGCAATGTGCGGCATCTATTACATTCAGGTGATGAAGTTAGCATTATTTTTCCACCAGAAGAGCCAAGCCCCGGTTTACTTCCCGAGTCTGGGCATTTAACTATTGTCTATGAAGATGAAGCACTAATCATCGTTAATAAGCCTGCTGGACAAAGTACGATCCCGTCGCGTGACCATCCAACCGGAACGATGGCGAATATCGTTGCTGGAAAGTTTGCTAAGGAACGACTTCCGGCCACAGTGCACGTCGTCACACGTCTCGATAAGGATACATCGGGTTTGATTTGTATTGCAAAAAACCGACATATTCATCATCTGCTTAGTGAACAGATGATGAAATTCGGTTTTCATCGACAATATATCGCATTTGTTGAAGGATATGTAGAAAAGGATCAAATCAGCATAGTGCAACCAATCGGCAGAAAAGATGGCAGCATTATCGAGCGAATTGTGCGCGAAGATGGGCAATTCGCTCGAACAGAGGTCGAAGTACTGCACCGCTCAGAAGTAGATGGCCTTCATTTAACAAAAATCGGGCTGATTCTTCATACGGGAAGGACGCATCAAATACGTGTCCATATGAGGTGGGTAGGCCATCCGCTGCATGGCGATGATTTGTATGGCGGCTCCCACGGATTGATTGGACGACAGGCGTTACACTGCGCAATGATTGGATTTTTGCATCCACTGACAAATGAAAAAGTTGAATTTAGATGTGATATTCCGCTCGATATGAAGCTTTTAACCAACACTGAAATCAATTAAAAATAGTGAATTTTTCTGGAACGAATGGTTGCAGAGATGGGACTGACATAATTTCCATTTCGGGATAGCGAAGAGCTGTAAGTTTGCCGCCAAATACGCAGCCTGTATCGACATTCGCTGTATTATTTACGAAACGTACTTCCGTTACTGGTGTATGGCCGTAGACTATGAAAGGGTCCCCTTTGTAATGTTTAGCCCAATCGCGTCTTAGAGGTCTTCCATCAGGTAATTTTTTGCCGGTAATATCTCCATAGAGAACGAAAACACGCATTTTTTCAGAAGGGGTCGCACCAATCATTTCTTCACGAATGCCCGCGTGTGCAATTATGAGATTACCATCATTAAGGGTATGATATAGCGGTAATGCCTCGTAAAAGTTACGGTATGTAGTCAAAAGACTTTTACGCTCATCTTTCGTTAAAGCATTTAGTTCGGCAACTGTCGTTTCGAGCCCGTGTGAGAGTTGGACCTGATTACCCTTGGCAAATCGGTACAATTTATTGCAATGATTTCCCGGGGAATAAATGAGTGTAGTTGCTTTTTGGAGTTTGAAAACCAGATTCAACATCTTAATGGAATCAGGTCCTCTGTCCATCGTATCACCGACAAATACAAGATTTCTCCCATCAGGATGTATAGGAATGCCTGTATTCATTAGGTAACCTAATTTATCAATCAAATTCAAGAATTCATCGTAACAACCGTGAATATCACCGATAATATCGAATTTCATATTTGTATCATCCTTTTTTTTTATGTGTATTAGTATATAATACCCTTAGTCACTTTTATAATGCACGATGAAATTAGAAAGGAAGGTGTAGCTGTGAACGAAAAAGAAGCAAATAAAGACGAAATCATTTTTGATGAAAACAAGTTAATTGAAACACTTATCCAGCAGGATATAAAATCTTTCCGGGATGAATACCTACTCCTTCATCCATATGACCGGGCGATTTTTTACGAAGAAGTTGGACCAGAACTCCGACAAACTATCTATCAATACTTATCACCAAAAGAACTTGCGGAAGTTTTCGAAACTAGTGAAATCAGCGACGATGAATATAAACAGTTCCTTCAGGAGATGGACACGACGTATGCAGCAGACATGATTTCGTTCATGTTCGTCGATAACGCGGTAGATGTCCTGAATGAACTCGACAAATCACAAGTTGTCAGTTATTTAACATTAATGAATAAAGAAGCGGCCGCAGAAATTAAAACCCTACTCGATTATGAAGAGTATACGGCAGGTTCAATTATGACGACGGAATATGTTACAATTCCGCAGAATTCGACAGTTCGTTCGGCTATGACGATTTTACGCAATGAAGCACCGAAAGCGGAAACCATTTATTATATATTTGTCGTTGACGACAATAATCGCCTGACAGGTGTTTTATCGCTACGTGATTTGATCATTGCACATGAAGATACGCTGATTAGTTCGATTATGAGTGAACGTGTCGTAAGTGTTCTCGTTTCAGAAGATCAGGAAGACGTTGCAAAGATGATTAAGGACTATAATTTCCTTGCCGTTCCGGTTGTCGATTTCCAACAGCATATACTTGGGATTATTACAGTAGATGATATTATCGATGTACTCGATGAAGAAGCATCAGATGACTATTCTAAACTTGCTGGGGTTTCCAATATGGATACATTCGACAAAAATTCATTCTCAGCAATGAAAAAAAGACTTCCATGGTTACTTATTCTGTTAGTACTTGGAATGCTTACTGCGAATTTGATAGATCTATTTACAGAAACCATTTCACAAGTGGCACTTTTGGCTGCGTTCATTCCTCTTATTGCAGGTACTGCCGGAAATAGCGGTACGCAAGCACTTGCTGTCGCGGTACGCGGTATTGCAACAGGAGATGTAGAGGAGGAAAGTAAATTTAAGTTACTTCTTCGCGAGGCTGGAACAGGACTTATGACTGGGTTTATCTGTGCACTATTTGTAGTTGGACTCATTTACGTGTGGAAAAATGAATTTATTATCGGACTTTTAGTAGGTGCAGCGATTTTTGTTTCGATTTTTGTCGCAACTATTTCCGGATCATTCATTCCGTTACTTATGCATAAGTTGAAAATAGACCCTGCTGTTGCGTCTGGTCCATTTATCACTACATTGAATGACGTTATTAGCGTTATTATTTATCTTGGTCTTGCAACGGTTTTCATCAGTGATCTTTAGATTACTGATGAAAACCGTTTTTCTTTATGAACACCTGAAAAATGGGCGCATATACTGTGATTGAAAGGATGTGCATATCATTTATCGAAATGAGCCGTTATTATTCGTCAATGGACCTCCTGTCTTTATTAAAGTTGTTGTTGCGGTAGAGGAAAGTACATCAGTTTTTATTTTGGACAGTGAATATCAAATTGAACAAGAAAAAGAGGAACAACTTACAGAACAGCTTATTGATGTTGAAACCTTACTAGAAACAAATTTAGCTATTCAGAGGAAAATCATTTATCTAAACAACTCTTTCCGTCGCATGGTCTATCAGCCACTTCAGTTCGTAATGGAAGGGGAAACTGTAACTGGAGCGATTGAGAAAATCGAAGAGAAAACAGTGTGGATTGATCTGACAGGAATGCATCAAGATTTAGTTGCTGTAGAAATGGGCAAGATTGAAGAGGTGTTATGGCGTGGCAAGCCGTTTGATGAAACTAAGTAAAAATGCCAGGCGGGAATTTCTCCGTCTGGCATTTTTATCATGATAAAGAATTACTTCTTTTTATTATCCAACAGTAACTAGTAAATAACTTGATCACCCCCTGGTGTTACTTGTATAGTTGTACTTTTGGATCACTCTGGATTGAATGACTTCTAGTACGATTACCGAGATGTCTGGATGTGTAGGGATGCGACTTTGTCGCATCCCTACACATTTTTTTCGGTAATCGTATGTTTGTCCTTCGTCCGTCGCGCTCCAAATGCATAATTGCACAGAGTGCTGAAGTTTTTTTGGACGAAAGAATAGCTGGTTTTTTACCTGGAGAAAAGCCGTCAAAGATGAAATTTTGGTGGCTGATGCTTTCTCTAAGGTTTTTTCTTATTTATTTTAAAGAAGTGTCACTTTCTATAAGGCATTACATGATTAGATGCATAATCTTTGCTAAAAGTAAGCAAGAGTCCCCGAAATTGCATCTTCGGGGACTTTCACTCTCCATAGAATATTATCTATTCTTTTCTTCCAAAACAACCGCATTTTTCACTTGAACATTGTAGGAACGCGACAGGCAACTAGCCACACGGGGTTCCTCAGTAAATCTGTCATGAATAGATAGCCGTGAGCGAGCCGAAAATGGACCAGTGAAAATAGAGGTTGTCAAACGCTTCTCAACAGTATTTTATGCAAATCAATGGTTAATCAACAGACGTGATAGATAATAGTTAAAACAACCCAACCGATTTAAACCGGTTGGGTTGTTTGGGCATTGCAGGGTATTAATTAATTTACGTCGCAAAAGTCGATAAACGTATCTTTAATACATTGGATTCCACAGAAACAAGTCAAGTCGACTGTGATACATGAGTCTGTCGCACCAAATTTTTCAACTTTACAGAGTTCTTCGAGATCCAACTTGCCGTTTTTAATAATGTCCACCGGATTATTGTGTTTGTCTAATGGTGCTAATACTTGTAATGTTGCGCAGCAGCTGTCAAAGACGTTTTGTACTCTAAAAAAGGTCGAGAAGCAATTGTGAAGGTAATGTTTTTTGCTTTCCGGACGGAACATAGCTTTGAAAGGATCACCATTCTCCGTCAATAGCATGAATACTCGTGTATTGACACGGTTACGTGCTGGGCTGGATATGCTACCAAGTGGAGCCATGAAACAATCTGTTTCACACTCTACACAGTCATCGTCAGTTCCCGCATCCTGTAAACGTTTGATGAACCTGACAACCTCACATACGCAGTCATCTCGGTGACGATTTTCTTGGTCACGAAAATCACTACTTTCTTCTCTTCTTCCACATCCCATTAATTCCACCTCCTTTTCTCAATTCTTTATACTTTATGCGACAAAGTTCGTAGTGTTAGGGCGCACAGCTGGATTATGAATAAAGTTAAGTATAAAAAGGCATACTGTATAAAAATGGAGGGGACGCATATCTGGAAACTTAGCCTTATGGTTTTCGCAGTTGTCTTACTATCCGGATGTACGGGTAACGGATTCCGGATTGACAACAATTCTAGCGAGGATCATCTGAAAGCCGAAGAAGTATTGATAAATGACAAACGTCTTACATCAGCGGTAACTGTTTTTCACAAAAAGGACTTGATAACAGTCGTTACACTAAAAACATTTTCACGTTTCAAAAAGGAGAAAATCGAAAACGAGATTAGTGACAAATTAGAAAATATTTACCCGGAGTTGGATGTAACCGTTTCAGCGGACAGTAAATTATGGATGGAAATGAACAAACTTATTGATATGGATGATAAAAAGGGGCATGAAAAAAAGATAGGCAAATTGAAATCACTTATAAAGGAAGAGACATAATGGATGAAAAAAAATATGCAAAGTTAGAAAAAGAAATTTCTCCTAAAACACCATTGATGCGAAATGTTATTTTTGCATTTTTGACAGGAGGAACGATTTGTTTAGTAGGTCAATTTGTGTCGCTGTTTTATATGACATTCTTTGATTTCACGGAACGGACAGCCAGTAATCCGACCGTAGCAACAATGATATTTTTTGCGATGCTGTTAACGGGTTTTGGATTATATAAGAAAATTGCTCAATTTGGAGGGGCTGGAAGTGCAGTTCCAATAACAGGTTTCGGCAATGCGGTCATTTCAGCGGCAATTGAACATAAGACAGAAGGGTATGTCCTTGGGGTTGGTGGAAATATGTTCAAGCTCGCGGGTTCGGTCATTCTTTTTGGCGTATTTTCAGCATTTGTAGTTGCACTCATTAAAACGATACTTGTAAAATTTGGTGTTATATCATGGTAGCGCGCGGCCTCCTGACATTTAAAACGACTCCATCCATTGTGGCAACAGGTGTTACAGTGGGTCCGTTAGAGAAGAAAAGTTTGTATGCCGATAAATTTGATAAAGTTTACGAGGATGAGCGCTGTGAAATGAAAACGAATGAACATGCTCACGCAAAAATGATGGAAGATGCGTGCATGATTGCGTTAAGCAAAGTGGATTCTGTGCCAAGCGACGCCGATTTCTTATTAATTGGTGACCTTATTAACCAGATGACACCCTCAAACTTTGCCGCTACAACGGTGGGAATTCCGTATATTGGCCTGTTTTCCGCTTGTGCAACGTCAGTATCTTCACTCTTAATGGCAGCGTTGCTGACCGAAATGGGTATGTCGAAATGCGCTATTGCGGGGGCATCTAGTCAGCATAATGCAGTTGAACGACAATTTCGATATCCAAACGAGTATGGTGCACAAAAACCTGAAACTGCTCAATGGACCGTCACAGCAGCGGGGGTAGCAGCTGTTACACCTTATAAAAAAGGGTTTCCTTCTATAGAGTGTGGAACAATCGGATGTGTAATAGATCTAGGAATGACCGATCCACTAAATATGGGGGCGGCGATGGCACCGGCAGCGGCAGATACGCTTATCCGCCATCTAAAAGGTCACAACAAAGACGTGAAAGACTATGATGTGATCATGACAGGTGACCTTGGGAAAACTGGTTTTGAGTTATATAAAACACTTGTAGGCAATCAAGGTATTGACGTGACAAAAAAATTTAGGGATGCAGGCAAAGAGTTTTACGGTGCTGATGCAGCTTTTTTATCCGGTGCAAGTGGCGCAGGTTGTTCTGCCGCCATTTTCTTAACGGAAGTAATTGAAAAAATGAGGGCGGGTGAATATAAACGGGTCCTTCTAATTGCGACGGGCGCGCTATTATCTCCGTTATCATTTCAACAAGGTGATACGATTCCGTGCATTGCGCATGCAATCGAATTAACAATGAAATGAGTGTGGATTATGGTGTCGATTTTCATTACAGCATTTATTGTAGGGGGTCTCATTTGTGTTGTGGGACAACTGTTGTTTGACGTAGCAAAACTGACACCTGCGCATACATTGTGCATTTTGGTCGTTACAGGTTCAGTGTTAGACGGCTTGGGGTTATATGAGCCATTAATCGATTTTGCTGGAGCCGGTGCAACGATACCAATTACTTCTTTCGGTAATGCCCTGACGCACGGCGCAATGGCGGAAGCTGAAAAACACGGCCTGATTGGTGTTGTCACAGGGATGTTTGAAGTGACAAGTTCTGGAATTAGTTCAGCGATTCTATTTGGATTCATTGCATCTGTTATTTTTAAATCGAAAGGAAAGGTTTAATAGTCATGCGCCCTCTTCCTTCTTCATGTGTCCGCATAGGATACGAAGAAAGGAAGGGGGTATTATTATGTTTGGAGGATGTAATCCTTATGGTGGCGGATTTGGCGGAGGATGCGGCGGTTGTGAACCGGAAAGATCGAGTTATGGCGGTTCGACATTCGTACTAATTGTTGTACTCTTCATCTTGCTCATTATTGTGGGCCGCAGTTTTTGTGTATAAGGAGGGGGGAAATTAGATGAATGATTCATTTTTCCGGAAAATCGAATCAAAAACAGGCGTCCCGATGGAAGAAGTTTTTGCGCTTGCAAATGCAATCCAATATGCGGATTTCAATGACGAACGGCAAGTGAGAAAAATTATACGTAAAGTCGGGAAACTCGCGAAAAAAGAAGTACCTCAGCAGACAGAAGATGAGCTTGTTAATTCTATTGTTAAGAATGGCAAAGCAGTAAATATTAAAGATATACAAGATATGATTGGCAGACAATAAATTAATTTTACAGAAAAGTAGAATAGTAGGTTTAACATAACCTACTTATGGATATAGTAAAAGTAATAACGTAGATGGAGGTGTTTACAATGGGCTACCTGTTACCAATTCAACCAATCCAATCTCAAATGTATGCAAATCGATTGAATTTGGAAGCTTATAATTTTGCAAATATCGATCGAGTGAACAAAGCTGATTTAAATCCAGACTTTTTGGATGATTTTAAGGAGTTCTCGCAACAAGAACGAGAAAAGAACGAAGATGAAGGTGAGTCCATTGTAATTGCTCCTTCGACATATCAAGGATATATCTACCCTAATCCAGTTAATTTATCACCAGTGATCGCTCAAGTAGTGGGGAAAGGTATCGTGGTTAATGCTTACGTTTAACTGAAAATAAGAAAAAGGTTCGCATTGCTTTTAGAAGCAATGCGAACCTTTTTTAAACTATTATAACTTTTTCCATTGCACGATGTGGGATATCCGCATCCATAAACTCCGGAGAGGTAATGACATAACCTAATTTTTCATAGAAATGAATTGCATGTACTTGGGCATTCAATATGACTTTTTTCATGCCTGCTGCTGTCGCATGTTCTTCAAGTGCGTGCATAATAAGGTTTCCCAGGTGTTTCCCTCGGTACTCTCCCAACACACAGACCCGTTCAACTTTTCCTATTCCATCACTTGTTTCTCTGATTCGGCCTGCACCAATCGGAGATTCAGATGAGTAGATTACGAAATGCGCTGCAGTTTTATCGTAATGATCCAGCTCAAGTTCGAGTGGGACTCCTTGTTCTTCCACGAACACTTTCCTTCTGACAGAAAATGCATCTTCTTGTTCAAGGTCAGAAGTTGCGATTCTTACTTCGAACAATGTTCAGTTAACCTCGTCAAGACGGAATGTTTCATATACTGTCCATGAACCGTCTTCAAGCTGATAAGTGAGGTGCAAACGGTCAATTGTTTCAGTATGATCGACACCAATCATTTTCAGTTGACCAATGATATCATCGTGTTCGCCAGAAGAAAGCTTTTGAGCAATCGTCACGTGGGGAACGAAAGCAAATTCTGGTTTTTCACCGAAGAAATCGTTGTTCAAATCTTTATGCAGAGCAGCTAATTCATCGTTTAGAACAGCTTTAAAGTAAATTGTATTCGTGATTGGAGCGAATGTGCCTACTTTCGATACGCTTAGTTCAAACGGACCGTGTTTTTTTGTTATTTCTTTAATTGCTTTTGCAACTTGTTCGATTTCTTGATCATTCGCTTCAAAAACACCTTTAAGCGTCAAATGTGGAGTAATGAGTGCATAATGCGGGTCGTATCTTTTCCTATAAGCGTTCGCCAAATCTTGAAGTTTCTTAGATGGGAATGCAACAATACCAAATTTCATAATAAAGACCTCCTCGAATAATTGTAATATGCTTGATATATTTGATTATAGCAGAATAGCCAGAAATATGTCCGTTTTGTCTGCTTTAATGACCAAAGACCATTTGAATCGCGCGGCGAACATCGGGCTGCCAATGCTTCCAGGTATGGTCTCCATCGAATTCATCATAGAAATAAGGGAAACCTTTTCTTTCAATCAATTCGTTTAATGTACGGTTTGGTGTAAGGAAGTCTTGAAAACCATCAAGATGTGTATTAACTTGGGTTTCTTCCTTCCCAATCACATGATATATCGAAAAACAGGAAGGGTCTTGTACAGCTTCCACATTTTCAAGCACTAAATCATTGACATAAGGGGAATGCATAATCACTTTACCGAATATATTGGGATACTTGGATGCAGTTAGAAGAGAAATCGTCGCTGCCAAGGAATCGCCAATAAGAGCCCTACCTGCCCCAACTTGATAAGTTGGGTAATTGTCGTCAATATAAGGTACTAGTTCATGTGCTAGGAAGCGGGTATAGGCTTCGCGTCGGTCACCATCCGGATGATACATGAGCCTTCGTTCTTTAACACTCTTATAAGGAACACCAACTACTATGACGTTTTCAATTTCTTCGGCGTCAATCAACTCGTCAACGACCCGTCCTAAACGCCCAAACTGGAAATAGTCTTTTCCATCCGATGCAATCAGAACCGAATATTTATAGAGAGGAGAAAAGTTGTGTGGTAAGTGAATGAGTAGCTGCATTTCCTCGTCAAGTGCTTTACTGTAAATTGTAATATCCTCTATTTTTCCATATTTCACTCTAGGTGCCTCCTTAAATTGCGTGTATATTGAAATTGTATCATAACGTAAAGGTCAGGTATAATAGTTGTGTTTTGTTTATATACTAAATATAAAGGGGTTGGCAAGATGCATGATGATTCAAAAATTGTACATTCAAAAGTAGTAACTGATGCGACGAAAGCGGCTTTGAAACGGCGGGGTGTGACGTTGGAAGCAATCGCTGAAATCGTCTATGATCTACAATATCCGTATAATAATGGTCTAACAATGGCCCACTGCATTGAATCTATTGAAGGTGTACTTCGGAAAAGGGAGCTTCAGCATGCGATTCTTGTGGGAATAGAATTAGATGAGCTGGCAGAACAGGGGAAGCTGTCTGCGCCATTACAACAAATTGTTGAGTCTGACGAAGGTTTATTTGGGGTTGATGAAACAATAGCACTTGGTGCCGTGTTTACATATGGCTCCATTGCAGTAACGACATTCGGGCATCTCGATAAAAATAAAATGGGCATCATAAGTGATCTCGATACTAAAAAAGGTCAAGCCATCCATACGTTTTTAGATGACCTCGTTGCTAGTATTGCTGCTTGTGCAGCTTCAAGAATTGCACATAGAACGCGCGATCTTCACGAAGCGGGTGAAACATTTGAAGATATTACACCCGAGGAAACGATGCCTGAAACGAAAGTGAAAGGTGCAAAAATTTAATTGAGTATTTTTTTCACTAGCCGAAAGGGTTTTCCTTTCGGTTTTTTTGAAAGTAATGAGATGAATTCTGGGAATACCTACTAAATATTGAAGTGATATAGTTGATTGTAAAGATTATTGGTAAAATTGTTATTATTCATGGTAAGATATATTTTAGAATTATTATATTAATAGGGAGGGATTTTGAATGAAGAAAAAACAATTACGTCTGTTTGCATTTATTACCATGATTGCATTACTAGTGCTATCAGCATGTAACTCAGGAGATTCAGGGACTTCGGAGAAAGATGCTGACGCTGGTAAGAGTAAAGAAGATTACGATTTTCTTAGTATTTTAACTGGGGGAACGGGGGGGACTTACTATCCTCTTGGGGGATCGTTCGCTGATTATATTACAGATGCGACAGGCGTTAAGACAACGGCTGAAGTATCACAAGCATCTGCCGCGAATATGACATCGCTTCAAGATGGTAAGGCTGACATTGCATTCGTACAAACAGATATCGCTTACTATGCTTCAAAAGGTGAGCTTATGTTTGACGGTGAAGTAATTGATAGTGTCTCAGCTATTGGCGCATTATACCCGGAAACTGTTCAATTAATCACACTTGAAAAAAACGGAATTAAAAATTTCGAAGATTTGAAAGGGAAGAAAGTTTCGGTAGGTGCACCAGGCTCTGGTACGTACGCCAACGCGGAACAACTTCTAGAAATTCATGGACTTACAATGGATGATATTAAGCCACAAAGTCTCGACTTTAGTGAATCACAAGAGAGTTTACAAGCTGGACAAATCGACGCTGCATTTATAACAGCTGGGACGCCAACAGGAGCGGTTGAAGGTTTGAATGCAGTTGCTTCCGTACTTGTTGTTCCGGTTGAAGATGCAAAAGCTGACGAATTAATTGAAAAGTATCCTTACTACGCAAAAGAAATTATACCTTCAGGCACATACGGAATGGCAACAGAAACACCGGCAGTTTCAGTTGGAGCTATGCTTGTTATCCAAAATGAAATTCCAGAAGATCTTGGCTATGAAATTACAAAAGCAATTTACGATAATGCGTCTAAACTTCAACATGCAAAAGGGAAATTGATCAAAGCTGAAAAGGGCCTCGATGGAATCGGAATTCCGGTTCACCCTGGAGCTCAGAAGTATTTTGATGAAGTAAATAAAAAATAAGTTGTGATTAAGCGGGGCGGTTAAGCGTTATTAAGCTTTACTCGCCCTATTTTATTTTTCATTAACGGGCAGTAAGTCCCCCTTCAAGTCTTCGGGGACAGGAGAAGACTTGAAGGGGGGACTGTCAGTTAAAAGCCCGAATGGTTAATCAAGGGGGAAGAAAAGGAAGGAAGAGGTAGATGAAACTGAAAATTGCCGCTCCTCTAATTTTCTTTTTTATATGCACAGTACTTTTCGCTTTTTTTATTCCGGCAAAATGGGTATTTACATTCATCGAACATCGAGTGGAGAGCCCAAAAGTTTATTATCTCCCTTTAAAAGAGGACAACAAATTTCAAATCAGGTATGTTCATTCCATCCATTTGACCGATGTCATTGAATCATATGAAGTGACTGCCAATCAAAAAATCCGTCTGCTATCGATGCAATACGAGAATCTCGCAATTGGTTTACCAGGCTATGCGGAAGAAGGGGAGACCTTTGCTGTGCAGGACGGCGTATATACTCTTACATATGAGGATAATGTTATTGATTCATACGTCATGTTGATAGGCGATGTAGATGCAGCATTGGATTTTCGATACTTAGGAAAAGAATTAGACTTGAAAAAACAATTGGTGAGGGGGAAATCGTACACATTTTGTGTACAGAAACTATCCTTCTATCAAATGCTGAAAGGAGTTAATATGAATGGGAAAAGAAACAAAGCGCAATCGTGATCTAGAACTGAAAGCACAAACAGAAGAGTATAAAATGCTATCAGAAGAAGAACAACTGGAAATACTTCAGAAGTATGACCC
Organism: Sporosarcina sp. ANT_H38; assembly: GCF_008369195.1. GTDB lineage: Bacteria > Bacillota > Bacilli > Bacillales_A > Planococcaceae > Sporosarcina. The sequence continues at coordinate 2,305,945 of NZ_VOBC01000001.1, read as the reverse complement.
AGAATCGAATACACGTGATGTAACGGGCATATTTAAGAAAATTGTGTTTTTTGGTTTGCTAGCATTTTCCATATTTCAATTGTATACAGCGATTGGAACCCCCTTTACTGCATACATTCAGCGTTCAATTCACTTAGGATTTGCATTATCTTTAATCTTTATTCTGTTTCCAGCTAAGAAGAAAATTAAAGGCGAACGAAATAAGGTTCCGTTTTACGACATGATTTTGGCGCTTCTTGCTATTGGGGTTGGACTTTATTGGCCACTTCTCATTGGTGATCTTGTCTTACGTGTTGGTCGTGTATCGACGCTTGATATGATCGTTGGGGTTCTAGCTATACTTTTGACAATGGAAGCCGCAAGACGTGCGGTGGGAATGCCAATTACAATAATTTCAGCAACATTTTTGGTCTATGCATTTTTTGGGCCGCATTTTCCAGGATTCCTTGCACACCGTGGCCAAGATCTGAAAAGTGTTGTTCAATTGATGTTTTTCACGACGGATGGAATTTTAGGAACACCAATTAGTGTATCTTCCACATTCATTTTCGTGTTCCTATTATTCGGAGCATTCCTTATCAAAACAGGGGTAGGAGCTTACTTTAACGATCTTGCGGTTGTTTTGGCAGGCCGTTTAGTCGGGGGACCAGCTAAAGTTGCAATTTTCTCGAGTGCTTTACAAGGGACAATTTCGGGAAGTTCGGTTGCAAACGTTGTTGGTTCAGGTTCATATACAATCCCGATGATGAAAAAACTTGGTTATAAAAAAGAGTTTGCCGGTGGGGTTGAAGCGGCAGCGTCGACAGGTGGTCAAATTATGCCACCAATTATGGGGGCAGCTGCATTCCTTATGGTTGAATTCATAGGAGGTGTTACGTACTGGCAAATTGCAAAAGCCGCAGCTATTCCAGCTCTGCTTTATTTCACGGGAGTTTGGATTATGACACACTTTGAAGCGAAACGTGTAGGTCTGAAAGGAATGACTGAAGACCAAATTCCTGACCGTAAAAATACATTAAAGAAAATTTATTTACTCTTACCGATTATCGGTATTATCGTCTTTTTATTAATTGGTATTCCTACGATGAAAGCAGCACTGTTGGGAATCGTCTTAACAATTATCGTTAGTGCATTCGATAAGTCAACGCGTCTTGGTTTCAAAGATATTATTGAAGCGCTAGTTGATGGTGCACGTTCAGCGCTTGGCGTTGCGGCAGCGACAGCGTGTGCGGGTATTATTGTAGGTGTTGTTGTGAAGACTGGTTTAGGCCTAAGCCTTGCAACTGGACTGATTTCGGCTGCAGGTGGAAACATCTTTCTTACGCTGTTCTTCACAATGATTGCTGCAATCGTGTTGGGTATGGGTTCACCGACAACCGCGAACTATGTCATAACGTCAACAATTGCTGCTCCTGCAATCATCACGCTTCTTATGCTTGATACACCAGGGGCTGCTGTTCCACTCGTCGTTGCTATTTCGGCGCATCTATTTGTATTCTATTTTGGTATTATTGCAGATATCACACCACCTGTTGCACTTGCAGCATTCGCAGCTGCTGGTATTTCAGGCGGAGATCCTATAAAGACAGGTGTCGTCTCTGCGAAACTCGCTGTTGCGGCATTTATCATTCCGTACATGTTTGTATTCAATCCGGCGATGCTCATGATGGGTGCCTCTGTCCCAGAGATTTTGTGGGTCGTTTTTACCGCCATTATCGGGATGATTGCGATTGGTGCTGGAATAATTGGCTTCTGGTATCGAAAATGTAATTGGATTGAGCGCTTATTTGCATTAGCAACAGGAATGCTTCTCATTTTCCCAGAGACTATCACTGACATTATCGGACTGGTTATGTTTGTTTCTATAGTAACTTTACAGTGGATGACAAGAGAGAAAGATGATGACAACAAAAAGATTGCTGTAGCTTAATAGAGTATGAAAGTCCCTTCGCTGTAAATTTTAGGCGAAGGGATTTTTGTGATTGGGATTTGTGTCGACCAATCGTATCCCGTTCTTTACTCTTAATCGATTGTATGCACACGATTATTAGGAGATATATGGTAAATGATTCGAGGATGTAGATAGGATTATGGAGGAGAATTATCAAAATACGTACTTTTACACGGTATTCGAAATCCAAAAGGGGTTTAACATTGGTTATAGCTTGCAATCGACTTACGTAAAAAAAGCTACAACAGGTCTTATCGAAGCCGTGGGTAGCTGATGCTTGTAAAACATGCTCCATACTGACTTAACTCCATCATTCATCCGTGGCAAAACGCAAGATAGAATGATTGCCACAATAGCTAAGGAATCTAATTTATCCAAGAATCAAGTTGTAAGGTTAGTTATAACCGAAGCGGCTTTTTTTGCGTCGGTAGCACAAAAGGGTACATTCAAAGTACTTGATGTAGAAAGTTATGAAATCGTATCAATGTAAGTCAGCAAAACAAGTCAGATATATCAGGAACTTGGTAGTGAAGTTTTCTCGGTTGTTGCCTATAAACCAGGTATCCCAGTGCCACCATTTCATGTTTAGTGTCGAACCGTCACAGTACCATTTTTTAAAGATACTATGGGAAACGTATTATGTGCCATCGAATATGATGTATAAGGCATAGAATAAAAAACGTTGTCATCATAGTGATTCTGGGCGTATCTAGAAAGTGGTTTGAAAACGTAGACTTGTAAAATTAAAACGTTAACCAAAGGAGTGGGTTTGAACGAACAGATAATTCCGGAAATGTTATGGTGTTGATGAGGCGATGGTTGAATACTGGGAAATAATTGAGTCCCACAAGCTGAAAACATCCGAGCTCGAAACTAGTGTCACCGATTTACAGGGTCAACTCACGCAGCGGGATAATGAAACTACTGGCTTAGCAAAGAAGCTGAGAGAATAGCACTTATCCAGTGCGCTAAAACTAGAGCTTGCAGGCAAGGTCCAAGATGTTGATTACGTGATTAAGCTTATCAACAATTCTAGGGGATTAGCAGGATTGTCAGCTACAGGGACATTTGAAATGAGAAATAAATATGATGGTTATACAAAGGATGTGAAGTGATGTTTATAAAACCATGTCAAGGCTATATAACGTCCCTCTACGATAATGAGCGGAAGAATCCAGTGACAGGAAAGGTGCAGCCGCACTGGGGAATAGATTATGGAAGTACGTCTGACAATACGATTGTAGCTGCAGCCGATGGTACGGTTACACTTGCGCGGGCCAATGGAGGGTTTGGCAACTGCGTATATATTTCGCACAATATTGCCGGACAAATCTATGAAACTGTCTATGCGCACCTGTCATCGATCTCGGTCAAAGTAGAACAAACCGTCAAGCAAGGGCAAATGATTGGCGTTAAAGGGTCCACTGGAAACAGCACTGGCATCCACCTCCACTTTGAAATCTCAACAGGTCGTTGGAATAATCAATACACCGGGAACGTCAATCCAGCCGTTTATATTGATGATCCGGACGTGCGGAGATTGCAGATGATGCTTAATGAGATTGGCTATAAAGTCATCGTAGATGGTTTTTATGGTGATAGAACGATTAAAGAGGTGGCCGCTTATCAAAAGGCAAATGAATTAACTGCGGATGGTATAGCTGGAGGTTTTACGATGGCTGCTGTTGAAAAGTCGGTGCAAGCGATCGTAAAATCGCCGGAACCTATCCTTAAACCAAGTGAGGAGGAAACTCGCATGTTCAGACCGAGTTCAGCAACACTTAAAACGGCTTATGAGCAGTTTTTATCGGACGCTGTTAATGATGGTACAATCGCCGACAAATGGCTGATAGACTTTAAGGCTGACAAGCTCTCGCTTGATGATGCACTTGCACTTAAAATTATTGTTGATCAGCGTAGGGGATAAATATGAACAAAGTAAAAGCGGTTCTCCACAGACACGCCTAGTCGAACTTTTACAAAAGTCGATGAATCTACGCAATGGCGACATGAAAATTGTGAAAAGTGCAGGGGCGATCGTCAATCATCCATTTGGTAGTATACTCTTCGCGCTTTACGAACTACATGCAGAGGAACTGTTCATTGTCGGTCACTACGATTGTGGTATGAGCGCAGTGGATCCTGATATCATGATTGAACATATGAAAGAACGCGGTATTTCGGATGAAACGTTTGATATATTAAAATATTCATCGCATGATATTGACAGTTGGCTTCGAGGCTTTGGCGATGTAAAATCAAGTGTGTTAAAGAGTTGTGAGGTTGTCCGTAATCACCCATTACTAGCAAAAACAATTCCTGTACATGGCCTTGTTATGGATCCCCAAACAGGGCTTTTCGATCTTTTATCAGACGGAATGCGTATATCGAACAAGCAAATAAAGCATAAAGGCTGTCCAGAAAAAAACTTCTGGACAGCCTTTTAAATTGTTAAAACATTTAATTCCTATGAAAGAAAATACGTTATATTTCTATAGAGAATTCTTTGTTCTTCTAGAGTTCCTATCATCTTATTGCAGAAAATCTTCGCTCGAAATTACATTGGCATACATACCGTTAAGTGCACCGACATCCAGGCTCCCATTGTATCGGGTGCAAGTTGCCCCTTTGTTTGCTATATGCGTACTAGTAATCCGGACTTTACGATTCAAGCTGTTAGTGGTTTTATTATTCGGCCGATGCTGAACACAGAAGAGACAATTTGTTTGATTATGTTGTGTATTTAAATGAAAAATAGTTATTGAATTTAAGAAATGGGGTTTTATTGAAATGAAGAAATGTTAAAAAATATCTATGCTTTCAATGCCGACGCTTATGATGAGCGCATTATTAACCGCTTGCGGTAGCCCTCAGGAGAGCCAACCTGAGCAAAATACTGCTCCAAAACAAGAAGACGTGGTTAAAATAGCGGCTCGATTTGGACATACGAATCCTAAAATCATGTTAGAATTTTATGCGCATCTATTACCTAATTCACATAGTGACGTTGCAGATATTTTCTACAATGCGATTCGAAAACATACGGATGATCTTCAATGAAAGTTGTGGACAAATGGCGGACATTAGGTGGAAATCCAATGAAAAAAAGACTTCCAAGCACAAGGCCTGAAAGTCTTTTTATGGAAAAACCTTTGTTCCTAAAGGTTTTCTGCGGGTTTGGCACCCAATGGTCCCGACTGGGCTCGAACCAGCGACCCCTACCTTGTCGAGGTAGTGCTCTCCCAGCTGAGCTACGGAACCGGGAATTAAATTATGTTTCTGCTTACTGCACATTTATTATTATAGCGTATCCGTACTAGAAGTCAACACCTTTAGGGAAAGTTTTTTTGAAAAGAGTATAATAGGCACTAGAACGATGTAGAAAGGGGTGTTTCTTATCGACGTTCAATTGTCATTGCCCTATGTCTATGACTTTGATCGGGCAATTGTTCGCTTGGCGGGAGACCCGGTGAATTCTGTGGATTTGCAAAGCCGTCTAGTACACATCCCTATGGAAGCTGGGAATAGTGTCACGCTGCAAAGTATAGGTACGAAACAACTACCTGTTTTTATAGTGGAAAATGCAATTGATGACATTCAAATTGAGACAGTTAAATCGATCTTTCATTTTGATAAACCGTTGGATGCAATTGGATTGCATTTTGCAGAAACAGAACTTGGGCCGCTATTTAATGAATATGAAGGAACTCCGCTTATTAATGGTTTTTCGTTATATGGAACCCTTATGAAAAGCATCATTCACCAGCAACTCAATTTGACGTTCTCACATACGCTTACGAAGCGTTTTGTGGAATAATTTGGAAATATGGTGTCTGGTGTCTGGTGTCTGGTATTATCCGTCCCCTGAGCGCATTGCATCGCTTGACGTCCAAGCGCTTCGGAACTTGCAGTTTAGTTTACGGAAGGCTGAATATGTCATTGGCTTGTCGCAATCAATTGCAGAGGGGAAGCTTGACCTTGATCGGTTCAGGAAAATGGATGACGATGAAGTAACTTCAAAACTTGTTGCTTATCGCGGTGTGGGACCTTGGACGGCTCAAGGTTTTCTTATGTCTGGGCTCGGACGTACGAATTTATTTCCTGTTGCGGATATTGGTTTGCAAAACGCATTGAATAAGGTATGGAATATGGATCGTAAGCAGACGCAAGATGAAATGCTTGCCTGTTTTCCGGAGTGGTCACCGTACTTAAGTTATGCAGCACTTTAACTGTGGCACAGCATTGAGTGACATTTACTAGGAAGTAAGCAGTATAGTTGTGACCGAAAACAATTCGTCAACGAAACTAAGCAACTGGCACAAAATAATACTCACCATTCATACATATGAAAAAACAACTTTCCCATTTTAAATTCACGGAAAAGCTGTTTTTATGGTCCGTTGGGAATTGGTATCGTTGACAAGTTGGTTACAATAATTATCAGTGTATGGGAACCTGTATCTGCGTCTCTTCATCAAAATAAAGGAAATTTTCTTCTTCAAGCTCGATAAGACGTTCTTTATTTATGCCTAATGAAAGATTCCCTTCAAAGATCGTTTCCCACCAAGTATCAGTTGTTGTCATGTCTATTTCCTCCTTTAAATTCTTTGTCATTTGATCATTCTATTCCCTTCAGTGCTATAATACGAAACATCAATGGTTGAAAAGGATTCGTTCGACCTATCCTTCTTTCTTTTATAAACTATTCAAAAAAGGGGTTATTTTGGTGAAAAAAACAACATTTGCTCTTGTTGGTACAGGTATTGTTGGCGAGCGAATTATCAATCAATTACGTAACAATGAATCTGCAACTATTATTGCCCTATTTGATGAAAATGATGGTCGTCTTACTGATATGGCGGATACATATGGACTATTTGCGGCATCCTCTTATGAAGAAGTATTGGCGATGAAACCCGACTGGATCTATATCGGAACTCCACCCGTATCGCATGCTGCTCTGAGTACGGCAGCGATTTCAAAAGGCTTGAATGTGCTATGTGAAAAACCACTCGCACACGATATGACAGATGGACTAGTCATGGCGTCAGCTGCAGAGAACAATGAAATTCAAACGGCAATGCATTTTCCGTTAATGTACAGTCCGTCCGTCAGGCATATGATGAAACTGATTAATGCTGGTGGAATTGGTCGAGTTGTTAGAATCGAGTTGCAAACATATTTCCCACATTGGCCGCGTTTATGGCAACAAAACCCGTGGATTGCATCGCGTGAACAAGGTGGCTTTACACGAGAAGTATTCCCGCATTACCTTCAGCTTATGTACAGGATGTTTGGTTCACTTACAATTACCTCCCACCAAACCGTTTATCCTGAAGATGAAACGCTTGCGGAAACGAGTGTCTTAGCAATCGGGAAAACAGTTGATGACATTCCGGTCTTCTTGAACGGTGTTTCGGGAATCGGTCAACAAGAAGAACTGTCCTATACAGTATATGGAGATGAAGCTGTTCTAAAACTGCGCAATTGGTCGGAACTTAGCATCGCACAAAAAGACAGTCCTTTTGAGTTATTGACTTCCTTCGATACTGTGAAATCGCTTACGGATGAGTGTGTGGCGGCGGCCAACGGTAAAACTGCTCAACTTGTGTCGTTTGATGAAGGACTTGAGATACAAAAAATAATTGATCATCTATTAACTTGAAGATGAAATGAAGTGCTGATTATTGCATCCCGCAACAAATCTAACTATGATTAAATTATAGGGATGGAGGAGATAATTTGAACTTTACTGCACAAGACGTGGAAACGATGATTGCTTCCCAACACGCATATTATTTTTCAGGCCAAACAAGAAGTTTCGCATTTCGTAAAGAAATGCTTTTGAAATTGAAAGACGCGATTATCACAAATGAGGCGGAAATTACGGAAGCTTTACATAAAGATCTCCGTAAAAGTCCTTTCGAGTCTTATGTGACGGAAATCGGTTTCGTTCTTTCAAGCATTTCACATATGATAAAACATCTGGAAGGCTGGATGGAAGATGAAACGGTGAAGACGCCTGTTCATCTACAACCTGCGAAAAGCTTCATTGTTCGTGAACCATACGGATCCGTGCTTATCATTGGTCCATTTAACTATCCATTTCAACTTGTCATGGAGCCGCTTGTTGGGGCGATTTCGGGGGGCAATTGCGCAATTGTCAAACCATCTGAAACAGCTGTCCACACGGCTCATATAGTTAATAAAATATTGACGGACACGTTCTCATCCGATTATATCCGCGTTGTAGAAGGCGAGCGCGAGGAGACTTCTGTGCTCATCCACGCCCCTTTCGATTATATTTTCTTCACAGGCAGTGTTGCAGTTGGGAAAATTGTCATGAAGGCAGCAGCGGAACGGTTAACTCCGATTACGCTTGAGCTTGGTGGGAAAAGTCCTGCCATTGTAGACCAGACAGCGAATATTCAAAAGGCAGCTGAACGGATTGTCTGGGGGAAATTTGTCAACACAGGACAGACATGTGTTGCGCCAGATTATATACTTGCACACCATTCTATTAAAGATAGACTAGTCAAAGAAATGCTTACTGTGATTCGTAAGTTTTATGGGGAAGATGCATCATTAAGCCCGGATTACGGTAGAATTATCAGTAATAATCATTTCAATCGCCTTGTTGAAATAATTGAAAAAGACCGAATGCATGTGATAAGTGGTGGTGCTTCTGATCCTTCAGAATTGTTCATTGAACCGACGCTATTGGACAATGTGTCATGGGATAGTGCTTCAATGAAAGATGAGATTTTTGGTCCGATTTTACCGATTTTGATGTATGAAAATCTTGGACAAGCGGTTCATGGAATCCGTCAATTACCAAAATCGCTCGCTGCGTATATGTTTACTGAAAACAAGCAAGCGGCAGATTATTTCATTGAAAACTTGCAGTTTGGCGGGGGATGCATTAACGATACAATTGCCCACGTTGGAAACGTCAATTTACCGTTTGGTGGAGTCGGTTCTTCAGGTATGAGTGCATATCATGGAAAAGCGAGTTTCGAAACGTTTACACATGCAAAATCCATGATGAAAAAAAGCACGTCCATTCCAATGACATTTGCATTTCCGCCATACGGCAATAAACTAAAAATAGCAAAACCGCTCATCCGATAATGGATGGCGGTTTTTTTCATTTATAACGAGGAAGTGTAATCATTGTTTCGGTCCCGTGATTTTTTTTACTGTTCACAATTATTGTCCCGCCTTGTTCGGCGATTATTTTTTTTATGATGAGCATCCCGAGACCTGTTCCCTCCGGTTTGGTCGTGTAAAACGGCTCAAATAGATTATTAATTGTTTCCGGATCCATTCCGGGGCCGTTATCGCGAATTATAATGGAAACCACTTCATCTTGGAATGTGACAACGACAGTAATGGTACCGTTTTTTACAATCGCTTCACACGAATTTTTGAGTAAGTTAATGAAGACTTGTTTCATTCCGTCTTCATTGCCCATAATGATTGCACTATCTTTTGGAATCTGAATATCAAAAAAAATACACCGATTTATAAATTCTGGTTCGAATAACAACACTACATCCCGAAGTGATTTTTCGATGCAAAACTCAGTGGATGTTCTAGGATTCGGCTTTGAGAGGACAAGAAACTCGCTGACAATCAATTCAACCCGGTTAATTTCGCTATGCAAAATTTCGGTGTATGCGCGATACGGATTTTCAGGATCATTGTTCATCATCTGTACGAAACCGGAAATTGCCGTCATAGGGTTACGTACTTCATGGGCTACGCTTGCTGCAATCTCGCCTATTGCTCTTAGTTTTACTGTATCGATTTCGAGTTGTTCTGCTTGCAGTCTGAGTGTGATGTCTCGCGAAATAAATGATAGGGCGACCATCTTTTGCTCGGCATCATAGATGGGTGCTAATGTCAGCTCAGCATTAAATATAGAACCGTCTTTCCTCATTTCTTTTGTTCTCAGAAAATGATAGCTTTCCCCGTTCAATAAATTTTTTGTCCTCTCTGTTTTCATAGCTTCTTCGGACAAAGGGACGAGTTGCGGAGAACGTCCAATACATTCCTCTCGTTTCCAGCCGTACATTTTTTCGAACGCTGGATTGAGAGCTATGATGTTTAAATCCAGGTCGAACAGGACAATTGCGTCCTCTGAATGTTCAATAAAGAGATCGAGATAACTTTCTTTAGATGTAAGTAAAACATCCATTTTCTTGTTTTCCTTGAAGATATGGTTCCATTCAGGCGTGATTTTGAAGGTATACATAAGATAGAGGATCACAGCCATGATGGAAATGAAAGCTGAATTGAAGAGTAGTTGAGTTTCACCCACCGATCTATAGGTTTGACCGAATAAATAGAATAAAACGATCACTTCTAAACTAGTGATGATTGTTATCAATACGTTTAACCAAATGATATTGTAGACTGCAACCAAGATGATAGGGAAGATAAGGTAAAATAATTGTAAGATGTCAGGATTTGTTAGATTTGCAATAAATACATATAGCATATACCCAATTATTAATGGGATTCTAAGAGTAAGAGAATTCATCCCTGATCTATGAAGGAGAAAAAGTAAGGTAATGATAAACAATCCGAAAAGGGCTGAAATCATTTCGCTAGAATACCCTATTATGAATGACATGAAAAGGTGTACGATGACGCTAGGGACAAAAAAAAGTATAATAAACATGTTGCGTGATTGGACGACTGTCGAATGTTTCATTTGGCACCCCATAAATTTTCTATATACTTATCATACATGATTCCACATGGGGATAGAACGACATATTTCGACGCGGGAGAGAGGGGAAATAGAAATGACAACAGCATTTGATGAAAAACGTATTGTTGAGCTGCTTAAAAGATTAGTAGAGACGCCAAGTCCATCAGGTTATACGGAAAAAGTGATGGAGCTGATTACAAAAGAACTGGACGAAATCGGAGTAGCACACAAGAAAACAAACAAAGGAGCTATCATTGCGACGATTGAAGGCATGGAAACAACGCGTCATCGTCTGCTCACAGCACATACAGATACACTAGGCGCGATGGTAAAAGAGATTAAAAGCGATGGTCGTCTAAAGCTTGATATGATTGGTGGATTTAGGTGGAACGCCGTTGAAGGTGAATACTGTCTCATTCATACAGCGTCAGGGAAAGAAGTACGTGGAACAATCCTTATGCACCAAACTTCCGTTCATGTTTATAAAAACGCTGGAACCGCAGAGCGAAGTGCTGAAAATATCGAAGTTCGCATTGACGAGAAAGTAACAGATGCAGCTGGAACACGTACACTAGGTATCGAAGTAGGTGATTTTGTCTCATTCGATCCGCGATTTGAAGTGACGGACAGCGGTTTCGTTAAATCACGTCATCTTGATGATAAAGCGAGTACGGCATTGTTGCTTGGATTGATCCGTTCATTGAAGGAAGAAGGAGTTAAACTTCCACATACGACTCATTTCTATATTTCAAACAATGAAGAGATTGGCTATGGGGGGAACTCCAATATTCCCGAAGAGACAGTTGAATATATTGCGGTTGATATGGGAGCGATTGGAGATGGACAAACCTCCGACGAGTATACGGTTTCAATTTGTGCAAAAGATTCAAGTGGACCGTATCATTATGCATTGACACAACATTTGACTGGGCTTTGCAAAGAAGGTAGTATTCCATTTAAACTTGATATTTACCCGTTTTACGGTTCAGATGCGTCTGCCGCAATCCGGGCGGGCTTTGACGTGAAGCATGCACTATTCGGCCCTGGTATTGAATCGTCACATGCAATGGAACGGACACATACTGATTCGCTGAAAGCGTCAGCTCAGTTGCTTCGAGCGTATGTTACTTCAGCAATGATGGACTGAACGGAGGGTTTTGATGGATACGGAAAAGTTACTTTCAATATTGCCTGTCAAACAGGTAGCAGGAGCGGTACCACCGACTGTGACGGATATTGCGATTGATTCGCGCGCAGTGAATGCAGGAGGAGTTTTCGTCTGTATTGAGGGGTTTACGGTAGATGGCCATAAATACGTTGAAAAAGCAGTAGACAATGGTGCAAGGGTTATCATTGCTTCAAAGCATGTAGATGTAGATTTAGATAAAGTTGCAGTCGTTAGGGTTGAAAATACATCCCGGGCAATTAGTTTGTTGGCGCCTCAGTTTTACAATTTCCCATCTAAACGGATGACGATGATCGGTGTGACGGGGACGAACGGTAAGACGAGCGTCAGTGGCATTATCCAAGCGATACTTCAGTTAGCGGGGGAAGCATCCGCCGTTACCGGAACAATCGGTTTTGACTTGGACGGAACACTCTATGAAACGGAGAACACGACGGCTGACGTACTGTCAACACAAGGGATGATTGCCCATGCGGCGGAAGAAGGATGTACAACGATGACAATGGAAGTATCTTCGCATGGTCTAGTGGAAGGGCGTCTTGCTGGTACAGAATTCGATATCGCTGTTTTCACAAATTTAACGCATGATCATCTTGATTTTCATGGGACGATGGACAATTATGGACAAGCGAAAGGACTGTTGTTCTCGCAACTAGGACAGGATTTGCAGAAGCGTAAGTTTGCTGTCGTCAATGCAGATGATGAGTGGAGCAATCGCCTGTTGGAAATGACGTCTCATCCAGTTCTCACATACGGTATCAGAAATGAAGCTGTATTTCGTGGATCAGACATTGAGCTGCGGGCAAACGGTACAACGTTCAAGCTTACCGCACCTGGTGGTGAATTCCGTGTAGTTATGAATTTAATTGGTGAATTTAGTGTCTACAACGCACTTGCTGTGATTGCGGCTTTGTTTGCGAAAGGGATGGCAACTGAAGACATCATAAACTATCTTGGGAAGATTTCATCTGTCAAAGGTAGAATGGAACAAGTGCCGACTGAATTGCCGATTACGATGTATGTCGATTATGCGCACTCAGCGGATGCCATCGAAAAAGCGATTGATGCAGTTCTTCCTTATAAAAAGGAAGGAAGTCGTCTAATATTCGTCATTGGAACCGGCGGCAATCGGGATCGGATAAAACGTCCGATTATGGCAGAGAAAGCATCCGTCGCAGATTATGTGGTCTTAACGACAGACGATCCGCGGGACGAGCCGTATGAATCGATACTGGCAGAATTAGAAGCGGGTATGAAGCATGATCAATATGCATGTATAGGTGACCGGAAGGAAGCGGTACGTCATGCAGTAGCAGTTGCGAATCCTGAAGATATCATTATATTTGCAGGAAAAGGCCATGAAGATTATCAAATTATTGGTTCTGTGAAATACCCGCATTCAGATGCTGACATTGCGCTGGAAGAGGCGGAAAAGAAGTTTGGTACAGGGTTTGTTAATAAGTGAACAGAAACATCTTTATTAAGTAAAGACAATCCCAAATCATTATAGATGCGGAAGCATTGGGATTAGCGGTTAAGTATACAGATGCGATTAATAAGTAAGGACAAAGTAAAACGACCCATTCCACAATTTGTGGAATGGGTCGTTTTACTTATCAAATACACAGTCATCATTTATTGTTGCTTACATATGATTCACATATTCGTCTAGAAATAAACTGAAAGAACTATTTACCATTAAGAAGCTTTACGCATTGATCTCATAATTAAGCTCACAATGAACACAAGAATAATCGCTCCAATGAAAGCAGGGAAAATGTAGAAATCTGAAATTTTAGGTCCCCAACTTCCAAGAAGCATACCACCAATCCATGCCCCAATTATACCTGCGATAATATTACCAATAATTCCTCCTGGGACATCTTTTCCTAAAATCATACCTGCTAGCCAACCGATAATCCCACCAATAATTAAAAACCAAATGAAACTCATACTATCCATCTCCTATTTTAGTATTTTAAAATTCCGCTATAGTCTTTCAATAACCTTTATTACCTCCCTTTAAACATCTAGGGGGGAAAATTAACGATTTTTTTTGGAGATAGCGGAAAACAGTAGCACCAAACGTGTTTTTTTACGTGATGAAGTGCCCCCATGATCGAAGGGTTCGAAGCTTGCGACACCTTTATTGTTTGTCGAATTAAAGAGGTATTCCTGCTATTAGAAACGAATTACAGAATAAAGAACAGGACTCTATTCAATTGAACTGTAGAATTGGCGATAGGAAAACTATTTCATCAAAAAAGAAGTAAACAAATAATTGGAAAGAGGAGGACTTAATGGGGTATTCAGATATTGTAGTAATGTTTTTTGTTTATAGCGCAATCATTATATTTTTTTTAGTCCCATTTAAAAGTAGTTGGAACTTAATCAATCAGCATCAAAGTCAATTAAATGTAATAACAGTTTTTAAAGATAGTTTAATTAAAATGGTTTTGCATAAGAAAGCCATATTTGCTCTTATTATATTAGGTGGTACGTTATTTAGTATTTGGACAGGATATGAAGGAGCAGAATATCATTATAATGCTCACAGTGGTTATTCCCCAATAAGTACAGATTTAAAAGCCATCTACTCTATGTGCGTTGTAGTTGTGTATACATTTGTTCTTTATTTATTTATAGCATTTATGAGAACTCTGAAAGTAGTAAAGGGCGTACGTTAGTTGAGCAACTGGAGATCGTCTATTGGCGATCTTTTTTATTTCCTTGCAACCAGAACGATTGTTCGTTACTCTAATGAGAAAGGGGAATGAATGTACGTAATCAATTGTTGAAGTTAGCGGAGTGTAATGAGCCCTTAGAAATGATGTACCTCGCAATAGATTGTCAAATCAGCAAACGAAGAATCATCATACTGCAGGTTGGCGAGGAATCATTCCATACGTACTGTTTTCTATGTAAATCCAAGCGAACTTTTACGATTGATAATGTACTGACGTTTGTTCCCTTAATGCAGAAAGAGAGTAGGGTAATCTAATGCCATTAATCCCTGGAGATGCATTACCGTATTTCGAGAACATGATTTATTTACCGATAATCATTCAGATTTTGGAGAGAGACAGGGAAACGATTGAAATCAGCCAGTTCAAATTAAAAGGACCTTATATTGACATCGTTGTAAATGCATTAAAGAACGTTCGGGCAGATTTAAAAGAAACAAATACTTATGCACGAAGCAAAAATATGAAGTTAATTAAAAAGGGAAAAGACGGCTCATTTACCGATTACACTTTTATTCACGGGGGCTACGAAGATCATCGGAGGTACCTGAACGTACGGTTGCGTAATCGTACAGAAGAATTGATATCTATTTACTTTGCACTGGCAGGAAATCAGAGCATTAAAGGAGCTGCAACAACGTGATTGATCAGAGTGCTGAAAAGGTGGCCATATCGATGCTGTTTCGAGAACACCTAGCGGAATTAAGAGACTGGTACAGAAAGGCTGATGAAAATGACAGCAATTCGAGATCCAGCGAAATCAAAAGCAACCAGGGTACAAGGGCAGAAACTTACGGAAACTGACTATCTTGAAGTTGGCCAGAAAGTTGAGAAGTCAATTGAATTCGGGGTTGAGGTTTAAATCTCGATATATGCTCATAAGTGGAATGAGCTAGTTACAGGATTAGTTAAGGATATCGAAAGTTAGCGAGGATTTTTGTTGATTCATTTGGTTACGAAAACATAAAAGTCAACATGAGTAATATTGTGAGTGTAAGTTTGTTGTTTTACTGAAACCAAAAGATGTACGGATGTTCAAGCAGGACTTTTATCATTGCAAGCCAATCGTGAAGATGTTAAAATTAGTATTAATAGTATCGTGGGTGATGGAGGCATAAAACGACCAATCCAGTTGCGGAAAGGTCGTTTTATTTTGTGTATTTTTGGGGTGCGTGCTTGTCTATTACTTTTACCCCTGAATCCTCCCTAGTAGGAAACGATATAATAAACCATAATACAGAGCTGCTGTTTTGTTGAGCACCCGCAAATATGGATGCAAAAGCATTTATCCAAATTATATACTGCAGTTTAGACTATGATAAACTTATGCTAAGAAAAGCAGAACAGAAGGAGACAATATATAATGGATAAACCAATACAAGAAGAAATTGCATCACGCCGTACGTTTGCAATTATTTCTCACCCGGATGCCGGGAAAACGACAATCACAGAAAAACTACTCTATTTCGGTGGCGCAATTCGCGATGCTGGAACAGTAAAAGGGAAGAAGTCAGGGAAATTTGCAACTTCGGACTGGATGGAAATTGAGAAACAGCGTGGGATTTCGGTGACATCATCTGTTATGCAATTCGATTATGATGGTAAGCGTGTTAACATCCTAGATACACCTGGACACGAAGATTTCAGTGAAGACACATACCGAACACTTATGGCAGTCGATGCGGCTGTAATGATGGTCGACTCAGCAAAAGGAATCGAGCCACAGACAATTAAATTATTCAAAGTATGCCGTATGCGTGGAATTCCAATCTTCACGTTCATTAATAAAATGGACCGTCAAGGTAAAGAACCGCTTGAACTGATGGAGGAATTGGAAGAAGTGCTTGGCATTCAGTCTTACGCGATGAACTGGCCAATAGGGATGGGTAAAGAGTTCATTGGTATTTACGACCGTTTTAATAAACGTGTTGAACAGGTGCGGGTCGACGATGACAAACGTTTTCTTGCGATAAATGAAGACGGCGGGCTTGCAGAACCACATCCGATGATGGAAACTTCATATTATAAGCAAGCACTTGAAGATGTTTTACTTCTTAACGAAGCAGGTAATGATTTTGATGAAGAGAAAATAGCTATAGGCGAACTGACACCTGTATTTTTCGGTAGTGCGTTGACGAATTTCGGTGTGCAGACGTTTTTGGAAACGTTTTTACAATTTTCACCACCACCTCAACCACGAATAACAAAGGATAAAACTGAAATCGATCCGTATTCGGAAGAGTTTTCAGGATTTATCTTTAAAATTCAAGCGAATATGAACCCGATGCACCGTGATAGAATCGCATTCGTCCGTATTGTTTCAGGTGCATTCGAACGTGGAATGACAGTAACGGTACCACGTATTTCTAGAACATTCAAACTGACACAGACAACGCAGTTTCTTGCAGATGACCGTGAAATAGTGGATGAAGCGGTAGCGGGTGATATTATCGGTCTTCATGATACGGGGAACTACCAAATTGGGGATACGGTTATCGGTGGTAAATCAAACTTCCTATTCGATGCGCTGCCACAGTTTACACCGGAGCTCTTTGTTCGGGTAACGGCGAAAAACGTTATGAAATCTAAGCATTTCCATAAAGGAATTCTTCAGCTTGTTCAAGAGGGGGCAATTCAGTATTACCGGACGCTTCACACTGAAGAAGTAATTCTAGGTGCAGTTGGTCAACTTCAATTTGAAGTGTTTGAGCACCGGATGCAGAATGAATATAACGTTGAAGTGCGCATGGAGCATGTCGGTTCGAAAGTTGCGCGTTGGATTGTCAACGAAAGCGACGTCAAAGAATCAATGGCAGGGCAACGTGCAATGCTTGTAAAAGATCGCCACAACAAACTCGTATTCTTATTTGAAAACGAATTTGCAATGCGTTGGTTCAATGATAAAAATCCTGATATTGAGCTATACAGCCAGTTATAATTCTGAAACCCGACAAGCCGGTTCAACCGCCTTGCCGGGTTTTTTTATACAATAGACGCTCTAATTTGAAGTCGACTCCATCTTTCATTATGATTAATGAAGTGAAGTCCTTTTAAAAGATAATGAAGTATAAGTTTTTTCTACTTGGGTCGTTGTCTAGACTCCAGACTTCACCCCCTTTGTCAAAAGCCGTCCGGAAAGTTTACGGGTCTGTTGACGTTTTGCTGTTAAAACGGATTAGACTACATCCCTCCTTGTTGCGACAGGAAGTTGCGATCTTAAACTGCCTTCCTCTATTACTTATGCCTGCCGGGGCAAGACGGAACCTTGTGTTTTTCCTATAAAGAAAGGAATGTGTAAATGAAAATCAGTGATTTTTCTATAAAAAGGCCTGTATTTACGATGGTCATAATGTTTCTTATCATCATTCTTGGGGTTGTGTCATTTTTTCGTATTCCTGTGACGCTCATTCCTGAATTAAATCCGCCGATTGCTGTCGTTGTGACAAGTTATCCAGGAGCATCTCCAGCTGAAGTGAGCGAGAAAATAACAAAACCGCTCGAAGCAAGCTTATCGACTGCGCCCGGATTAAAGTCAATGCAATCCACCTCGCAGGAAGGCGCCAATTTCATTTTACTCGAGTTCGACTGGTCAACGAAAATCGATGATGTCCAGCTTGATATTATGCAACGGGTCGATCAGATTCCAATTCCTGAAGGTGCAAGTAAACCGCGCTTTATGAAATTTGATCCATCCCAGTTCCCGGTTATTCAATTATCATTACGTGCAACGGCAGGAGATACTGATGTCCGGAAAATTGCGGAGCAGTTGGAGACTGAGTTACGCCGAACAAATGGTGTAGCAAGTGTTTCCACCTCGGGTAAACTGGTGGAAGAAGTACAGATTATTCTAGATCAGAAAAAACTTGAAGCGAATGGACTTGTCCAATCAGATATTGTTCAGGCGATTCAGTCAAATAATGTGTCCATGCCAGGGGAACCAATTGAAACGAAAGACGGCAAGCAACTCACGACCCGTATCATCAGTACGTTAACGACCATATCTGATATTCGTAGCGTTACGGTGGGGGTGAGTCCGCAGACTGGAAAAAAAGTAACAATCGGCGATGTAGCGGATGTAGCACGTTTAGAAGCTGAGTCTGCTACGAAAACCCGTGCGAATGATCAGCAAGCGGTTCTGATGTCAGTGCTGCAAGAATCCGGCGCAAATACAGCGAATGTATCGACCGCATTCAAAGAGTCTCTCGATAAGCTTCTGGAAAAAGACGAATTCAAAGGTGTCGAATCAGACATACTGTTTGACCAGGGCGATTATGTGAAACTTGCCATTGGGAATATTGGACAATCGCTAATATTGGGCGGTATTTTCGCGATGCTTGTTTTGTTTTTCTTCCTACGTGGCATAAAAAGCCCAATCATTATCGGCATTGCCATTCCGTACTCTGTAATCGTTACATTTGTTCTAATGTTTTTTGCAGATTTCTCGCTTAATATTATGACGCTTGGTGCGCTTGCACTTGGTATTGGTATGTTAGTTGATAACTCGATTGTTGTAATTGAAAATATTGAACGGCATCTTGCTATGGGGAAGAGTCCGCAAGTAGCGGCCTCAGAAGGTTCGAAGGAAATTGGTGGTGCTATCATTGCGTCAACGTTAACAACGCTTGCTGTCTTCGTCCCGGTGGTATTTATCAGTGGACTAATCGGACAAATTTTCACGGAATTTGCCTTGACGATTTCCTTTAGCTTATTCGCATCACTCATTGTTGCATTGACGGTTGTGCCCATGATGGCGAGCCGTCTGCTGAAGAAACCGAAGAGAAATGTAGAAGCGCGGAGACGTCGTTCAAAAGGGTTTAACAACTTTGAAAGGTCAGTGAAGTGGTCACTGAAACACCGGTCAGTGGTTCTGATATTGACGCTAATTGCGCTCGTGTTAGGTAGCTTTGCCTTAACTAAAGTCGGGACAGAGTTTTTGCCAGCAACTGACGAGGGATTTGTCAACATTACGGTGAAGTTGCCGAACGGTTCATCATCTACTGCGACTGACGAAGTCGTAAAACGAATCGAAGGGCAATTGAAAGAACAGCGTGACGTAGATGTATACGTCAGTCTAGTTGGTGGAACACAACAGGACATAGCGCAAGGTACATCTAAAGCGAATATTGCAGAAATATCTGTAAAACTTGTGCCACTTGCAGACAGGGAACGTTCGATTTTTGAATTCGTAGATGAAGTGCAACCCGAAGTGTTGAAAACTGTCGGAGATGATGCGAAAATCAGCTTCATAATGCAGACTGCGGCAGGTTCAAGTCCGAATACATTGACGTTCTCAATGAAAGATACTGATGAAGTGCGTCTAAATGATGCGGTTACGAAATTGAACAGCAAACTGGTTGATCTTGATCCGATAACGGAAGTCACAAACAATCTTCAAAATACCATTCAAGAAATCCAAATAGAAGTGGATCGTGATAAAGCATCCGGTAAAGGATTAGTGCCTTATCAAATTGCGCAAACGGTTAACAATGTTACACGCGGTTCATTAGCCACGCAAATTATTGGGAAAAATGAAGAGGTATTCGCTGTCTATGTGAAATACGATGAAAAATTCCACAACAGCATAGATAAGTTGAAAAAATTAAAACTTCGTACTCCTACAGGTACTTTTGTAAGGCTCGACGAAGTTGCGACAATCGACATTGCTGAAGGGCCAGTTGCCATCCAGCGTGTTGATCAGGCACATTCGGTTACCTTCAATGTGAAATATGTATCGTCACTGACTCTTGGGGAGATGACGAAGGAAGTGAATGACGTGGTTGACCAACTCAATCTGCCGGAGGAAATTGAATTGACATTTGGCGGTGACAGGGAGTTATTCGAAAGTGCGATTGATGACATGACCATGGCGATATTATTAGCCGTTGCACTTGTTTATATTGTCATGGCTGCGCAGTTCGAATCTTTCAAATATCCATTCGTTATCATGTTCTCTGTGCCACTTATGATAATTGGGGTAGCGCTGGGTCTATTCCTGACGAGTACGCCAATTAGTGTGACAGCGATAATTGGAATTCTCGTCCTTGTAGGGATTGTAGTTAATAATGGGATTGTACTTATCGACTACATTAATCAGCGAAAAGAAACTGGACTTAGCACTTATGATGCGATTATCTCATCTTCCAGAGATCGGTTGCGTCCTATCCTTATGACGGCACTGACGACCATTCTTGGTTTGCTGCCTCTTGCACTGGGTATTGGCGAAGGAACTGAAATGAACCAACCTATGGGCATTGTGGTGATTGGTGGCTTACTTAGCTCGACCTTATTGACACTGTACGTTGTGCCTGTCATTTATAGCTTATTTGATCGACAAACGAGAAGGCGAGCAGTTGGAAAGTAAATAACGGAAGAACCTCCTTTCTAGGGAGGTTCTTTTCATATTGAATCCGACATGTATTCGAACAGATTGTAGTGCATTTCAGGAGTGGTAGAAGTGTTATTCAATGGAATCGTTCATTCAATACGTATAACTAGTGATTAAACTGAATATTGTTTCTCATTATTAATTCTAATGCTACACTACTTGAATAAGGGGGAATTATATGAAAACTCATCTTTTTACAGGTTTTCCCGGATTCATAGCTACACAATTAATAAAAGAATTAATACGTACTGGAAAAGTGGAGAAAATTTACACTGTGGTTCAGTCAAGTCAAGTGGAGCTCGCAAAGGAAAAAGCTACGTCTATTATGAATGAGATGAATATTGCTTTTCGATTTGAAATAGTAGTCGGGGATATTACGAAACCTGGACTCGGGATGGACCAGCAGATGATTAAAGAGTTACATGAGGAAACGTTAACTATATGGCATCTTGCTGCCATATATGATCTTGCTGTGAAGGCTGCAATCGCATGGCAGGTCAATGTTGAAGGGACGAGACAAGTGGTGGAATTCGTAAGGAATCATCCTTCTATCGAGCGCTTTATGTATTTTAGCACGGCCTATGTTGCAGGGAAAAGGGAAGGGAAATTGCTTGAAACTGAATTAATTCGTCCGAATTCTTTTAAAAATCATTATGAGGAAACGAAATTTGAAGCGGAACTACTTGTGGAAGAACTGAAGAAGGAGTCCGCTGTGACAATTATTCGTCCTGGAATTGTACGTGGTCACTCTACAACAGGTGAAACTATTAAGTTTGACGGTCCATATTTTTTTATGAATATGATTGATAAATTACGATGGATGCCGATTATCCCTTATGTTGGGAAAACTAAGGCGTGTATAAATGTTGTGCCGATTGATTATATTATCAACGCTACAGTATATTTGTCTAACCATGAGGCGGCAGTCAGCCATACGGTTCACTTAACGGATCCTGCACCGCATCCGATTGAAGAAATTTACTGTGCAATGGTCGTTGAATTGACAGGGAAAAAACCTAAAGGCAGATTACCTCGGTTCCTTGCTGAAAGAGGACTCTCTTCAATTCGATTACAGCGCACACTGGGTGTCGAGGCTGAAACACTTGATTATATGATGTGGGATGCCTCTTTCGATACGACGGTTGCAGAGAGGCTTCTTGAAGGAAGCGGGATAGTATGCGCCGACTTTATTAAGTCGATACCATCTATGACAGCATTTTATGAGAAAAACAAGAAAAAAAGCGAATTTCATATAAAAATAGGGTGATTCACAATTTACTTATGAGATAATTGTGGTATAATAAATTGAAAGTACCCGAACTTAATAACTTTTGACTTTATGTCAAGGGGGAGTAGCTATAGGGAAACCTATTTCATAGTCGTCAATACATGGCTTTTGCCATCGGTTATGATAGCTGGATTTTTGTAAACTAAAATTCCGACTTAGCGAGACCTTTGCCTTTTATTAGGTGAGGGTCTCTTTTATTTGATTTAAACTAGGAGGAATTGTATTGGAAGCAATAATATTGGAATATGCATGGGTACTTCTTGTACTCATCGTACTTGAAGGATTACTAGCAGCGGATAACGCGGTTGTTATGGCGGTCATGGTAAAGCATTTACCACGTGATCAACAGCGAAAGGCACTTTTTTACGGATTATTAGGAGCGTTTGTTTTCCGTTTTGCAGCATTGTTCATGATCACATTCCTCGTGAACATCTGGCAAATACAAGCTCTTGGGGCAGCATACTTATTGTTCATTTCCGTTAAGCACATTATTGACCAGCGAAAAGGTGGGGATGCACATCCCGATGCTAAAAAAGGCAAACAATCCGGTTTTTGGATGACGGTTGTGAAAGTCGAACTTGCGGATATTGCATTTGCACTAGATTCGATGTTGGCAGCTGTTGCTCTTGCGGTAACGTTACCTAAAGTTGGTAATTTCGATATTGGTGGCATTAACGGTGGACAATTCATCGTCATGCTGTTAGGTGGTATAATTGGTTTAGTCATCATGCGATTTGCTGCACGTCATTTTGTTGTTCTTTTGCAAAAGTTCCCTTCATTGGAAACGGCGGCATTTCTTATTGTTGGATGGGTTGGTGTCAAATTGGCTGTTCTTGCACTGGCACATCCAGGCTTGGCTATCCTCGATGAATCCTTCCCACATTCAACTGGGTGGCAAGTGACATTCTGGATTGTTCTACTTGGAATTGGACTAAATGGTTACTTGTTTGGGGTTAGAAAAAGCAAGAAAAAAGCATGAATTTAGAGGCGGTCGTGCAATTGCACGACTGCTTTTTTAATATAAATCAGTTCTTTCTTTCTTTTTTCATCCGACTTCTCTAAAATAGGTAGGACACCTTATCATTGGTGAAAGGAACGGTGAACTGAATGAAATTCAATCGCGAGAATTTACGCAGGTTCACTCCTGCTCAAGTAATTGTGTTTTATTATTTTGTGGCTATTGCATTTTCGTTTTTACTGTTAAATTTGCCGGGAGTTTATCTACCTGGTGTGAAGGTGAGCTTCATTGATAGTTTGTTTACAGCCGTCAGTGCCGTCAGCGTTACCGGACTAACACCCATTAGTATTGGGAGTACTTATTCTGTTTTCGGTATTTGTATGCTTATGCTTGTGTTGCAAATTGGTGGAATTGGAATCATGTCGATCGGTACGTTTTTTTGGTTGCTCGTCAGAAAGCGAATTGGTTTACGAGAACGGCAGCTAATTATGGTCGATCATAATCAGTACAGTCTCGCTGGGGTAGTTAATCTAATTCAGGAAATCGTTAAAATTATATTTTTAATTGAAATCATTGGCGGCTTATTATTTACAGCATATATAATGCGATTCTATGACACATTTAGTGAAGCGCTCCTCAACGGAATGTTCATGTCGGTTTCCGCAACAACAAATGCCGGATTTGATATTACGGGAATGTCGCTCACGCAGTATTTCAATGATTACTTTGTTCAGACCTTGACAATGATACTTATCGTACTGGGAGCAATCGGTTTTCCTGTTCTAATTGAAGTGAAAAGTTATTTTTCGAAAAAAGTACCTAATTTCCGTTTTTCCTTATTTACCAAAATAACTACTTCTACATTCGGATTTTTACTCGTTTTTGGTACGGTCATAATCTTTATTTTGGAATCAATGAATTCTTTCAAAGGAATGGTATGGCATGAAAAAATATTTACTGCACTATTCTTTTCGGTGTCTTCAAGATCTGGAGGACTTACAACGCATGATGTAACAAAGTTCAGTGAAGCAACAGATATATTCATCAGTTCACTGATGTTCATTGGCGCTTCACCGAGTTCAGTAGGCGGTGGAATTCGGACAACTACATTTGCGGTTGCGGTCCTATTTCTAATCAACTTTGCCCGTGGTAATCAAGTCATTAATATCTTTCATCGGCAAATCAAGTTGATAGATGTTTTCCGTTCATTTGCTGTCATTATCCTTGCGCTGGCAATGGTCATGATAGCACTTATCATTCTGCTTGTGACAGAACCTGGTGTCCCGGTAGTTGCGCTGTTATTTGAAATAACTTCCGCTTTCGGAACATGCGGCATGTCACTTGGTATAACATCAGATCTTTCTGTAATTGGAAAAGTGATCATCATGCTGTTGATGTTTATTGGACGAGTTGGGCTCATTTCGTTCCTCTTTACATTAGGAGGAAAAACAAAGAAATTGAAATATCATTTTCCAAAGGAAAGGGTTATTATCGGATAATAAAAGGCTGTCCCATTTTAAATGAGGCCATTGAAAAAGTCCGCTATAAAATTCGAAATGAAAGTTTCCAATGGAAACGCTTCGGCTACCATTAATCAGGAACCTACGCTGGTTCTACCTAATTATTTAACTGAGTCACTACTAAATAATTAGTACAATAAAACGAGCCTTTCCCGATGAATTTAGGGAAAGGCTCGTTTTATTGTTGTCCAATTGAAGAGACTAATTCTAGACGGTGTCCCGATAATTTCAAATCAAGAAATGTTAAACCTCAGCACATTTATGGTGATTTACGATATGGTTGTGCAAAAAAGAAAATCAGCTCCGTCAAATCAACGTCCTTGTCGATTATTCTTTTGTGTACGAAGAGCTGAAAAATAAATAGTGTCTCGATAACGGTCGCAATGCAGTGTCACCGATTTGTATATTCAGTTCAAATAGATCTTCCAGTTAAAGCCCGAATCTAGACCAACTAGAGTTCTCCCGATAGGAGATGGGGGATTTTCTCTAGGTAATAAGTCACCTATTCTTTCATCCCGAAAAGCTTCATCACTCTGTGTGTTTATGCATTTGGAGTGGGACGGATGAAAGGCAACTATACGATTACCAAGGGATGCAACAAAGCCGCATCTCTACACATCAAGATATCTCAGTAATCGAAATAGAAGTCATTCAATCCAAAGCAATCCGAAAGCGCAATTATATAAGTAGCCGCCAGGGAATAAATAAGTTAATTACTGATTACTTTTGGTTAATCAACAGCCGTGTAATCGAATATAACGTTAAGACTCCTCCTCTATAATTTTTACTTTAGGTTTCACATTTTTACATACACTTTACTTTGGTTATTTCTTCAATGTTCAGAAATGAATACTTAAATCCATGATAACTGACATTTTTTGATATAAGTCTGATACAATGTTCATAGTTAGATCCTTTATTGTTACTTCGCAATGAAAGGACTAAACTCAGGCATGACATATTTTTTTAATAGCGTTTAGCTAGAGTTATTTGGAAATATTTCGCGTTTAATGTTGATAGAACAGGATTCTTAGCTCAATCACTGTCCTCTTTAATGTTATATCGTGGTAACCATTTTTTTATTCAGGTATAAAGGACCATTCCCGTTTTGAGGTAAATATGGAATAATTTGATTATATTAATTATTATATCATTTTGACCTTCCTGCATGAATAAGTGTCATTTTTCATATTGTTTAAAAAATGGAATGTGGGGGAATACACTTGAAATATCAAACTAAAAATGTTATGAAACACATCACATTTATATTGGATGATGCAATCAGACCAGGTGCGGTTTTTGGCCTAGAAGGCACGCTTTTATATGTGAATGACTCGTTTCACAAAGAATTCGTCAATGATGGAACAGGAAATATTAGAGAACTTTTTATTATGCCACCTACTAATCTATGGGATGACATCATTAGTGATATAAAAAAAACTGGGAACAAAACAATCGATGTGAACATTCGACTAGGTCAGAATAGAATAAGTTCTGTTAGAATGCATCTTGAGTATTTAGATGATGATCAGCAGGTGATTGCACTATTTGATGTACCGCAAAAATTTGGGGATATAGCGGAAAAAACCTATATACAAGCTTTTCGTAATTCAGACAGCTTTATGGTTGTTATGAATCGGGATGGGCTAATCTATGATGTCAATGATCAGCATAGCACGTTTTTTAACCTGCCGAAAAAATACTTTTTGGGCAAATCAGCGGAAGTAATCTTAAAATTGTTTCCTGAAGATCCAGAATCACTAATCAATTATTATAAAGATATAAACCTCTATGGGTTTGCAGAAAAAATAACCAGGTATGACAGAAGCGAGGATGGTGTAAGATATTATCAAGTTACGACATTATACGATTGCGAGACACAAGTTTATTTGGTAAGAATGAACGATCGAACTGAAGAAATGGCCATGAAAAATAGTTTGGCCCATACAAATTCATTATCGACGATTGGACAACTGGCAGCAAGTATAGCGCATGAAATCAGAAATCCAATGACGACATTGAAAGGTTTTGTTCAATTACTTAAAATTTCCGCTACTAAGGACGCTATGAAATATCTTTCCGTTATTGATGAAGAAGTAGATAGAATGGAGTCGATATTAAGCGAAATGCTAGTACTATCTAAACCAGGACAGAACGAAAGGACGACATTCTCCTTAGGGGTGCTAGTGGCAGATATGATTCAAGTTATCTATCCGAAAGCATTAATGGATGGAATTACGATTACACAAAAAGGAAATATACTTAAAGATTCATTGATTAACGGCGATTCTGATAAAATTAAACAAGTTCTTCTCAATTTATTCAAAAATGGAATAGAAGCGATGACTCCTGGTGGGAATCTTTCTGTTTTTGTAAGTCTCGACAGTCCTGGAAAAGTTGTTTTAGGGATTTCAGATAATGGTAAAGGAATGGATACTGAACAAGTAAAACAAATTTTCATTCCATTTTTCACTACCAAGTCAGATGGGTCTGGACTAGGATTGCCATTTGTTTTGAAGTATATCGAAGAACATGGAGGAACGATTACGGTCGAGAGTGAAGTTGACATTGGAACAACCTTTATCGTAACATTGCCATCGGCGATTAGACATGACTCGGCAACAGATACAACTAAAAAAAGAGTTCATTCTCCGTAATTAACGTATCGATTCGTCTTCTTGGTCTTTTGACATGAAGGCGTGTTTGCCGTTATAATGAGGGCACTATTGAGCGGAATATAGAAGGGGCACTGCATAATGACAAAAGATACAGAACGGGCACTGAAATTATTTATCGTTCTTTCAAGAGCGAGCAAAGTAATTTTGGAAGAAGCGCATAAACCGAGTGAAAAGCATGGACTTAATCCGACTGAATTTGCCGTGCTTGAATTGCTTCATCATAGGGGAAGACAACCTATACAGAAAATTGGGCAGAAAATCTTACTTCGTAGTGGTTCGATGACCTACGTTGTCGATAAACTTGAAAAAAGAGGGCTATTAGAACGAGTTTTTTGTGAAGAGGATAAGCGGATTACATATATGTCAATTACCCCTGCTGGAGTTAGTTTAATGACTTCGATATTCCCGGAACATGCGGTTAATATCGAATCTCTTATGTCTTCTCTCGCTCCCGAGGAACAAGATCAGGCAATTGTATTATTGCGGAAATTAGGTCTATCGGTAAAGAACTTATCATGAAACGCAGTAACTCGTCTAACGAGTGCTGCGTTTTTTAAAAAAGATAAGAAGGTATAATTATTTCGACATGGAATTGCTTCTAGGTTTCAGTGCCTAGCCTTTCGAGTCACTTCGGTCCTTAAGTTAAAGGGGCTTGCGCTTTTCTACAAAGACTAAAAAGAGCCTAACGGAAACCGTTAGGCTCTTTTTAGTCTTTCATTATCTAGCAACGATTGTTTCGCTCATACGAAGAAATTGTTCAAAATACTCTTCTTCTGGAGTGTCATAGATTGTAAGTCTAACAACCATATTGTCGCGTTCAAAAATAATTCCCGTAATAGATGAGGATTCAGCTTTTATGGTTAGAGCTTTTGCGTTTTCAATTCCTTCTGCAATAGGGATTGACTTCTCATCAATCACTTCAATTGGCGCGCTGCCGTCTCCTGATGCTTCAAGTACAGCAATCATGTTATCGGCTAAATGGTCATATGTACCGTTTTCTTTAGTTACCGTTTCAATACGCATAAACACTGATTCATTGTTTACAGGTATTAGACTGTCCTTACCTGGTTCTTCACTTGTTAATGTATAGTCAGGAAGAACAGAAATAGCATAACCTTGTTCGTCACTTTCTGTCAGTTCCGCATTCTGCAGGTTGTTTTCTTGATTGGTATCAACTTCTGTATCCGTTTCTTTATCTCCAGTCACTGTGTCTTTTTCTACATTTTCAACAACCTCTGTAGATCCGTTATTACTTTCTGTGTCCTCATCGGGACTCGTACCACAGGCGGTAAGTAATAAAGTGGTCGCGATTGCTGCGTATAAAAGATTCCATCTGCTTTTCATCGTAAATCCCTCCTTGATTATAGTTGACGTTCGTGACAACTGAATGTTTCACTAATTGCCTTTTTTTCGCAATCTTATATAGTGTGCCTTAAAAGTAGTATAACGTAAAGTCTTTTCCATTGCTGATAGTTTGATTTGTCGCAATATGTCGCAAATTAATTCCCTTTTTATGAGAATAGACCTGTATAATATATAGTTAACTATGTTCAATCCATGGGGGGATTATCTTGGAGTGGAATTTAGAAGAGAAAATTGAATTATTACGTATAGAGATGATGAATGTGGCGAATAAAAAAGGACTGACTGCTGATGAAACGATAGGGGCTAGCAGAAAGCTTGATAATCTGATGGATCAGTACGAAGAGCTAAAAAAAAAGCTGATAGTGAATGTGTGAAGTGTCCTTTTTGGATGAAAGTATATAGTGAAAATTTGAAAACTGGAGGAGTTTAATTGACTACTATACAGAAATTTAAAACTGAATTGAATAAAGCAATTATCGGGAGGGAAAAAGAATTCGATTTTATGCTTATTGCTCTATTACAACAGGGACATGTGTTACTTGAGAGTGTGCCGGGGTCAGGAAAGACGATGATGGCGAAAAGTTTTGCAAACGCATTTCGAGGTGCATTTGGAAGGGTTCAATTCACGCCAGATGTACTTCCATCCGATGTGACGGGGATTCGTTATTTCAATCCACAAACGCAGGAATTCATTTTGAAGGCAGGGCCAGTTTCCACAAATATTTTACTTGCAGATGAAATTAACCGGGCAACACCACGGACACAGTCGAGTCTGCTTGAATCGATGGAGGAAAAACAAGTTACGATTGATGGAGAAACGATAAAACTACCTACACCTTTTATGGTCATTGCAACACAAAATCCGATTGAGTCACAACAAGGAACTTTCCCTCTTCCGGCTGCACAACTCGACCGTTTCCTGTTTAAGTTGAATATTGGTTATCCATCGTTCGAAGAAGAGCATCTCATATTAAAGCAATACGGAAAAAATCCGGGTGCTATTACTACATCATCAGTCATCGGACCGGCAGAAGTGGCAAATTGGTCAAGAGAAGCAGGGGAAGTAGTTGTACATGAAGATATAGAACGATATATATTAAAAATCGTTCGTGCAACGAGAGAACACACCTTTTTGGAACTTGGACTTAGTTCACGTGCTACGCTGGCAATATTTCGAGCGACAAAAGCGCATGCTTTTATTTCTGGCAGAAGCTATGCAACCCCGGATGACGTGAAAAAAATAATTGGACCAGCGGCTTTGCATCGCCTAGAATTGTCGACAGAAGGAATGTTAACAAAAGACCTTGCAGATGTGTTGAAAGACATAGTCAATTCTATCCCGGTGCCAATAGAGGCATTCGTTTAATGAAATGGATACGTTATGAAGAAGGATTTAAACCGATTTATACAGGGATGGGGATTACGCTAGTTTTTTTCTTGTTTGCGCTCATTTACTCCTTGATTTTACCGGCAGCCTGTTTCGCGGCTGTCTTCGCCATGTTTTCGTTTCAAAACATTTACTATTCTAAAGTTGGTAAGGATTTGAAACTCTTACCAACGCGAAGTCGCAGTCGATTTCTTATTGGAACGGTAAATGAGGTTTTATTTGAATTTGAAAATGGGAAAATACCAATTTGGAACGGGACATTAACATTATCAATTGAGGATTCTGTCTTACCTGTAGTCGATAATCATCACCATTTCAGTGGTATTTTCGATTTCTCAGTACCTTTTGCAATTGGTAGCGGTGAAAAAGTGAGAATTTCAATACCGTTGGAAGGTCGTAAACGTGGCTTATCCAGAATAACACGAATGACAATTGAAGTTCCACATATTTTTGGAGAAGGGTCGGTCTTGATGGAGTTGGCGGAACCGATTAAACAGGAAAGTCTGGTTTATCCAAAAATAACCCCATTAATTGGAAAACTTCAACCGTCTCCGTTTAGGCCGGGGGAAGTAGATCAGCGACATTCACTTTTCCATGATAAATTTCAGCCTGTCGGGACAAGGGATTATGTCCCAACAGACCGATTCGATCAAATTCATTGGACAGCAAGCGCGCGGATGCAGAAATTACAAACAAAAGAGTATCTGCCAGTTACTGAGCAGTCGATTCTTTTCGTTATGAATGCAATTGAAAAACCACGTTCGCCTCAGGACTTTGACTTGAAAATAGAACGGCTCGCTTCTTATGCAGATTATTGTACGCGAAATGCCATTCCCTTTTCGGTTGTGATAAATATCCATACGTTCGGTGCAACGCCCTATATGTACTTGCCGACAGGAATAGGCAAAACTCAGTATCAAAAGACGCTCGAAATGCTTGCGGTTTTGTCGGATAAAAATGCTAAACTGCCATTTGAAAATGTACTGCAGAAGGTTGAGTCCAAAGGTGTTTTACCTCCTACCATTGTACTCATTACACATGAACCTGAACGTTACAGTCCATTCGTTAAAAGATGGTCAAAGCACAATACAGTTGAACTGGATTGTTTCTATGAGGGGGCGGCGATAAATGGATCAGGGACAGACTGAAAGAAACAGGATCCGATTAATAAGCTCGGAAAGAACCGTTCTTGAGCTGTTTTTACTCGTCTATCTATTCCTTTTTATAACGATAGATTCGGTTGTAGGCTCGCATTATCTATGGCTCTTACTATCCACAGGGATGGGTATAATTACGTATTTGTTGTTTTCTAAGGTTGAATATTCCCTAGGTATCGGCATACTACTAGCCGCGCTGTTAGCGACTCCATTCTATTTTAACGGTCTACCGTTAGTAGTTGTGTTTATGCTATTTGTTTATTCGTTTTGGCGGTTGCAGGTGAATTTTGGTGAGACAAAAGGAGAAGGCTGGCCGTATCTTGTACTGAATACAATTTTCTTTACAGTCTTTTACTTCATTTTAAAACTCTTCTTTGTCAATGCGAATGCAGACGAACTGATGAGTGTACAAGTTGTTCTGTATCTTTTGACGACTGTCATCTACTTTATCATCCGCTTCATAGTGATAGGGGTAATAGGCTGGCAACTTCGTAATTTTAATCTAGTAGATATGGGGAAAATATTTGCTGCGATCTTAGGTCTGGGCTTCATCACATATATAGCTGTATCTTTTCTGATGCATCCATTCAGGTCAGCGGTCATTGCCATAGTCGGATTTTTATTTAGCGGGCTGTTCATACTGTTTGGAAAAGGTGTCACTCCTTTACTAGACTGGTATAATGCGAAATTGGATGAAGCAAGGGCGAGGCAGCTCGAGCAGGCCGAGGTAGAATCTTCTTACATCGATTTCAGTATGCAGGATGGAACGCGAATTTTTGGAGCAACGTTTTCCCATAACGAATTATTCATCATGCTTGGAATATCTATAACTATACTAGTTTCATTTATTTTAATCGCAAGGAGAAGAAAGAAAGGACGGCTGTTGGACAAAGATCTTGGCAATACATTCCTTTCAACTGGGAGAACAAAGAAAAAGAAGGAGAAGCAGCTTGTTTATGATTATTCCGATGCTTTTGATGTTGTCAGAACAGCATATAAGAAATTTGAGGAAGAAGCGCAGTATTCGAAAGTACCGCGTTTAGAGGGAGAAACGGTGAAGGAGTGGTTTTCCAGAATGAATTGGGGCCACAATGAAGTATTATTCAACACATACGACAAGGTAAGGTATGGTTCTCATTCTGTCACTGAGGAAGAAGGAAGCCATTTTGTAGATGAGCTCGATAAAATCAGACATAATAATTTTAAAAACAATGTTTAAAAGATAAGGAAAAAGGGGAAATTAGGATAGAACACAGCAACATTCTCATTTCCCCCTTTTGAGGACGGAGCCCTAATACAGGGTCCCGTCCTCCTTTTTTTGTTCAAAATCAGAAATGAATGATGGAATAATACAATTTCTTTGGTAGGATATAAGGTAATACGAATTTTAAATAGGGGGAATTGAGATGGAAATCAAAAAAATAGCGTTTATTGGAACAGGGGTTATGGGTGCTAGCGTCGTTAAACACCTTTTAGACAGTAATCATGAAGTGACTGTATATACTCGTACAAAAGAAAAAGCGAGGTCTCTTATTGAAGCTGGTGCTGCGTGGGGGGATACAGTGGGTGCAACTGTGAAGGATGCAGAACTAATTTTCACAATGGTAGGTTATCCGGTAGATGTCGAAGAAATCTATTTTGGAGAGGGAGGTATTTTTTCAATAGGTAAGGCAGGTCAAATTCTTATTGATATGACAACATCTAGCCCAGCACTGGCTGTACAGATTGCGAATGCCGCGGATGAGTTACAGATGGCGGCGATTGACGCGCCCGTTTCTGGAGGAGACATTGGGGCGAAGAATGGGACGTTGTCAATTATGTGCGGCGGCAAGGAAGAAATATTTAATGCGATTACACCGATTCTGTCAATATTCGGAAATCAAATTGTTTATCAAGGATTGGCAGGTTCAGGTCAGCACGCGAAAATGTGTAACCAAATTGCTATTGCGATGAATATGATCGGTGTTTGCGAATCACTAACGTATGCTGAAAAAGCGGGACTGGATCCTGAAATCGTATTGAAATCTATTTCATCGGGAGCAGCGGGCTCGTGGTCATTATCGAATTTAGCACCACGGATGTTGAATGGGGATTTTGAACCAGGTTTTTATGTTAAGCATTTCTTGAAAGATATAAACATTGCGCTGACAGAAGCTGAGGCAATGCAACTATCACTTCCCGGTTTGCGGCTTGCGCGTGAAATGTATGAGCAGCTCGTTGAAAAAGGATTTGGAGAGAAAGGGACACAAGTCCTGTATAAAAATTATTAATAAACCTAAATAGTTATAGAAATATGCCGAAAATAGTAATAAGTGTTCAATTAATTTGATTTTATCCAGTGCCAGTTGTTGCTATAAATCAAAGTACCTAAGTTGTGTTAGTGACTGGCACCCGGTTTCGTATGTGTGAGTCCAGTGTAGGCGTGATACATAGGTAGCCAAAGCGGCTTGAGGTGAGTGGTATCCCCTAAGCACCAAAAGGTATTCGATGGAATCATTCATTCAACATATTTAAGAGAGTAAGTTCTAATTATTAAAACGTAGGAGTTGAGCTGGTGAATACAATGAAAGCAGATCTAGTAACTTATGAGGTTTTTGAATTTGTAGAGTTTCAGGTCGGAAAAAGTAATTTTGGAATTGGCATTCAGAATGTGCGTGAAATAATTCAACCTGTTCCAGTAACTGTATTGCCACATGCTCACCCGTACATTGAAGGAATCATTCAACTAAGGGGAGAAGTGCTTCCTGTCATCGATCTGAGGAAAGTAACAGGAAATACAGATATTAATGATGGTGATGAGACAAAATATATCGTCGCGGAATTTGACGGGACGACAGTTGTTCTAGATGTGACAGCAGTCACTCAAATTCAACGGATCAATTTCTCGGATATTGAACCTGCCTCTGATATGTACACGGGCGAAAAAGTGCCTGTTTCAGGGATTATCAAGCGAGATGACGGAATGATTCTTCTCGTTGACTTTGAAAAAGTAATTTCGGAACAAATCAAGTAATAGAAGAAAAAAGGGCTATTCTAAATGGGAAATTGCGTGAACTGCCCTATTTTCAAAGATAAGACAACCATTAAAAATATTGCCTGGAACAGTGCCCAGGCGATTATCTCATTTTCCATCCAAATAAGATGAACGGAAACTTTGTGTACTTTGAATGCTGTGAATAGACTTTTTGAGTGTAGTTTTTTTCTTCGCAGGTACTTTCTGGTGGACAGGACCCACATAATTGGTGAGAAGCTCGCGCGCAGTTTTCAAGCTCATCCGTTCTTGCGGGTTGCGAGAAGTTGGATCTTGTTGTCCGAGGTGTGGAAGTGAATTGAAGTCTTCTTTTTCCGGGATTGTATGAAAGAGGAATTCGTCACATCGGACGAGGACTGTGGAATGCTGCTTACTAAATTTTGGATTATCGACAAAATGCAATCCGATTTTTTCTGCGGTACCCAAGCTAAGAAGTTTGTCTATCGCCATTTTCTTTAAAGCGTAGAGCTGTTTGTTATCAGGTGCTGTTTTTGCATGACGATTTACCGTATAGATGGCAATTGCTAATTGACGGATGGAATGTTTGTTTTTCAAAATAGGCCTCCCTCGTTGAAAGATTGAATGATTACATATGTTTCGATAATACCAAGAACGAAAGAATTGTACAACTTCCCCAGAAAATGTTTTTGGGGAAATGTACTGTTTTTTCACGAAATAAGACTATTTCGCAATATGTTATTGCTCATACTTGTATTGAGATATAATTTCTAGGTATTGGTGCAATCTATTCATATCAAGTTTAAATACGTATGTAAAGTATTTGGACGGCCAGCGCATACTTGCCTGGACTACTTGTCTAATCTTTAGACAAATGTACAACAAACGGAGGCATATATGGGATACGTTAAGATTGAGGAGCGTTTAGATAAAATTATTGAATCATATATTTTTGACCATTCGTTCAAGATGACCATACTTATAGAGAAAAATAAACTAGGCAATTTTGATGTGCTTTATGCCAATTCATTGGCCGTGCAATACTTTTCAGCTGAGGTACAACAATCAGCAGACTGTTTTTTTGGAGATTTGTGGATCCCAATTAAGCGCAAGCTACAAACTCAAACAAATATTATGACTGAAATCCAATCGAATCGAGATGGGACAAATGTATTATTCGAACTGGATATTCAATGCCATACTGAAAAATGTGAACGGGAAATTATCTTCATTGACTTACGTGAGAGGCTTGATATCAAAGCTGAAAGGGAGTCTCAGACGGAGTTGCTACATAAATATAATTCTGTCATCGAACATAATCTCGACCCAATCATAACCATCGATAAGAACTTTAAAGTTATCTACGCGAATCGGGCAGTCTATTTAGCTTTCGGTTATCGATTTAAAGAACTTTCAGGTCGTTCAATCTTTAATCTTGCTACGGAGGTTGAAGTCGGAGAATTCAAGCTTTTTTTGTCCCGCTCACTC
The DNA here is from genome assembly GCF_008369195.1 of Sporosarcina sp. ANT_H38. Taxonomy (GTDB): domain Bacteria; phylum Bacillota; class Bacilli; order Bacillales_A; family Planococcaceae; genus Sporosarcina. The sequence continues at coordinate 2,270,130 of NZ_VOBC01000001.1, read as the reverse complement.
GCTGGCGAATCAATTGAGATGGATGGTACACCCATTTTTCATAAAAAGGGTCATTTATTACCCACTTACTTGAAGACGATTCCAGTCTTTGTTAATGAAGATGTAAAAGAAGTTCAGTTGATATTACGGGACACATCTGTTCATCAGAAAAATAATGAAAAACTTTTTTTCCTATCCTATCATGATCATTTGACGGGTCTTTGGAATCGTCGTGCGATGAAAGAGCATTTTACGGAGGACTCTCTCTTTTCTCTTAAAAGCGATAAAAGGCTTTCTTTTATCCATTTAGGACTAGACCGTTTCAAATTAATAAATGAATCGCTTGGACATAATGGTGCGGACGAAATATTGAAGATGGTTGCGGAACGATTGAAGGTTATCTGTCCTGCATCTGCCAGATTATATCGTAATGGCAGCGATGAATTTATCGTTTCATTGCAAAATCATTCCGTGCCTAAGACGGAGAAGTTTGCACAACAGTTACTGAATGATTTCGGTAAACCATTTTATTTTAATCATCAGGAGTATTTTATCTCCGCATCCATTGGAATTGCTGTTTATCCTGAAGATGGAAAAACGCTGGAGGACCTATTACGGAAATCGGAACAAGCGCTTGTCTTTGTAAAAGATCGTGGTCGATCCCATTACCGTTTCTATCAAGAAGAGATGAATTCTTCCTTCCCGGATGAAGCACTGATGGAATCGCATTTGCGCAGAGCGATTGAATTAAATGAACTGACGGTTCACTATCAACCGCAAGTCGATTTGAAAACGGGGCAAATTAGCAGCTTCGAAGCGCTTCTTAGATGGAACAATGGCAAATTTGGATTTGTTTCACCAGTGCAATTCATACCCATTGCTGAGGACTCAGGCCTTATTCATGGAATTGGTGATTGGGTGTTAGACCAAGTATGTCGTCAATTGAAAGAGTGGCAGGAAAAACAGTTTAAAGCAATCAGGATTGCAGTGAACATATCGCCAAAGCAATTTAGAATGGAAAACTTTGTAGATAAATTGAAAAAGAAAATTGCTTACTATGGCATCGTCCCTTCTTCTCTTGAAGTGGAGATCACAGAGGGCGCATTAACGAAAATAGACGAAACAATATCGACGTTAAATGAACTAAAGAAAATTGGTATTTTCATTTCTGTTGACGATTTTGGAACGGGTTACTCATCCCTCAGTTACTTGAAGCAATATCCAATCGACATCATTAAAATAGACCGATCATTTATTAAAGATATTGAAACTGATGTGAAAAATGAAGCAATAGCAAAGACAATTATTAGTCTAGCACATAGTCTTGGTATGGAAGTCATCGCGGAAGGCGTAGAAAAGGATTTACAGGCAACAATTCTATTAGAAGCCAAATGTCAGAAAGCGCAAGGGTTTTTGTACAGTAAGGCAGTTCCGGCTGATGAGATTGTGGAAAGATATTTTACGAATAAAGTGTAAGACTGTAAACGGACAAAGGAGAAAATTCGTTGTCCGTTTTTGGTCTCGTCATGAAGGCGATAACGTGCTACAATTATGAGTGAATATTCATTCATTACATTAGGGGGAATTACTATGTTTAATGAAAAGGTTATAATTGTAACAGGTGGATCGAATGGAATGGGGAAATACATGGCGAAGAAATTTGCTGCGGAAGGTGCACAAGTCGTCATTACAGGTAGAGATTTAGATCGGCTGAAAGCGGCTCAGGAAGAAATTGGTGCACATGCACATCTATTTCAGATGGATGTAAGGAATGTTGAATCCGTCGAAGCACTTATCGCTTTTACGGATGAGAAGTTTGGACGAATTGACGGATTAGTAAATAATGCAGCTGGAAACTTCATTGTAAAGGCGGAAAAATTATCGCCGAATGGCTGGAAGTCAGTTATTGATATTGTATTAAATGGAACTTTTTATTGTTCAAGTGCTGTTGGAAACTACTGGATTGAAAAGGGCCAAAAAGGGTCTATTTTAAATATGCTTGCAACGTATGCTTGGAATGCAGGCGCTGGCATTGCCCATTCCGCAGCAGCCAAAGCAGGTGTAATGTCACTAACACGGACATTGGCGGTTGAATGGGGAACGCAATATGGAATCCGTGTGAATGGTATTGCACCGGGTCCGATTGACCGCACAGGCGGCGCAGAAAAATTATGGGAGTCGGACGAAGCTGCAAAGCGCACACTGGAATCGATTCCTTTAGGTCGTCTAGGACAACCGGAAGAAATTGCGGAGCTAGCTGCATTTATAATGTCAGACAAGGCATCTTATATGAATGGAGAAATTGTGACACTTGACGGCGGACAATGGCTTAATAAATTTCCGTTTTGATGATTAACTTTTTCGAATAAGCGCATCCTACTTTAAAAAGGAGGGATGTATGTTGGATGTATGGACAGTTCCATTAATTATCGTAGTTTTGATCATTTGTATGGTCGGCTTTAACGCCGTGCGAAAATGGAGCAAGGCGGGGGTTGTTGTTGAGGGACAGGCTGGTTCGATTCCAGCATCGATTGAAGAGCATCCATTTACATTAAATCCGATTATTTGGGTAGCACTCATTGCCGTATTTTTCATGGGGATCGTCATTTTTTATTACGCAACCTCTTCTTAACGGAAGGGGTTTTCTTTTTCATTTTCGAGGATAGAAAGTCCTTCTTATGATATGATAGATATGTAGTTTTAAGATGAACAGCATAGCTACAGAAGGAGTAGATTTACATGATTTCTATAAACAATAGGGATTTTCTTTTCACACCGATAGCGGATTTTATCATTTCTTCTGAAAAAGTTGCGCATGTTCAGGTTGGAAATAATGCAGAGCACGCCCTCCTTGTTCTAACAAAAACAGGTTATTCAGCTATACCGGTCCTTGATGCGAAATACCGTTTAAAAGGGTTGCTCAGTATGGGTATGATTACTGATTCTATTTTGGGCCTTGAACGTATTGAATATGAACGTCTTGCCGATTTGAAAGTTGATGAAATTATGCAAACTGATTTGCCATCCATAAAAACGACGGATCGGTTCCAAAAAGGGCTCGATTTATTAATTGATCATACATTTCTTTGCGTGACGGAAGAAGACGGCACATTTGCAGGCATATTAACGCGAAGAGTAATAATGAAGCAGTTTAAAAGATATATTTACTCGGTTGAATAATTGTTATGGTTAAATTGCGGGCTCCTAGAGGGGCCCTTTTCTGTTTGGAAGGAGAATGAGAACAGTGAAAAATAGTAAAGTAACGAATCGGCCGTTTGTACTCATTGCTGTTATGCTAGCAATGTTTGTCAGTGCTGTGGAAGCCACGATTGTAACAACAGCAATGCCTTCGATTGCTTCAGACCTTGGTGGTTTTTCAAGGTATAGTTGGGTTTTTTCTT